>MHGW01000025.1:1374-12821 GCA_001805765.1 Omnitrophica WOR_2 bacterium RIFCSPLOWO2_01_FULL_41_12 | reverse complement strand
AATCTTTGATGCTTCATATCCGCGCCGCATGTCTTCAAGTTTGCGCAAGGATATACTAGTAATTGATGGCGTAACCATCCGGCCGCCGGGAAATAATGTGGATTTTAATTTTGACTTTGGCCTGCCCAAAGGCCTGTGCTACCCTTGTATGGCTGAGCCGATGATTTTGGCTTTGGAGAGAAAATTTGAGAATTATTCGCTGGGCAAGGAATTTGACGCCGCAAAAATAAGGGAAATTATCCGCTTAGGCGCAAAACACGGCTTTGAAATCGCCGGCCTGACCAGCCATGAAAGAGCCATTTCCCACGAGGAAATCCTGGGCATAAAACATAACATTCGCAAGAAAAGAAAGGTCTTACTGTGGCGATGAACACCTTCGCCTTTATAGTCCATCCCATCACCATTGAGCAATTAAAGAATTTCTGGCCATTAATCAGAATTGTACCGGATTTTATCATTAAGACTTCCTTAAAAAATCTTCCGCCTTTTAAGGTCAGCCATATAAAGAGTGTGCGTTCTATCCAAGGCAAAGAAATCCAGGGCTATTTTATTGCCTGCCCGTTGCTGCCCAAACAGATGCTGGATTTAGAGGAAGGTTTTGTGCTGGAGAAAATTATCTCTGCCGGCCATATTGCTGAACGCTTAGGTGCGGAGATTATAGGTTTAGGCGGATATACCTCAATAGTAGGAGATAAAGGCCAGGCCATTGCTAATAGTTTAAAAATTCCCGTAACCAGCGGTAATACCTATACTGCCTGGTCGGTCTTTGAAGCAATATACAGGATGGCGAAGGTCAAAAACATAGACCTGAAAAAATCTCATCTGGCCGTAATTGGCGCCACTGGCTCCATTGGTTCATTATGTGTAAGAAAATTCTCCGAGTATATTCCCAAAATAACTATTACTGCCCGGCACAGAGATAAATTAGAGCGGCTCAAAGATACAATCCTTAACTTCAATGGCGTTGAGGTAAATATAGAGGAAGATGCGCATACAGCAGTCAAAAATGCCGATATTGTCATTACCACTACCAGCGCTCCCGAGGCCTTGCTGAATATAGAAGAATTAAAATCCGGTGCTTTAGTTTGCGATGTTTCTGTGCCTAAGAATATAGCCGGTAAAGTAAATCCCCAGCGAGATATTTCCCTTATTGATGGCGGTTTAATTAAACTTCCCTTCGCCACCGACTTTGGCGTAGATACAGGACTACCTAAAAATACAGTCTATGCTTCTGTCGCCGAAACCATGCTTTTGACCCTTGAAGGCAGATTTATGAATTATTCCTTAGGTGACAATATAAATTTGGATAAAATGGAAGAAATCGCGGACATCGCTGTCCGTCACGGCTTTGAGGTTTGGGTCCCCGATGCGCCATTGATATAATGAAATTTCGCCTTGACATATCGAAATTTCATGGTAAGCTATTAGTATGGAAATACAAAGGTCTTCCGAATTAGATTTATTAAAGAAACTTTTCAAAGATAATCCCATTGTCGCTATTTTAGGTCCCAGGCAATGCGGGAAAACTACCCTGTCGCATCAATTTTCTCGTCCTTTAAGCTTAGAAGTTACTATTTTTGACCTTGAAAATCCCAGAGATATCGAACGGCTTAGAGATCCTTTATTAGCTTTAGAAGATATTAAGGGATTTGTTATTATTGATGAGATACAAAGGCTACCAAATCTCTTTCCAGTCTTAAGAGTGCTTTCTGACCGTTCCAAACAGACAAAATATCTGATTTTAGGAAGTGCATCGAGAGATTTAATCAAACAAAGTTCGGAGTCTTTAGCCGGGCGTATCAGCTACCTGGAAATAGGCGGTTTTTCTCTTAAGCACATAGGTATTCAAAATCTGGAGAGATTATGGATAAGAGGTGGTTTTCCCCGCTCATACCTGGCTTCGAGCGACGTGTCTTCTTATCAGTGGAGGCAGGATTTTATCGCAACTTTCTTAGAGCGCGATATCCCGCAGTTAGGCCTAAAGATTCCGGCTAAATCATTAAGCCGTTTTTGGGGAATGCTGGCGCATTATCACGGTCAAATATTTAATGCTTCTGAAGTAGGCAGGAGTTTAGGAGTCTCGGATCATACGGCGCAAAGATATCTAGATTTATTATCAGGAACTTTCATGGTCCGGCAACTGCGTCCATGGTATTACAATACTAAGAAAAGGCTTGTTAAAAGGCCCAAGATATATTTTCGTGATGCGGGTATTTTACACGCCTTATTATCATTAGAAAATAAAAAAGATTTATTATCTCATCCTAAACTTGGCGCTTCATGGGAAGGATTCGCATTAGAAGAAGTAATCACGAATTTGCACTTAAAAGAAGAGGAAGTTTTCTTTTGGGCAGTGCATACGGGAGCAGAACTTGATCTGGTGTTTCAGAAAAAAGGCAAACTCTACGGCATAGAAGTTAAGTATACACAGGCGCCATCCTTAACACCGTCCATGCGTTTTGCCCTTAAAGAGTTATCGCTAAAACATCTCTGGGTAGTTTATCCAGGGAAAGACGGATATTCTTTAAGTAAAAATATTACGGTTATACCATTAGCCGTCTTAGATAAGGCAATAGCATTTTGACCAGGTGGCATTAATTGGTTGTCATTTAGGTTGTCATTTAGGTTGTCATTTGTTATAATAACACTATGGTATTTGAGCCGAAATATACGATTACAGACAAAATTCTTAATAACATCTCCCGGATTATGGCCGGGAGAGAGATTATTGAACAATCCAAACTTATCCCTAAGTGGGAGTTGAAGCTAAGGAAAGAAGCTAGGATCCATAACGCTCATTCGTCTACGAGCATTGAGGGGAATAAATTAACGTTTGAGCAGGTCGCAGCTTTATCAGAGAGCAAAGAAGTCATAGCCACTGAGAAAGACAAGAAAGAAGTTTTAAATTACCTCAAAGCGTTAGATTCAATTCCCGAATACGCAAGTAAAAAAACCATAGATATTAAACTCTTTCTCAAGATTCACAAGACTATTACAATCGGTACTCTTCGGGATAATAAAGATTGCGGTGTTTTTCGAAACCGGCAGGTTTTTATAGGCAGGCGTATATTTGATGGTACGAGTTTCAAGGAAATTGTGGAGTATATGCCGCCAGAAACAAAAGATGTGCCACGGCTAACAGCCAAATTTTTAGATTGGCTCAATTTGGATAAGACAAAGGAAGTCAATCCTGTCATTCTTGCAGGTATCGTTCATTATGAAATCGCAAGAATTCATCCGTTTATTGATGGAAATGGGAGGACGGCGCGGCTGATGGCGTCGTTGGTTTTGTATAAAAGCGGCTTTGACCATCGCAGATTTTTTGCGCTTGATGATTATTATGATGAAAATAGGCCCGCGTATTACGCAGCGCTAAAAACAGCACAAATAAACAAAGGAAATATTACCAACTGGCTAGAATATTTTACAGACGGAGTTTTGTATTCAATAAATAAAGTAAAGGATTTTATCAGGAAAATTGGAATATCTCCCAAGATAGAAGATGGAGAAAGGATTGAACTAACTCAGAAACAGATAAAAATTTTAGAACGGATTCAAGAAAAAGGCAAAGTTAGCAATAAAGATTTAAGAGATATGTTTGGTATAACGCGCCAAGCGATACTTAAAGAAATTTCTAAGTTAATAAATGCAAAGTTAATCGTGTTGGTTGGTAAAGGCAGGAACGCTTATTACAAGATTTCAGAAAAATGAAACTCAAACTCATCGCACCGAAAAGGAAACAAAGGATTTAATATGAAATACCCAACTATATTTTATTTAATTTCGGATTTGATTATATTCTTTTCTCTTGACAAAATGCATCATAAGTGATACACTATATTTGGAGGTGAAAAATGTCTACTAAAAATCCGCGTTTAAATGTTGTTTTGGAGCCTGGACTCTATTCAGCCATACAGCGTCTGGCTAAAAGAGACGGTACATCTTTGTCCCTGAAAGCAAGGGATTTAATTAGAGAGGCTATAGAATACTGCGAGGATGCCTATTGGGTGAAAGAAGCCAATAAAAGAGAGGCTAATCTCAATAAGAAATCGGCGTTGAGCCATAGACAAATCTGGTCGTAGCACGATGGCATATAAGCTAGTATATCATCCAGATATCCTAAAATACGACCTGCCTAAAATTCCCAAAAATATAAGAGAATCTATAAGAAAGGCTATAGAAGAACGATTATTATCCAATCCAATGTTATACGGCCAGCCTTTACGCCAAAGTCTAAAAGGTCATCGTAAATTGCGCATAGGAGATTACCGTGTTATTTATAGAATTGATAGAGAAGAAATAATCATTTTAAAAATAGGGCATCGCAAAGAAGTTTATCTTCGAGTCCTTCCTAGAGTAAATTGGCGATTTAAGGGATGAAACTTAAACTCAATGCCACTGTGACATTGGAACTATAAAAAATGAAACTCAAACTCATCGCACCGGCAAGGAAAACGAGGAAACAAAATTTATTGCATTTTGTTAACAAATATGTTAAATTATTGCTATGAAATGGGAAGAATTTATTAAGTATGTGGGTAATTTGCCGGTAATTGATACTGCGATTTTAGCTGCTGGCTTAAAAAACCCTGCGTCGGTTAAAGTTCAGATTAGCCGTTGGCAAAAATCAGGGAAACTTATCCAGATTAAAAGAGGGATTTATCTGCTTGGCGAAGCTTACCGTAAGGTCGCAACGTATCAACTATATATTGCCTCGGTTCTAAAAAAGCCTTCCTATATTAGCCTGGAAAAAGCATTAGAGTACCATAACCTGATTCCCGAGGGAGTATCGGTTTATACCTCAGTTACTACAAAAAGGCCTACCAGATTTACCACTAAAGTCGGGATTTTTGATTATAGGCATGTGAAGGCTTCACTTTTCTGGGGATATGAATCAGTTAATGTAAATAGACAAACTGCCTTTATTGCTTCGCCCGAGAAAGCGCTGCTTGATTTAATTTATCTAAACGGGACTAAAATTTCATCAGCATATCTTAACGAATTAAGGCTACAGAACTTGCAAAAAATTAATCTTTCTAAATTATTCAAATATGCAAAAAAATTCAAAAAACCCGGCGTTATGGATGCCGCTAAAATAATTAATAAACACATCAAGTCTTATAGAAACGAAGAAAAGACACTATGAAGGATTATTGCTTAGAATTATCTTCCAGGCAAACGACCTTTAATGCAAAATTGAATATTATGCGCGAGTATCTACAGGCATATACCTTAAGAATTATACATGATAAAGGGGTATTCCGCTCAACCGCATTTTTAGGGGGCACGGCGTTAAGGTTTTTATATAATCTTCCCCGTTTTTCCGAAGATTTGGATTTTTCCGTTGTCAAAGAGAAAGAATGCCTGCCGTTTGTTGAGATTATAAAAAAGGTAAAAGAAGAATTTATTTTAGCGGGCTATGATATCTCTGTGTCATATAATGACAAAAAAAATGTTCAGTATGCCTTCATAAAGTTTAAGAGCTTAATGTATGAAGCCGGGATTTCTCCTCTTAAGGAGCAGAACTTTTCCATCAAGATTGAATGCGATACAAGCCCGCCTCAGGGGGCCGGTTTAACTACGGCCATTGTCAATAAGTATTTTCCGCTTTCTTTCCTGTCTTACGATATCGCCTCTCTTTTTGCGGGTAAATTGCATGCTTTATTAAACAGGGAATATACTAAGGGCAGGGATTTTTTTGATTTAGGATGGTATCTTTCTAAATGGAAGGATCTATCGCCAAATATAACCTTTCTGCAAAATGCGTTTAAACAGACGGGTTTTAGTAAGGTTATGCCTTCCCAAGACAACTGGAGAAATTTGCTTTATAAGGCAGTTGAGGCTGCGGAATGGGAAAAAGTAATCAGGGATGTGAAAAACTTTTTGGAAAATCCTTCGGATATGGATATTTTTACAAAAAAGAATGTGCTTAGCTTGATAAAACCAATTCGCTAAAATGAAACTCAAACTCATCGCACCGTGTCTTAAAACACTTTCCAGCACATTTTCGGAATTTTCTTTATATGAATATATATAAGATTTCTTTCCTAATTACTAGCATTTCTGCATTTCTGTTAGGTGCCTACATATATTCTAAAAACAGAAAATCAACCGTCAATAAAATGTGGTTTCTTAGTAGCATATTCGTGTCGCTTTGGGCTTTTTTTATAAGAATTTGCAGTTTTACTGAAAATTATCATACTGGTTTGTTGTGCGGGAGATTAGCTAATATTTCTGCAGCATTTATACCAGTATTTTTTACACACTTTTCACTGGCATTTACAAATAGAGAAATTAATAAGAATAAGTTACTTATCTTAGGCTATTTTTCTGCTGTCTTCATTCTAATAGCTGGCTTTACTCGCTATTTTATTCCTTTTGTGCGACCGATAGCCGGTTTCAATTATTTAGCCAGCCCTGGACCAATTTATATTTTTTTTACGGTTATGTTTTTCTTCTATGTCATTTATTCACAGTATATACTTATAAAAGGACTAAAAAGCAGCAATAGTCCAGCAAAACAAAATCAATTAAAATATGTAATATTTGGCACTATCGCAGGATATATTTGTGGTTCTACAGTATTTTTAGGTGGTTATGGTATAGATTTTAAGCCTTGGCCTGTAAATTTTATATTTATTTATACACTTTTAGTTGCTTATGCTATTCTTAAACATAAACTTATGGATATCAATGTTGTCATTAAAAAGGGTATCATTTATTCTACTCTCGCTACTCTACTTACTGCTATTTATCTTATTTTTGTTATTTTAATTGAAAGACTATTTCATCAATTTATTGGTTATACTTCAGTTGTTGCTACTATCTTGGCAGCATTTACCATAGCTATATTCTTTATTCCCCTTAAAAACTACATCCAAACCTTCGTAGACAAACTCTTCTTCAAAGGCACCCTGGATTCTCTAGCCAAGGAAAAGGAACTGATGCAAGATGAACTGATGCGCTCAGAGCGCCTGAAGGCAGTGGCTACCTTAGCCGCAGGTATGGCCCATGAGATAAAGAATCCCCTCACTGCCATCAAAACCTTTACAGAGCACCTAACAGAAAAGAAGGATGACCCTGCGTTTATCACTAAGTTTGAAAGGATTGTAGGAGGAGAAGTAGATAAGATTAATAGGATAGTGCATCAGCTATTGGATTTTGCTAAGCCCGCTCCCTTAAAACTTGAAAAAATTAATATCAATAACCTCCTGGATGATACCATCTCTTTACTCAGTAACGATATCATCAAACATAACATCAAACTCAATAAAAGATATTCTGATATATCAACTATACAGGTCGACCCCAACCAGCTTAAGCAGGCCTTTTTGAATCTCCTGCTTAATGCTATAGAGGCTATGCCTGAAGGTGGAGAACTTACGGTTAAGACTTCAAAAACAGACAGAAATCAGGCAGTAGAAGTGATAATCTCTGATACTGGATACGGTGTAGCAGAAAAAGAACTCCCACATATCTTTGACCCCTTTTATTCTACCAAAGACAAAGGCACTGGTTTAGGCCTATCTATTACTTATGAAATAATCAAGAAACACAATGGAAGAATTACTGTGGAGAGTAAGGTTGGGGTAGGGACAAAGACGAAGATAAATCTATATGTTAGTAATTTTTAAATAAAAATGAAACTCAAACTCATCCAACCCGCAAGAAAGATGGAATGGAGAGAGAGAGTTTTTGGGATTTAAAGACTCTCTGTAAATTAACTGGTCGTAAGGCAGGTGGTGCGCCTCTGGCTCTACCTAATTTACTACTAAATAAATGAAAATAAAATTTATTTTTCCTAAAGGACAGTCGCATAATTTTTGGGACTTAAAATTTTCGGCTAAGCTTTCAGGAAAGAAATACTCAGGTATACCATTATCACTTCCTACCTTGGCAGGATTAACCCCAAGAGATATAGATGTGGAAATAATAGATGAAAATATAGAACCGATTGATTTCAATGATAAAGTCGATTTAGTTGGAATAAGTTATTTTACTGCTTTTTCTAATCGTGCTTATGAGATTGCTGATGAATTTAAGAATAGGGGGATTAAGGTAGTTTTGGGTGGAATTCACGCTTCAGCTTTACATGGAGAAGCTCTTAAGCATGCTGATAGTGTAATTATAGGTGAAGCGGAAGGGAGTTGGAATATCTTATTAGAAGATTTTAGAAATAAAAATTTAAAGTCAATTTACTATAAAAAAGATGAGATTGATATTGCGACTTCTCCGATACCAAGGTGGGATTTAGTAAATTTAGATTATTATAATTTCTTTAGTATTCAAGCTACCCGTGGCTGTCCATTTGATTGCGAATTTTGTTCAGTAAAAAGTTTTTTTGGTAAAAATTTTAGATTTAAGCCAATAGATAATGTCATTAATGAAGTTAGGTATTTACAGAATTTAAATAAAAAAACTGGAATTGTTTTAGCAGATGATAATATTTTAATTAGTAAACAATATACAAAAGAACTTATAAAAGCACTTATTCATCTAGGTGTAAAACATTGGTGGTGTCAATCTTCGATAGATATAGCTAATCACGATGATATTTTACAACTAATGTCAGAAAGTGGCTGTACACAGATATTTATTGGGCTTGAGTCGGTTTCACAAGAAAGCCTAAACTCTATGAATAAAGGAAGAACTAATAAAGCCAGCGACTATCTTTCTGCTATAAACAAAATACACTCTTATGGAATTTCTGTATTTGGTTCTTTTATTTTAGGTGGCGATGGAGATTCTGAAGATATTTTTAAAAAAACAGTTGAATTTATTACTGAAGCGAATATTGCTTTTGCATTGATTGGAATTCTTGTGCCTTTCCCAGGAACTAGATTATTCGAAAGATTTAAAAGTGAAAATAGGTTACTTCATGAAAATTGGAATCTATATAATGGAGAGACCGTATGTTTTAAACCAAAACTAATGACAGCTAAGACATTACAAGAAGGACATAGGTGGGTTCTTGAAAAATTATATTCCTACGAAGCTTTATCTAAAAGACTAGATAGTCTGTGGAAAAAAGGAGTATTAACTAAACAGGGTGGGATAATTAATAAATATTTAGACTTAACAAAAGTTTTTTTTGCGCTAAAAGGTTCCATTAGTAGCATAAGAGATATAAATAGAATTAATTTTTTGTTAAAGAGTCTTTATAATCCGCATAATCCAAGATTTTTTTCTATCCTTTCTGCTATTGATTTTCACGACGTTGTTTTAGAATATTTAAATACGATAGGAAACCTTAATGACAAAAACTATTCATAATCAAATGATTCAAAGTGAAATTGTATCTTATAATAATTTCGAAAATAAAACTATAATCGGTTTTTATGACTATATTGATCGCGATACTAAAAATTCACTCATTATTATTCCTCCTGCTTTCGGTGAAACAAAAAGGGATTCCTTAAAGATTTCATATTTTTTAGTCAAAAATGGATTTAATGTTTTAAGATATGACACCACTTGTCATGCCGGAGAAAGCGAGGGTGAGATAATCGACGCTACTTTTGGAAGAATGAAAAATGATTTAATTTCAACTTTAGATTTTGTTGAAAAAAAATTTAATGTAGATAATATTGGAGTGGTTAGTACGAGTCTCGCAGTAAGAATTGCAGTGAAGGCATGTAGTGAAGATAAAAGAATAAAATTTTTGTTAGGTTTAGTAGGAATTATAGATATTAGATCTACGTTAAAGTCAATTTACTATCAAGATATTATTGGAGAGATATTAGAAGGTAATTATCAGGGGGAGATAATCGATGATATTATGGGTTTTGAAGTTAGTATAGATTTTGCAATTTCGGCTATAAGTGAAAAATATCATGATTTAGAATCTACCAAAGCAGATATGAAGAAAATTAATATTCCTATAACATTTATTGTTGCTGAGAACGACCCTTGGGTCAATATAAATGATACAAAAAATGCTTTGGATTGTTGTCTAAATAATAATACAGAATTTATTATTATACCTAATGCTATGCATCAAATAAACGAAAATCCAGATGCGGCTAATCTAGCATTGAGGAAGATAGTAATAAATTGCAGGAAGAATCTCAATGTTGATAACATGGGTTTAGAAGATGTAATTGAACCAACACAGGAAGAATTAACTTATCAATGGAAAATTGAAGAAGAAAGACTTAAGAATTTACTTAAGAAGAGTTTGGAAACAGAAAAGGAATTTTGGGGAAAATATTTAAGTAAATTTGTACTTATAAACAAATCTAAAGATTATCGATCTTTTTTAAAACAAATTATTGATTTATTAGATATTAGACAAGGAGAGAATATCTTAGATGCAGGATGTGGTAATGGTCATTTTGGAGCTTGGCTGTTAGAATCGTTTATAGAGAAAATATATAAAGAAAAAATAGAATTTGAAAAATTTTCATCTATAAATTATTTTGGAATAGATTTTGTGGAAAAAAGTATTAAAGAAGGAATTTTAAAACATTTTAATATGTTAAGAAGAATCTATAAAGAATTGTATATTAGAGAAAAGTATAAAATAATAAGCTATAAATATATCTTAGTAGATTTAGATTATCAGTTACCATTAATAGATAATTGTTTTGATAAGATATGTTGTAATTTGGTAATATCTTATGTTAAGGATGCTCAGTTTACTGTCAGTGAATTATTCAGAACATTAAAACCTGGTGGGAAAATCTTGTTCAGTTCTTTAAAGCCATTTGTGGATTTGTCTCAGATATACAGAAATTTTGTCGTTCAAACTGAAAATGATGAAGAATTAGAAGAGGCAAGAAAGCTTTTAAGCGCTGCTGGAAAAGCAAAACAAAAAGAAAGTGCTGGATTTTATAATTTTTTCTCTGAGAAAGAATTAGAAGAATTTCTTAGAATTACTGGTGCAAAGAATATTAGAAGCTTACGTACTTTTTCTAATCAAGCAAATATAACAATTGGGGAAAAATAACAAATGAATTTTTATGCTTTAAGCGCTTTATTAAATGGTATAACTACTACTTTACTGGGAATTTTCGTTTTTTTAAAAAATAAAAAAAATTCAATAAATAAAAGTTATATCTTACTAAGTGCTAGTCTAGCTATATGGAGTTATAGTTATTTCCTGTGGCAGATTGCAAAAGATTATAAAACTGCTTTTTTGGGAGTCAGGCTTCTCTCTGTTGGAAGCAGTTTTATACCAAGTTGCTATTTGTACTTTGCTTTATGTTTATTAGGAAAACAAAAAGAAAGAAGAAAGTTGTTAATCTTTTGTTATATAGTTAGTTTTCTACTTACACCTTTTGTTTTTACTAATTTATATATAAAAGATTTAGAACCAAAAATGGCCTTTAGATTTTGGCCAGATGCGGGTATTCTTTTTGTTTTCTTCACCTTTTTCTTTTCTGCATGTGTTATATATGCTTGCTATTTAATATATAAGGAATATCGGAAATCTTCCGGGTATAAAC
>MHGW01000025.1:0-1214 GCA_001805765.1 Omnitrophica WOR_2 bacterium RIFCSPLOWO2_01_FULL_41_12 | reverse complement strand
ACTGGTGGATGGCGCCTTTGATTTTAATGGGCGCCTTAGCCACGGTAGGGCCGTTTATTTATATATTCCTTCAGCGTAAGGCCGAAGATAGGCTGTTGAGAGAACAGCGGCGTTATCAGGAGACTTTAAAACAGGCCTCAGTGGGAATGACGCGCATACGGAGTATAAAAAAATTATTAGATTTAATTGCCCATATTGTAACCAAAACTGTGAAAATTGCTTATGCGGGAATTTATCTTTATAATGCGCAAAATGACGCATATATCCTGCAGGTCTCTCGCGACAAAGGCAGAATCCCTATTCCTAAATTAAGCCCGCATAATCCATTGATTACTTGGATGAACGTCACCCACGAACCCTTGGTTTATGAAGAGGTAAAACGCCAGATGCAGGATTCCCGTGATGTAGCTTATAGAAGGTTGGAAGAGAATATGCGGATGCTGACTGCTTCCGTAATTATCCCCAGTTTCCTGGAGAATAGGTTTATGGGTTTTTTTGTTTTGGGCGATAAACTTTCCGGACAGATTTATACGCCTGAAGACTTGAATGTCTTTCAGGTTTTAGCCAGCCAGGCTGCCTTAGCCATTGAAAATGCCCAGTTCTACGAAGAGGCCAAAGAAATGCATGAGCAGATTGCCCAGGCAGAGAAAATGGCCACCATCGGAACTATGGCGGATGGGCTTTCGCATCAGATAAATAACCGTTTATACGCACTTTCTTTGATTGCCGGAGACACCATTGATACTATAAAGTTAACCGATACCTCTCAGTGTACGCCTGAAGTAAAAGAGATGATTGGCCAGATTAATCACGCGCTGGAGCGTATTCAAGCCAATGTAATTCAGGGCGGACAGGTAGTCAGGGGGATTTTAAAATATACCCGCAAGGGGGAAGAGGGTTTGGAGCCAATTACCTTAGACCAAGTCCTTGACGGCACCTTGGATATGGTGCAGTATAAAGTTAAGTTATCTGAGATTGACGTAGTGCGCGATTATCCTAAAGATACTCCCAAGATTAAAGGTAATACTGTGCAGTTGCAAGAGGTATTCTTTAATTTTATTGATAATGCCTATGATGCGATTGTGGAGCGCAGGACTTTCTTAAAAGAAGAGGGCTATAAAGGCAGAATCACTATTTCCGCCCACCCTAAAAATGATATTTTAGAAATCACTGTAGAAGATAATGGCATGGGCATAAAAGAAGATAATAACGAA
>MHGW01000024.1:32017-38567 GCA_001805765.1 Omnitrophica WOR_2 bacterium RIFCSPLOWO2_01_FULL_41_12 | reverse complement strand
TGAAAAAATTATTTTGTATTTTGGTGGGTTTAATGGTAGCGGCTTTTTTTGTGAAGATGTCTATCGCCGCAGAACATCCAGGAGAGCATCCTGGTGCGTCAGCTGAAACTGAACACAAAGAGCATCCTGGCAAGACACATGCAGAAGAACATCCTGGTGCCGAACACCCAGGTGCCGAGGCAATGCTTAGCGCAAATGAGATTATCAAGGGAATAAAAAACCATATTAACAAGGTAACAAAAGCCAATGTCGGATATTTTCCCATCAGTGATACCAAAGAAGGCAAAGATTTGCGCCTTAAACTGATAAAGGTTCATGAAGATAGGGTGAGCTACATTAAAAAGGACGCTGCCTATTTTGCCTGCACAGATTTTAAGGCTGATGATGGTAAAACAACATATGATATAGATTTTTGGATGAAAAAAGGTAAGCAGGGTAAACTTGAGGTCTATCAGACGAAGATTCATAAAAAGGATGGCAAGCCGAGATTTACTTATCGTGATGATGAAATAGTTGTCGTGGAATAATAGTAAGGTGGTATTTGCTGAGGTGTAATTAGGAATGACTAATCTCTTAGAAACCCTAACCCAACTGTTAAAAGTTAATCTACAAGGCACTCCCATTGTGGCTTATCCGATTACCTTTGTGGCTGGAATACTTATTTCCTTTACTCCTTGCGTATACCCTCTGATACCGATTATCATCGGATATATTGGGGGTAAGCAGGAGAGTAACCGCTTGAAAATATTTTTATTATCTTTATTTTATGTAATTGGGGTTGCCATTACCTATGCTGGATTAGGAATCTTTGCCAGCCTATCAGGAAAACTTTTTGGCCAAATACAGACTAACCCTATCGTATATATTGTCATAGCCAATATCATTATCTTATTTGGGCTTTCTCTGTTAGATGTCTTTGTCTTACCCATTCCTTCCTTTCTTGCAGGCCATAAAATTAAGGGCACCAGAGGAAGCCTTCTGGGAGCTTTACTTATTGGGTTAACCTCTGGATTTGTGGTTGCTCCTTGTACCGCTGCGGTTTTAGGAGTGCTCCTTTCTTATGTAGCGAGCCGACAGAGTCTATTTTTTGGGGCAAGTTTACTTTTTATCTTTGCTTTAGGGATGGGCGCTATATTAATACTCATAGGAACATTTACCGGGATGTTAATTTCCTTACCCAAACCCGGCTCTTGGACACTAAAAATTCAAAAGATATTTGGCTGGGCAATGATTCTATTAGGTCAATATTTTCTCATTCAAGCAGGGAGGCTTATGTAATGAATAAGATATTATTAAGATTTGTGCTTTTTGTTTTAGTTGGGTTTTATGTTTTTAATCTAACAGTAGTTGGTGCAGAAGAAGTTAATATAAACACAGAAGCTATTGACTTTACCTTAGAAGATTTAGAGGGCAATAATGTTGCCTTAAAAAATTTTCAAGGTAGACCCATATTACTTTTTTTCTGGGCAACTTGGTGCCCGCATTGCCAAAAAATTACTCCTCAACTCATCGCACTAAAACAAAAGCTTAGTGATCAGGATTTTGAAATCTTAGCCATAAATTTTAAAGAAGGTAGAGATAAATTAAAACGTTTTGCGCAAAATCAAGGGATAAATTATAAGATACTTTTAGATAAAAAAGGCGAGGTGTTTAGTCTTTACAATATCCCAGGTGTACCGGTGGTAATCGTAGTGGATAGAAAAGGCATTATCCGATTTATGGACGTAGAACTACCCCAAGAACCCCAGGAACTGCTAGAATAAAATAGGGGTTACCAAAAGGTTAAATTTTTTACTTGTAGAGTTGTAAGACACATAGAAGTGTAAATAAACAGAGGCGTTCTATAAAAAGAATGCCTTTTTTATTGCCCAACAAGGGCAGACCCAACAATCCGATATGTTGGGGTGCCCAGCAAGGGCACAGACACAGGCGTCTTTAATCCAGAAGATGGATAAAAGACGCTTATTTTTTGGGAGGAATGGTGAAGAAGATAGAGTGTATCATTCGTGCAGACAAACTAAAAGATGTAACTGATGCACTAAAGGAAATCGGAGTGGGCGGAATGACAGTTTCGGAAGTACGGGGTTTTGGAACTCAAAGCACAAGGCCGGATAGTTTCCTTTTCGTACATAAGGCAAAAATAGAAATTTATGCCACTGATACGCAAGTAAAAGAGATTGTTTCTAAGGTATTGATGCACTGCTCAACCGGAAAAATGGGTGATGGAAAAATTGTAGTTTTACCTATAGATGACTGTGTGCGGGTGCGCACAGGTGAGAGGAAAAACAAGGCAATACTTTAAAGAAAGGAGAAAAGATGCAGAAATTTAAAGTTTTTAGTTTTTGCTTTTTAGTTTTGACTTTGGGATTTGGGATTTTGGGTTTGGGATTTGTCTATGCTACTCCTTCCACCCATATCTGGGCACCGTCAACTGATGTTCAAGCGTATAAGAAATGGCACATCACTTCTGACTTTTACGTACCTACAGAGAATAATGCAGATAATTCTCGGCCTAACACCATAACTAATTTTGGTTTAACACTAGGAGTGTTACCGTTTAAAAAATTGAATGCTGAGGTAGGTTTTGACCATAAGTCTGGATACGGTGCATTAGACGACTGGCCATGGTATTTTAACACAAAGATTGGTATTCCTGAAGATGCCTTTGGTAAGTTTTTTCCAGCCTTGGCAGTGGGAGTTTATGACGTGGGTACACGGGCAAAGGATAATCGGACTAACAATAATGTTTGGTATGGCAAGGCAGGGAAGACAGTTTCCTTAGGGGACTTCTCCTTAGGCAGGTTTTCATTAGGGTATTTTAGGGGAAATTCTAAATTACTTCTGCATAGCGGTAAAAAGGATAATGACGGCGCTTTAATTTGCTGGGAACGCACCATGTCAGAAATTTCAGATAAACTCTGGGTGGCAGTGGATTATCAAGGTTCAAGATCCTCTTATGGCGCATTGAATTTAGGCTTTGCCTGGAAGTTTGCCGATAATACTTCGGCAATCTTTGGTTATGATATTTACAACGACCGCGATTTAGCTAATACCTATACTGTGCAGGTGGATATTGATTTTTAAAAAAAGCAGGGGGAAAATAATATGAGCGGGAAAATTATTAAGTTATTGTGCGGGGTATTTATAGGCTTACTGTTTCCGATATTAGTTTTTGCTCAGGATCCTTCGGGAGCAGATACTTTGGCGCAAAATCCGCAGGCGCCGGTGGATTATGTCTGGATTTTAGTCTGCGGATTTTTGGTATTTTTTATGCAGGCAGGTTTTGCCATGGTTGAAACCGGATTCTGCCGCGCAAAAAATGCCACTAATCTTATGGCTAAAAATACTATTGATTTTGTAATTGCTTCCTTATTTTTTATGATGTTCGGTTTTGCCATAATGATGGGTGCTGATTTTAAAGGTTTATTCGGCACAACCGGCTGGTTTTTACATGGGGCTGAGTATGATGTCGGAAGGTATTTAATGTTTTTCTGGCAGTTAGTTTTTGCCGGGACTGCGGCAACTATTGTTTCTGGGGCAGTGGCGGAAAGATTGAAATTTCCCGCTTACCTTATATATAGCGCTGTGGTGAGCTTACTCATTTATCCTATTTACGGCCACTGGGTCTGGGGTGGCGGCTGGCTTTCCAAGCTTGGCTTTGGCGCAGGCCATGTTGATTTTGCCGGCTCAGGTGTAGTGCATACTGTCGGAGGGTTTGTGGGTTTGGCTGGCGCAATAATGTTAGGGCCGAGGTTTGGAAAATTTGGCAAAGACGGCAAGCCCAAGGCTATACCTGGCCACAGCATTACTTTAGCTGCCCTGGGTACTTTTATACTGTGGTTTGGCTGGTTTGGTTTTAATCCGGGCTCTACTTTTTCCGCGCACCAATTAAGGATTGCGGTAATTGCCGTGAATACTAACTTAGCAGCCGCAGCAGGCGCAGCTGCAGCCTTGCTTTTAGTTTTTTTCAAGACCAAAAAGTGGGATGTGGGGATGATGCTTAATGGCTGTTTAGCAGGCCTTGTGGCAATTACTGCTCCCTGCGCTTGGGTAGAGGCCTGGGCAGCTGTGGTAATCGGCCTTATTGCCGGAATTTTGGTGGTTTTAAGCGTCTATTTCTGGGAAAGGATAAGAGTTGATGACCCTGTAGGCGCAGTGAGTGTTCATGCCATAAATGGCGTATGGGGGCTGATCAGCGTCGGGCTTTTTGCCGATGGAACATACGGCTTAGGCAATACCAACGCGCCTTTTGTAAAAGGTTTATTCTACGGCGGAGGAACCGGCCAGTTAATTGCTCAACTTATCGGAGCCGCAACATGTGTTGCCTGGGCGTTTGGTTTAGGGCTCATTCTGTTTAAGATAATGGATTTGTGTTTTGGAATCAGGGTTTCGCCAGAAGAAGAGTTAAAGGGATTGGATATACCTGAACATGGAACACCGGCATACCCTAACTTTTATACAGTGAATAGTTAATCCGGAGGGTGAGAGAATGAAAAAGATTGAGGCGATAATTAGGGTGGAAAAATTAGAAGAGGTGCGCGAGACCTTAGAGGAATTGGGTTATCCTGGGATGACCGTTACGCGTATTGAAGGCCATGGCCGGCAAAAAGGGTTGGTAGAGCAATTTCGCGGCCGGGAATTTAAAGTAGAACTTCTACCCAAAATAAAAATAGAAATCGTAGTCCATGATAAAGAAGTAGATAAAATTATGAATTGTATCTGTCAAACTGCCCATACCGGAGAAATCGGAGATGGTAAAATCTTCGTTTATCCGGTAGAGGATGCGCAACGTATCCGCACTCAAGAAAGAGGAGAAATCGCCATATAAATTTAATGTTAGACCGAGAATTAATTAAAAAAATTATACAGCTAAAACATGAACAGGGGCTTACGCTACACGATTTATCCAAAAAACTTGACTTACAGGTAGCCACCATTGAAAGATGGTTTAAGACTAACCGCATCAATAAGGTTTATGCCAAGTTAGTAAAAGAAAAATTGAGAATAGATTAGGCATTCTTTTTGAAAAGAAAAGGGAATTTTTTTACCCATTTTTTATTCAATTGTGTAATCAGAAAGAAAGGAGGCAAAAATAATATGGACATGAAAATTGTTGTAGATACGATTTGGGTTTTGATTACGGCAAAGATGGTCTTTTTTATGAATTTAGGGTTTGCGATGGTAGAGTCAGGTTTTGCGCGGACAAAAAATTGCGTGAATATTTTGTCTAAAAACTTCATCGTATTTGCAGTTTCTTCTTTAGGATTTTTGTTTTTGGGTTGGGGTTTGATGTTTGGTGATGGCAATCCTTTTATGGGATTAAAAGGCCTGTGGTTCTTAAGTGGGGCAGATAATTCTCCTGCCACCGGCAGCGCTTATCAAGGTGTTTATTCAGCGATTGGTTGGACAGGCGTACCCCTCTTTGCCAAATTTTTCTTTCAGTTAGTTTTTGCCGGAACCGCAGCCACGATTGTCTCGGGTGCAGTGGCAGAAAGGATAAAGTACAAATCTTTTATTCTTTTTTCTTTTATTATGACTATGTTTATCTATCCGATTATCGGTCATTGGATTTGGGGCGGGGGGTGGCTGGCGACAAAAGGAATGTTTGATTTTGCTGGTTCAACCGTGGTCCACTCTGTAGGTGGCTGGGCAGCTTTGGCAGGAGTACTATTATTGGGCCCACGTTTTGGCAAATATAGTAATGGCCGCATTAATCCTATTCCCGGACATAATTTATCCTTGGCTACTTTGGGAACATTTGTCTTGTGGTTTGGCTGGTTTGGGTTTAATCCGGGTTCAACTATGATGGCAGATCCCCTGGCCATAAGCCATGTTGCTCTTACCACCAACACCGCAGCCGCGGCAGCGATTATGAGTGCTACTATTATTTCTTGGATTATCTTAGGTAAGCCGGATTTAGGGATGACTTTAAATGGATGTCTTGCCGGACTTGTAGCTATAACCGCGCCTTGCGCTTTCGTAAGTGTTAGTAGCTCTATAATTATCGGATTGATTGCCGGTATATTAGTAGTATTATCAGTCATTGGTTTTGATAAGATAAAGATTGATGACCCGGTAGGTGCTTTATCCGTACACTTGGTAAACGGTATTTTTGGCACAATCTGCGTGGGTTTATTCGCCCAGGATAAGATCGTTGGCGTGGCCACAGGCAACGGCCTATTCTATGGAGGAGGAACAAAATTGTTATTGGCCCAACTTACCGGTGTGCTGGCAGCAGGCGCCTATACATTTATAGTTGCCTTTGTTGGTTGGGGTATTTTGAAAGCCACTCTGGGTATCAGGGTAAGTCTACAAGAAGAAATTGAAGGTTTGGATATCGGAGAACACGGAAATTCTGCGTATCCTGAATTCTTGACCCGCAAACCTGCACATTCCTTCTTAGGGATTAAAAGCGAAGAATAAGGAGGAGAAAATGAAAAAAATTGAGGTGATTATCCGTCCGGAAAAACTGGAGGCAGTGCGCAGTGCCTTAGAGAATGTAGGGTATACAGGTTTGATGATTACGGAAATTGAAGGCCACGGCAAGCAA
>MHGW01000024.1:26600-31985 GCA_001805765.1 Omnitrophica WOR_2 bacterium RIFCSPLOWO2_01_FULL_41_12 | reverse complement strand
ATGGAGGGGGGAGAAATATAAGGTAGATTTTCTACCCAAGATAAAAATAGAGATTGTAGTTAAGGATGATAAGGTAGAAAGCATTATTAAGACCATTATTGATAATGCCAAAACCGGTGAAATCGGCGATGGTAAGATATTTATCTATAGCATTGATAATGCCATCAGAATTCGCACTGGCGAGAAAGGGGAACTAGCGCTATAGAGTAAGGCCCTTCGAGAAAATTTAGGTTACCAAAGGAGAAGTTTTTTTACTTGTAATTATTGAGAGTTTGGTGTATATTATTATAGCACATTGTAGTGCAAATTTAGGCAGGAAAAAAAGAACAGAGGCGTTCTCTAAAAGGAACGCCTTTTTAATGAGGGCACAATTTAGGGAACGAAGTGAACGTAAATTGTATGCCCGAATTAATCCCGCACTTTGAAAAAGTGCGGGATTAGACAGCGAGTTGAAAGGAGAAAGTTGCAATGCCGAAGAGAAAGATAAAAGATGTATCAACAGTAAAGACAAAGAATCCCTTGAGTAACGGTTCCTTTGATGAAAAGGCAGCGCGCGATGCAATGAAATTAATCAAGGAAAAAGAAATTAAGATCGTGGATTTAAAATTCAATGATTTGCCCGGGCTTTGGCAGCATTTTTCTATCCCTGCCTCTGAATTAAGCGAAATGGATGATATTACGCGTTCTATTTGGGTGGATGGGATTGGCTTTGACGGTTCCTCTATCCGCGGCTTTCAAAAAATACAGGAATCGGATATGATTCTTATTCCTGACCCGACCAGCGCGATTGTTGATCCCTGTTGTGAAGTGCCGACTTTAAGCCTTATTTGCGATATCTATGACCCCTTAAGCCGCAAACCTTATACACGCGATCCGCGTTATATCGCCAAGAAAGCCGAGAAGTACCTTAAAGATACCGGGATTGCGGATGCAGTTTATTTCGGCCCGGAAGCAGAGTTTTTTATCTTTAACAGTATCCGTTTTGATCAGACCGAAAACTCCGGTTATTACTTTATAGATTCTGATGAAGCCGATTGGAATACCGGCCGCGATGAAAATCCTAATTTAGGTTATAAAATTCGTTTCAAAGAAGGGTATTTTCCTGTCCCGCCCCATGATTCCATACAGGATTTAAGAAGCAGGATAATCCTGAAGATGATAGAATCAGGCATTAATGTGGAGGTCCACCATCATGAAGTAGCCACTGCCGGCCAGTGCGAAATTGATATGAAGTTTGATAAACTGACCAAGATGGGAGATAATCTTCTGCTTTACAAATACATCATCAAGAATATGGCTAAGAAAAACGGTATGGTAGCTACTTTTATGCCCAAACCTTTATTTGCTGATAACGGTTCCGGTATGCATTGTCATCAAAGTCTTTGGAAAAATGGCGTAAATCTTTTCTTTGATAAAAATGGTTATGCGCTTCTTTCTCAGACTGCCAAATACTATATCGGCGGTTTATTAAAACACGCCAATAGTTTGATGGCATTCTGCGCGCCGACTACAAATTCATATAAACGGCTGGTGCCTGGATATGAAGCGCCGGTTAACCTGGTTTATTCAGCGCGCAACCGTTCGGCAGCAGTAAGAATCCCGATGTATACGGATAATCCCAAATCTAAAAGAATAGAATTCAGGCCCCCGGATCCGGCATGCAACGGATACCTGGCATTTAGTGCCATGCTGATGGCCGGCCTTGACGGCATACAGCACAAAATTGATCCTGGCCAACCTCTGGATATTGATCTTTTTGATTTAAGTGAAGAAGAAATGAGCAAGATTGCCACAGTCCCCTCTTCTTTACGCAGGGCCATAGATGCCCTGGAACAGGATCATGAATATCTCTTAAAAGGAGGAGTCTTTACCAAGGACGTTATTGATATCTGGCTGGAGTATAAACGCAAAAGAGAGATAGATCCGGTAAGGATGCGGCCGCATCCCTACGAATTTTACCTTTATTTTGATATTTAATATTTTTTTGCGGGGCTAAGAATTTATGCCCCGCAAAATTTTCTTTCGCAATGCTTAAATTTTAGGCAGGAAATGAGCGATATTTCAGAAAGAAAGATGTTTGAAATGGATGATTCCCTGTATAAAGAAAAACAAGGGACTTTATACAAATATGTCTTAGAAGCAATTGAGAGGCCATTGATTGAACATGCCTTGGAGCGCACCTTTGGCAATCAGTTAAAGGCAGCCAAGATATTAGGAATCAATCGTAATACCATGCGTAGTAAAATTAAAAAGTTGGGGATTGACCCTAATAAATGGAAGATATGAATAAATATAACCCTCTACCAGAAAAACAAGGCCTTTACGACCCCCGCTTTGAGCATGACTCCTGCGGCGTAGGCTTTGTTTGTGACGTCAAAGGCAGGCCATCAAACAAAATTATCAAGCAGGGGTTAGAGGTGCTCAAGCGTTTAGCGCATAGAGGAGCAACCGGCGCTGACCCTAAAACCGGAGACGGTGCCGGGATTCTGATTCAGACTCCGTATCAATTTTTTGCTAAAATTTGCGCGCAAAATAAAATTAATCTGCCTGGCCCGGGAAAATATGGGACCGGTTTGGTATTTCTACCGCCTAAAAAGGGAGAACGGAAATTCTGTAAAGAGGTGATTTCTAAATTTATTAAAAAGCAAGGATTGCTGCTTCTGGGTTGGCGGGAAGTCGCCATAGATGATTCAGATATTGGTAAAACCGCAAAAGATTCAAAGCCGGTGATTGAACAGCCTTTTATCGCTTGCGCCGATGAAAGAAAACTTTATCTGGTGAGAAAACAGGTAGAAAATGCTATCCGCGCTGCAAAGTTAAAACAAAAATCCTTTTTTTATATTACCAACTTATCCAGCCGCACCTTTTCTTATAAAGGCCTGTTAATGCCCCAGCAATTAGAAAATTTTTTCCCCGATTTAAAAGACAAGAATTTAAAAAGTTCACTTTGCCTGGTGCATTCGCGTTATTCTACGAATACCTTTCCCACCTGGGACCTGGCCCAGCCTTTTCGGTTTTTAGCGCATAATGGAGAGATAAATACCTTAAGAGGAAATATTAACTGGATGCGCGCCCGGGAAGGTTTATTGGAGAGCCGTTTATTTGGCAAGAAATTAAAAGATATTTTTCCTGTTATTGTCCCCGGAGGAAGCGATTCTGCGACCTTGGATAATATCTTTGAATTATTAGTTTTATCCGGCCGCTCTTTGGCGCAAGCCATGATGATGCTCATTCCCAGCGCCTGGCAAAATGACCATTTGCTGCCGGAAAAGATTAGGGATTTCTATAAATATCATGCCTGTTTAATGGAACCCTGGGATGGGCCGGCAGCTATTGCCTTCACTGACGGAAAAAGAATCGGGGCAGTGCTGGATAGAAACGGCCTGCGGCCCAGCCGTTATATTATCACCAAAAAAGATTTGGTGGTGATGGCCTCTGAGGTAGGGGTTTTAGATATTGAGCCCAAAGATATTTTGGTTTCCGGTAGGCTTGAACCGGGAAAAATGTTTTTTATTGACACCGAAGAAAAACGCATCATTGATGATATGGAAATTAAAGAGACGGTATCTTCGCGTAAGCCCTACGGAGTTTGGCTCAAAGAAAATATGCTGCCCATTAAAAATATAGCGCATTCTAAAGAGAGCCATCAGCAGAAAAATCAAGAAGAAACCCTAAATTTACTCAAGGCCTTTAGCTATACCCGCGAAGACTTAAAATTTATCTTAAAGCCCATGGTAGAAAATGCTGCTGAGCCAGTGGGCTCAATGGGAAATGATACTCCGCACGCTGTGCTTTCCCATAACCCTGTGCTTTTATTTGACTACTTTAAACAGTTATTTGCCCAGGTAACCAATCCTGCGATTGACCCGATACGCGAAGAAATAGTGATGAGTCTGGAAACTTACATGGGAAGTGAAAAAAACCTTTTGGATGAGACGCCAAAACACTGCCACAGAATAAACATAGAAAACCCTCTACTTACTAATCAGGAATTAGATAAGATCCGCTCTATCCATACCAGGGGTTTTAAAACCAAAACTATATCCTTGCTTTATAATGTAAAGAAAGGCCCTGCCTTTATGCAGGCCTTGGATAGGATTTGCCGAGAGGCAACTGCTGCCATAAAAAAAGGATATACTTTCATTATTTTAAGCGACCAGGGAGTAAACAAAGATTTTGCCAGTATTCCTTCTCTTTTAGCCGTAGGCAGGGTGCACCACCATTTAGTCAGAAAGGCCTTACGTACCCGGATCGGAATAATTTTAGAGACTGCTGAACCCAGAGAGGTGCATCATTTTGCCTTGCTTTTTGGCTATGGTGCGGATTGCATAAATCCGTATCTGGCGTATACTGCGGTAAAAATTTTGAGCCAAGAAGAAAAAATTTTAGACCCCGAGACAGCATTAGCCAATTATAGAAAGGCAGTGGATAAAGGAATCTTAAAGATTCTTTCTAAGATGGGTATTTCCACTTTACAGAGTTACCGGGGGGCGCAGATATTTGAGGCCTTAGGCATAAATCAAAAAGTCATTGAAAGTTGTTTTAGCGGGACAGTTTCGCGCATCGGTGGAGTTGGCTTTGATGCCATTGCCAAAGAAAACAACTTAAGGCATCAAGAGGCTTTTTCTAAAGAAGCAATCAATGTGCCTTATTTATCCACTGGCGGCGTATATCAATGGAAAAAGGATGGCGAGTTTCATTTATGGAATCCGGATAGTATTTCCGGACTGCAAGACGCAGTATGGAATAATGATTATAAAAGATATAAAGAATTTGCGGCAATGATTAATGACCAGTCAAAGAATCCTACTACATTGCGCAGTTTACTTAAGTTTAAGAATACTAAATCCATTCCTATTGACGAAGTAGAGCCAATAGAAGAAATTCTGAAACGTTTTACCACCGGCGCAATGAGTTTTGGTTCTATCAGCAAAGAAACGCATGAAACTATTGCCCTGGCCATGAATAGAATCGGCGGCCGTTCTAATAGCGGAGAAGGAGGAGAGGACCCGGTGCGTTTTACCGCGCTGCCTAACGGCGATTCAATGCGTAGTGCCGTAAAACAGGTGGCCTCAGGCAGATTCGGCGTAACCACAAATTATCTGGTGAATGCCGATGATTTACAGATAAAGATTGCCCAGGGAGCAAAGCCGGGCGAGGGCGGACAGTTGCCCGGCCATAAGGTAAGCGTAACTATTGCTAAGACCCGTTATACCACTGAAGGAGTGACTTTAATTTCACCGCCTCCGCATCATGATATTTATTCTATTGAGGACCTGGCGCAGTTAATTTTTGATTTAAAGAATACAAACCCTAATGCCCGTATCAGCGTAAAATTAGTTTCCGAGATAGGCGTAGGCACCATTGCCGCAGGCGTGGCAAAAG
>MHGW01000024.1:16901-26592 GCA_001805765.1 Omnitrophica WOR_2 bacterium RIFCSPLOWO2_01_FULL_41_12 | reverse complement strand
AGTTCAATTAAACACGCTGGCCTGCCCTGGGAGTTAGGTTTATCAGAGACACATCAGACCTTGGTCCTGAATGATTTAAGGAGTAGAGTGCGTCTTCAGACCGACGGTCAGATGCGCACCGGCAGGGATATAGCCATAGCCGCAATTTTGGGGGCAGAGGAATTTGGCTTTGCCACTTCAGTTTTAATAGTTTTGGGTTGCGTGATGCTTCGGCACTGTCATCTAAATAATTGTTCTTTAGGCATAGCCACGCAGGATGAGATTTTGCGCCGCAGATTTAAGGGCAGGGTTGAGTGTGTAGTCAATTATTTTAATTTTGTGGCCCAAGAATTACGCGAGATGATGAGTACGCTAGGAGTAAGAAAAGTTGACGAGTTAATCGGAAGGACAGAACTCTTAAAGGAAAATAAGAAAATTTTTCCTGAGAAGGCAAAGGGTATTGATTTTTCTAAAATTTTATATAAACCTGTTATACCGGCTTCGGTTGCAACCCACAGCACAATTAAACAGAATCACGGCCTGGATAAAATTTTAGATTTAAAACTCATTGCCCTGGCAAAAGAGGCCTTGGAAAATCGCCAACCTGTAAAAATAGAATTAGCCATTACGAATATAAATCGCGCAACTGGTGCGATGTTAAGCGGACGGGTTTGTAAGGTTTTTGGCGAAGAAGGTTTATCCCCAGACACCATTCATTGTAAATTTAAGGGTGTGGCTGGCCAAAGTTTTGGGGCGTGGTTGGCCAAGGGCGTAACCTTTGAATTGGAAGGTATGACCAACGATTATGTAGGCAAGGGCATATCTGGCGGTAAAATTATTATTTATCCGGATAGTCAAGTAGATTATAAACCAGAGGAGAATATTATTATCGGTAACACTACCTTTTACGGCGCAATCAGCGGCGAGGCCTATATCAGGGGAGTGGCAGGCGAACGTTTCTGCATTAGAAATTCCGGGCTTTTCGCGGTAGTAGAAGGAGTAGGCGATCACGGTTGCGAGTATATGACCGGCGGCAGGGTGGTAATTTTAGGCAAAACCGGAAGGAATTTTGCTGCGGGAATGTCCGGAGGCATCGCTTATGTTCTGGATGAAGATAAAAATTTTTCATCATACTGTAATATGAGCATGGTGGAGTTTGACGGGCTTGGAGAAGAAGATGGGTTGATTATCCACGAACTACTGAGTAAACATTATAAATATACTGGCAGCGAAAGAGCAAAAAAATTTTTGGCAAACTTTAAAGACGAACTGAAAAATTTTATTAAGGTTATGCCCTTAGAATATAAACGAGTTTTAGAAGGAAAAGAATTAGAAAAGAAATTGGAATTAGACGAGGTATCTGATGGGTAGGGACTGTCCCCGAAGGGGACTGTCCCTAGATAATAATGGGTGACATAAAAGGATTCTTAAAAATTAAGCGGCAGGTAAGTTTATACCGGCCGGTTTGCGAACGGCTCAAAGATTACACTGAGGTGGCACTTTTACCTTCAGACGAACGTTCCCAAGAGCAAGCCAGTCGTTGTATGGACTGCGGCACGCCTTTTTGCCACTGGGGTTGCCCCATCGGTAATTATATCCCAGAGTGGAATGATTTGGTATTTCATGGTCAGTGGGAAAAGGCATGGCAATTATTGTCTCTTACCAATAACTTTCCCGAATTTACCGGAAGGCTTTGTCCGGCGCCTTGCGAATATTCCTGTGTCTTAGGAATCAACGATGAACCGGTTACCATCCGAGAAAATGAATTAGCCATTATTGAATATGCTTTTAAGAACGGCTACATTAAGCCTAAGGCGCCTAAACAACGTAGCGCAAAAAGAGTAGCCATTGTTGGTTCAGGCCCGGCGGGTTTATCCTGCGCAGACCAGTTGAATAAAGCCGGGCACAACGTAGTGGTTTTTGAAAAAGATGATAAGCTCGGAGGTATACTACGCTATGGTATCCCCGACTTTAAACTGGAAAAATGGGTCTTAGACAGAAGGCTGGAGATGCTCAAGAAAGAGGGGATTAAATTTGAAACTTCAGTTGAGGTAGGCAGAGATTATAAATTAGCAAAATTAAAAAAAGAATTTGACGCGGTATGTCTTGCCGGCGGCTGCCGGGTACCGAGAGACTTAAATATTCAAGGTAGAGAATTACAGGGAATTCACTTTGCTCTGGATTATTTAGTTCAGGTAAACAGGAAAATAGCCGCCCGAAGAATAACCCAAAAAGTTACTACATTCGGGATTGATGCCAAAGATAAACAGGTAGTAGTTATTGGCGGCGGTGATACCGGTAGCGATTGTGTAGGAGTAGCAAATAGGCAAGGTGCTCGTTGTGTGGTGCAGATAGAACTCCTGCCGCAACCCCCTGACTGTCGCGCAAAGGAATATCCCTGGCCAAAGTACCCTTTTGTTTTAAAGACCTCAACCTCCCACCAAGAAGGTGGAGAGCGTAGATGGTCAGTATTAACCCAGAAATTTATGGGTAAAGATGGCCAAGTTAAGAGTCTTTCCTGTGTCAAGGTTGACTTTCAAAAAGATGCTAAAGGTTGTCCGCTGATTAAGGAAATTCCGGGTTCTGAATTTGAAATAAATGCGGATTTAGTCATTCTGGCTTTAGGTTTTACCCATCCTGGAAAAGAAGGCTTGGGCGTATTTTCCTGCGGGGATATGCGCCGCGGCCAATCCTTAATTGTCTGGGCAATTTTCGAAGGCAGAAGAACTGCCCACCACATTAATAAATATCTTTCTCTCCCAAAAAAAGTTTGATTCCCTTAAAAAATATGCTATACTAGGACGTTGTCCTGGCCAATAATACGCTTGCCAGGATTAAAAAAATGACCAAATATATCTTTATTACCGGTGGTGTGATTTCCAGTTTAGGTAAAGGCATAACCTGTGCTTCTATCGGCAGATTATTGGAGTCGCGCGGCTTAAAAGTAACCCTGATGAAATGCGACCCTTACATCAATGTTGACCCCGGGACGATGAATCCCTATCAGCACGGTGAAGTCTATGTGACTGAGGACGGCGCAGAGACAGATTTGGACTTAGGCCATTACGAGAGATTTACCCAGGCTAAGACCACCAAATTTAATAATCTGACTACGGGCCAGGTTTATAATGCCGTGATTTCCCGGGAAAGGCGCGGAGATTATTTAGGTAAGACTATCCAGGTTATTCCCCATATTACTAATGAGATAAAAGAAAAGGTAAAAAAGGTGGGCGAAGTAACCAAGGCAGAGATTGTGATTGTGGAAATTGGCGGCACAGTGGGTGATATTGAGAGCCTGCCGTTTTTAGAGGCAGCGCGGCAGTTCAGGTTGGATGTAGGTTACAATAAAACGCTTTATATCCATTTAACCTTAGTTCCCTATATCAAATGCGCAGAAGAAATCAAGACCAAGCCTACACAGCATAGCGTCGGGACTTTGCGGGAAATCGGAATTCAGCCGGATATCCTGATTTGCCGCACGGAAAAGCCATTATCGCAGGAAGTAAAAGAGAAAATCTCTTTATTCTGTAATGTCCCTAAGGGGGCAGTAATTGAGGCCAGGGATGTAGAGACAATATACCAGATCCCCTTAGAATTTAAAAAGCAGATTCTGGATGAGATAATCTTAAGCCATTTTAATTTAATCTGTAAATCTTCGGATTTAAAAAAGTGGGAAGAAAATGTGGTCACCAAGGCGCTTGACCCTAAGCATAAAGTGAGTATTGCGGTAGTAGGCAAATACATCGGCCATCAGGACGCCTATAAATCCATATATGAGGCATTAGCGCATGCCGGCATTGATAATGATTGTCGGATTGAAATTAAAAGAATGGATTCAGAAGACCTGGAAAAAGGAAGCATAGAGAAATCTTTGCAGGACATCTGCGGAATTCTTGTGCCGGGCGGATTCGGCTATCGGGGAATAGAAGGTAAGATCAAAGCCATTAAATTTGCTAGAGTGAATAAGATCCCTTTTTTAGGGCTATGCCTGGGTATGCAGTGCGCAGTGATTGAATTTGCCAGAAATGCCTGTGGATTATCCCAAGCCAACTCTACAGAGTTTAGGCCTAAGACAAAATACCCGGTAGTAAGTTTGTTAGAAGAACAGAAAAAAGTCAAGGATTTAGGCGGAACCATGCGTTTAGGTGTGTATCCTTGCCGGATTAAAAATAAAACCTTAGCGAGTTTGACATACGCTAAGAAACTGATTCTAGAACGGCACCGGCACCGCTATGAGTTTAATAATAAATATAAGAAATTATTTGAGAAGAAAGGCATGGTTTTTTCTGGGATTTACCCTAAGAAAAATCTGGTGGAAATAGTAGAATTAAAAAAACACCCTTTTTTTATTGCCGTGCAATTTCATCCGGAATTTAAATCCAAACCGGATAAAGCCCACCCATTATTTCGCGAATTTATTAAAGCCGCATTAGAAAGACAAAAATAAAATGGAATCCATATTAGCCTTAGAAGACGGAAAAATCTTTAGAGGGAGATCTTTCGGCGCAAGCGGTGAAAAATCAGGTGAAGTAGTTTTTAACACCAGCATGGCCGGCTATCAGGAGATACTTACCGACCCCTCCTATAAGGGCCAGATTGTGGCCATGACTTACCCCTTGATTGGTAATTATGGGGTAAATTCTGAAGATGTAGAATCCGCCCATCCTTTTGTGGAAGGTTTTTTAGTGAAAGAATTCAGTAAACTCGCCAGTAATTGGCGCAAAGAAAAATCCTTAGGCGATTATCTGAAAGAAAATAATATTTTAGGAGTGGAGGGCTTGGATACCCGGGCTTTGACTTTACATATCAGGCAGGCCGGAGCAATGAAAGCAATTTTATCTACGATAGATTACGATGAGCAGAGTTTAATAGAGAAGGCCAGAAATTCAAGCGGGTTATTAGGCAAAGATTTGGTAAAAGAGGTGAGTGTACAGAAAAAATATATCTGGTCGCAGGCAAAGGGAAAATATAAGGTAGCTGTGCTTGACTGTGGAGTAAAATACAATATCCTAAGAGAGCTTTTGAAACATAATTGCCAGGTGATTGTTCTACCGGCAAATACAGGTGCGGATGAAATTCTTAAAATAAAGCCGGATGGTTTATTGCTCTCTAACGGCCCGGGAGACCCGGCAGCAGTGCTTTATGTTATAGAGACGACAAAAAAACTTATTGGTAGGTTACCGATTTTTGGGATTTGTTTGGGCCATCAGATGTTAGGCTTGGGCTTAGGAGGGAAGACCTACAAACTTAAATTTGGCCATCACGGCGCAAATCATCCGGTAAAAGACTTAAAGACCGGTAAGGTTTCTATCACGGTGCAAAACCACGGATTCTGTGTGGATATAGATTCTCTAAATAAAAAAGATATAGAAATAACCCATATCAATTTAAATGATCAGACGCTGGAAGGCATGCGGCATAAAAAATTACCCATTTTCTCCGTGCAGTTTCATCCTGAGGCCTCTCCCGGGCCACATGACGCCAAGTATTTGTTTGGTGATTTTATAAAGATGATGCAAAATGCCAAAAAGAACTGATATCAAAAAGATTTTAATCATTGGATCAGGACCGATTGTCATCAGCCAGGCCTGCGAATTTGATTATTCCGGAACCCAGGCCTGCAAGGTTTTAAAGCAGGAGGGTTTTACAGTAGTTTTGGTAAATTCCAACCCCGCTACCATTATGACAGATCCAGAGATGGTGGATAAGACCTATATTGAACCTTTAACTACGCAAGCATTAACCAAGATTATTGCCAAAGAAAGGCCGGATGCGTTGCTGCCCACTTTAGGCGGCCAGACCGCTTTAAACCTGGCAGTGGAATTAGCCAAAAAAGGCGTTTTAAAAAAATATAAAGTCCAGACTATTGGCGCAAACATAAAGTCCATTAAAAAAGGCGAAGACAGGCATTTATTTAAAGAGTCAATGCGAAAAATCGGCTTGGATTTACCGCAAAGCGATAGGGCGTATAGTTTAAAAGAGGCGTTTAAAGTGGCAAAAAAAATAGGATTTCCCGTAATCATCCGGCCCAGTTTTACCTTGGGCGGCACTGGCGGAAGCGTGGCCTATAATCTGCAAAATTTTAAAGATTTGGCCAAGCGCGGCTTGGAATCTAGTATGATTAGCGAGATCCTTATTGAAGAGTCAGTGATTGGTTGGAAGGAGTTTGAATTAGAGGTGATGCGGGATATCAAGGATAATGTAGTGATTATCTGCTCTATTGAAAATTTTGACCCCATGGGCATTCATACTGGGGATAGCATTACAGTAGCACCAGTACAGACCTTAACCGATAAAGAATATCAAAAGATGAGAGATGCGGCGATTGCCTGTATCAGAGAGATCGGTGTGGAGACTGGCGGTTCAAATATCCAGTTTGCCGTGCATCCTGAAACTGGCCGGATGGTGATTATTGAAATGAATCCCAGGGTTTCCCGGAGTTCTGCTCTTGCCTCCAAGGCCACGGGTTTTCCCATTGCCAAGATTGCCGCAAAATTGGCAGTAGGTTATACCTTGGATGAAATCCCCAATGATATTACCAAAGAAACCCCTGCTTGTTTTGAGCCGGCAATTGATTACTGTGTGGTAAAAATCCCGCGTTTTACTTTTGAAAAGTTTCCTTCGGCAGACCCTACATTAACCGTATCCATGAAATCTGTGGGTGAGGCCATGGCTATTGGCAGGACTTTTAAAGAGGCATTACAGAAGGGCCTGCGCTCTTTAGAAATAAAAAAGTTTGGCCTGGAAAGCATCACTACGGATCCAGAAGTAATTTATCAAAGGTTAAGGATACCCAATGCCGAAAGGATATTTTATTTAGGCGATGCCTTTAGAATCGGTATGGATATGGAGAAGATTTACGCGCTGACTAAAATTGACCGCTGGTTTTTACAGAACATAAAAGAAATCATAGAATTAGAAATCCAGATTTTGCAAAAGAAAGATAATCTGACTAAAGAAATGTTGTCTACCGCCAAACAATTTGGCTTTTCTGACCGGCAATTGGCAGGCCTTTTACAAAAAAAAGAAGAAGAGATCTCTTCCTGGCGCAAATCATTAGGAATAGAACCGAGTTTTAAACTGGTAGATACTTGCGCTGCGGAATTTAAGGCATATACACCTTATTATTATTCTACCTATGAAATGGAAAATAGCGAGGTAAGTTAAAGACCATGTGTGGAATATTCGGAATCTATCCCCATAAAGACGCAGCCAGGCTCACCTATTTAGGCCTTTATGCCCTGCAGCATAGAGGAGAGGAAGCCGCAGGCATAGTCAGTAGCAATGGCAAAAAGATATTCCTGCATAAAGCCTTAGGCTTAGTCAGCGATGTTTTTAATGAGGAAATAATTCATGATTTACGCGGAGAACTGGCTGTGGGACATGTGCGCTATTCTACTACCGGAAGCAGTAATGTTAAGAATGTCCAGCCATTTTTAGTAAAATCAAAAAATGGCAATATTGCCATTGCCCATAATGGAAATCTCATTAATGCCTTAGGTTTAAGAAAAGAACTGGAAGAAAAGGGCGCAATTTTTCAAACCACGATGGATTCAGAGGTCATCGCGCATTTATTAGCGCATAGCCCGCAAAAGGAATATCAGTCTGCGATGGTCTGGGCCCTTTCGCAGTTAAAGGGCGCTTTTTCCTTAGTTTTAATGTTCAATGACATTCTTATTGGCTGCAGGGATACCTTTGGCTGGCGCCCGCTTTGTTTAGGAAAATTAGACGGCGCATATATCTTAGCCAGCGAAACCTGCGCCCTGGATTTAATCGGCGCGCAGTATATCAGGGATGTAGAGCCGGGCGAGATCCTTTTTATCCATAAAGATAAAATAGAATCCCTCAAACCTTTTCCCAAAACCCGTTGCGCCTTTTGTATCTTTGAATATATTTATTTTTCCCGTCCAGACAGCAATATCTTTGGCCATAATGTATATCTGGCGCGCAAAAAGTTAGGCGAACAATTAGCCAAAGAATTTCCGGTTGAGGCAGACCTGGTTATGCCTATTCCTGATTCCGGCACCTATGCCGCATTAGGTTTTTCCAAGGCCTGCGGTATTCCTTATGATTTAGGCATGATTCGTAACCACTATATCGGCCGCACCTTTATTCAACCCAGCCAAATAGTGCGGGATTTTCGGGTCAAGGTTAAGCTGAATGCAGTAAAAGAAGTTCTACGGGGTAGGCGCGTAGCAGTAATAGAAGATTCCATTGTGCGCGGCACTACCAGCAGGGCCCGGGTAAAAACTTTGCGCGAAGCAGGGGCAAAACAGGTGCATATGCGCATCAGTTGCCCGCCATTAAGATTTCCCTGTTTCTACGGCATTGATTTTCCCACCAGAAAAGAACTCATTGCCGCCAAACATAGTATTGACTGGATTCGCGAGTTTATCGGCGTAGACACCCTTGAGTATTTAAGCCTTGAGGGCATGCTTAATTCTATGCCTTTACCTAAGGAAAATTTCTGCACTGCCTGCTATACGGGGAATTATCCTCTCAAGCCCTCCAGTCGTTTATCCAAAGAGATTTTGGAATAATAATTACCGTGGAAAAGACAGAAATTACTATTGTCGGAGCTGGTGTTGTTGGTCTGGCTGTGGCTCTTGAATTATCTAAAGAGCACAAAGATGTCTTGGTCATTGAAAAAAATCCTTACATAGGACAAGAGACCAGTTCCAGAAACAGCGAGGTAATCCACGCCGGTATTTATTATCCCAAAAATTCCCTAAAAACGCGCACCTGTATAGAAGGAAAACATTTACTCTATGAATTTTTGCGCCAGCAGAAAATCCCTTACAAAAATATAGGAAAACTGATTGTAGCGATTAATGATAATGAGGTTAAGGATTTAGAAAATCTTTATCAACACGCCTTAGGAAACGGGTTAGTAGATTTGAGGTTTATCCTGGAAAATGAGATTAGAGGACTTGAGCCAAACATAAAGGCTAAGGCAGCGATTTATTCTCCTTCCACGGGAATCCTGGATGCACATAAGTTTATGGAAAATTTAGTGGCGCAATTTACGGGCTCTGGTGGCCAGATTGCTTATAACACAGAATTAATAGGCATAGATAAAGAAAAAGATGGTTTTGCAGTTACAGTGCAAGATAAAAGAGAAGGGAGTTTTAAATTTTTTACCCGGGTATTGATAAATTGTGCCGGTTTAAATTCCGATAAAGTATCGGCCCTGGCAGGATTGATAAAAGATGAATATAAATTAAAATACTGTAAAGGCGATTATTTTCGCGTAAGGCATTCTTTAGGCAAGTTGATTAATCACTTGGTATATCCTGTGCCCAAAGAAGACCGCGCAGGATTAGGCATACATGCTACCTTGGATTTGGCCGGGGGTTTACGTTTAGGGCCGGATGATGCATATGTGGAAAAGCTAGATTATAGTATAGATGAGTCTAAAAAGAAAATTTTTTATGAAAGCGTAAAACAATTCCTCCCCTTTGTTAAATTAGACGACCTTACCCCGGATACTTCTGGCATCAGGCCGAAACTGCAAGGGCCGAAAGAGGGCTTTCGGGATTTTATGATTAAAGATGAGGCTGATAATGGCTTGTGCGGATTGATTAATCTTATCGGTATTGAATCTCCGGGCCTGACCAGCGCATTGTCTATCGCAAGAATAGTTTCCAATTTACAAAGTATAAGTCATATATTATAATAAACCCTAAAATCCTAAAACACGGAGGTTAATATG
>MHGW01000024.1:0-16891 GCA_001805765.1 Omnitrophica WOR_2 bacterium RIFCSPLOWO2_01_FULL_41_12 | reverse complement strand
AAGCAAGGCCGAAGAAAGATACAGCGTTAAAGATTTCATCCGGACAAGAAGTAAAGACCGGCCAGATTCTCTGTCGCGGCATTAACACTTACAAAGCAGGCAAGAATGTCCAAGGCCTAGGCACATTATTTGCCCTTTGCCCGGGCAAGATTTCTTTTAGCAAAAAAAAGACTAGCCACGGCAAGGTCAGGACATTTATTAATGTTGCAAGATAACCAAAAAGCAAAAAGATATTGCGCGATAAAATATACTTTTGCTATTATAGATACAGTTTATATTCTGGGGTTACTTTTTTTATTCTTAAGGCTAGGGCTTTCAGGAATTTTAGCCTATAATATTTCTAAAGTATTCAGCAGTAGTTTTCTGCTCATACCCGGCTATCTACTTGCAATTTCTCTCCTCTATTATCTTTTAGATTTTCCTTTAACCCTTTACCGTTCTTTTATCTTAGAGCATAAGTTTTGTTTATCTAAGCAAAAATTTCGAGATTGGCTTTTTGACCAGTTCAAGGCAGGCATCCTTACCTATATCATCAGCCTGATACTCTTAGGGGCCTTTTATTATATCTTAAAGCATAACCCTGTTCTGTGGTGGTTGATAGTTTCCTTATTCTGGATATTTTTTAGCGTAATTCTGGCTAAACTTACCCCGGTAATTATCATCCCTTTATTCTTTAAATATAAAAAACTCTCCGATGAAATATTAAGGCAAAGAATCTTAATCTTAGGCCAGAAATTAAAGGTCAAGATTCTGGATGTTTTTGAAATAGATTTTAGTAAAAAGACCCTTAAAGGCAATGCCGGATTCGTGGGCATAGGAAATACCAAACGCGTAATCTTAGCCGATACCTTAAAAGATAAATATAGCCATGATGAAATTGAGGTCATCCTGGCGCATGAATTTGCGCATTATAAATTAAAGCACCTTTTAAAAATAATTTTGCTAAATTCATCCGCCACCATTTTAGCATTTTATCTGATTTTTAAGACCAGCGGTTATTTCTTGGGAGGGTTTGGTTTGTCTGCGTTATCAGATATTGCCGCACTGCCCCTGATCGCCATATATTTGGTTGCCTGCGGGATAACTTTGCAACCTTTAGAGAATTATTTCAGTAGAAGGTGGGAAAGAGACGCAGATAAGCTGGCGCTAAAAGTAACTGGCTTAAAAGAGGCCTTTATTTCCATGATGGAGAAGCTTTCTCTCCAGAATCTCGCCGACAGAAACCCCCACCCCCTCATCAAAATCTTCTTCTTCGACCATCCTCCGGTTGATGAACGCATAGAGATGGCAAAACGTTTCTAAAATTAATCTTGAAACTGTTTTGAGATTTGATCTAGAGCAGATTTAAGATTGGAATTAGAAACGTTTTAGCTTTTATAACCCTAGATTCTTAAATAAAGGTAGGGCGAAATTGACGATTTCCGGGTCAAACTGCTTTCCGGCGAGGCTTTTTATCTCTTGGCAGGCAGCCAAGTGGGTGAGGGGTTTACGGTAAGGGCGGTTTGAGGTCATGGCATCAAAGGCATCGCAGACCGTTAATATGCGAGCACCTAAAACAGATTCTTTTGCTTTTAAGCCAAAAGGATAGCCGCTTCCGTTATAATACTCATGGTGTCCGGAGGCAACCGGCGCAAGGTCCTTTAAACTGGAAACCATTTCTAATATTTTGTAAGTTGTCTGGGGGTGTTTTTGCACATGCTTAAATTCTTTTCTGGTCAGGCGGCCAGGTTTATCCAGGATCTTCCGGGGCACAATTAACTTGCCAATGTCATGAATTAATCCTGCCCATTTAATCCAGGTGATTTCATCGTGGTTTAATTTCATGGCTAAGGCAATGGCCATGGCATAGCGCGCTACTCTTTGAGAATGTCCGGCAGTAAAGGGATGTTTCATATCAATAATCTGGGCTATAACTTCTAATGTCCTGCCAATGGCATCTATGCCTTTAGACATTGAGATTTGCCCGATCTTTGTTTTTGTGCTATAAAATAATTCCGGGATATCACGGTGATTTAAAACGGCAGAAAAGAATCTTTTGTTTTCCAGGATATTTATTGCGTCACGGGCAAGATTTTTAGAGATTTCTTTATCGGCTGATTGTATAATTTTTTCCTTTATGGATTTAAATGTCTGGTAATGGCTATCGCGTAAGGCAATATCTATGGAATCAGCTGCCCGGATAATTTGTGAGCCTAAGGCGATATTTTTATTTGTTTTTCCCCTGGGATAGCCTGAGCCATTAAACCATTCATGATGGTCAAGAATTAATTTCGCTACCCCATTCATTTTAGGAATTATAGAGACCTGTTGTGCGCCAATAATGGGGTGGGAAAGCAGGATAGTGCGGTTGGGCTTATTTTCTTGTCTTAAGAAATGGATGATGTGCCGCGTCAGCCCTACTGCGCCCATATCGTGTAATAGGCTGGCATAAAAAATATCTCTTTGTTTGCTTTTACTCAGACTACCAGCCAATTTAGAAGCAATTACTGCTACCCGCCAGGCGTGGTAGTATTCTTTATTTCCTTCCACATCCACAATAAAGGAAAGGACGGTGATCAGTTCATCAATGGCCTTACCGGGATTTATGTGCATAATTTTCTAATAGTTCTACAATAATACGTGCTGCTTTTTTAGTGGCCTGGGTTTGCCCTAAGCGTAACTTAACATCATGCAATAATGGTTTTATTCTATCCAGCTTCCCGGGGTCAGTCAAGGTGTCTTTTATATAGGAATAAATTTTACGGGGCTTAGCATTATATTGTACAAATTCAGGGACAATATATCTATTCGCAATAATATTGACCATTCCGATATAGGGCACCTTAATCGCCATCCTTAAATAAAGCCAGGTTGAGAAGGAAACCTTGTAAATAATGACCATGGGTATTCCTAGTAGAGCGGTTTCTAATGTAGCCGTGCCCGAGGCAACAATCGCAAAATCAGAAGCCGCTAATCCGTCATAGGTTAAATCATTTAAAATATAGACCGGTAATTTATAGCGGGATAAGATCTGGCGGAATAAATCTTGCCTTACCGTAGAGGCCCTTAGGATTAAAAATTTTATATCCGGGATATCATTATGCATTAAACGGGCGGTATCCAGCATGATGGGCAGGATATTTTTTACCTCTTTTTCTCTGGAGCCAGGCAGTAATGCTACGCTATATTTAGTAACAGGGATATTTAATTTAGGCAATAATTCTTCTTTATTTAATGTGGGTTTGACCAGGTCTAAAAGCGGATGGCCGACAAAGGAAACCGGTATGCCTTCTTTTTTATAGAGTTCTTTCTCGAATTCAAACAACACAATCATCCTGTCTACAAATTTGCGGATTAAATTTAATCTACCCCTTCCCCAGGCCCAGACCTGCGGGCTGATGTAATAGACTATAGGTATTTTTCTTTTTTTTAATTCCTTGGCCAATCTTAAATTAAAACCCGGATAGTCTACCAGTATAGCCAGATCAGGCGGGTTTAAATCTACTTTTACTAATAAATCCGCAAAAATTTGCTTAAATTTTTTTAGGTGCTTTAAGACTTCCCAAAAACCCACTACCGCCAGCTCTACCAGGTCAAAATATAAATTTACCCCTTGTTCTTTTAGCCTTTTACCGCCTAAGCCAGAGAATTGGGTGCTCGGATTTATTTCTTTTATGGCCTGGACAAGATGGCTAGCGTGCAGGTCTGAAGAGGCCTCGCCGGCAACAATCAGGATATTTTTAATTTTTTCCATATTTGCTCTTGGATATCTAAGGCTAAGGCTTGCGCCTGAAAAGCCACTTTTCCCGATACCAGAGGCTCTTGATTTTGGATAATGCAATCAATAAACGCGGCGAGCTCTTTTTTTAGGGGCTGTTCCTTTTCGATAGGCAGGGATTCTTTGGTAATTCCCGCAGGTGTTTTCCTGTATATAAATGCTTCTTCATTCTTATAATCTAAGGAAATATATGCGTTCTCCTGAAATATGCGGATTTTGCGCATCCATTCGTCAGATACGCGGCTGGCAGTTAAATTGCAGACACAGCCATTTTTAAAGGAAATCCGGGCATTGGCAATATCTTCGAATTCGGTTAATACCTTAACCCCCACTGCCTCAATTTTTTTAATCGGGTTATTTATTAATCCCAGCACGATATCAATATCATGGATCATCAGGTCCAAAACTACGCCGATGTCTAAAGAACGGTTAGGAAAAGGGCTCAAGCGGTGGCATTCAATAAATTGAGGATTGTGGATGAGTTTTTGGGTGGCGCAAAATCCAGAGTTAAACCTTTCAATATGGCCTACCTGCAGGATAAGTTTGTTTTTTTGGGCTATTTTAATCAGTATTTGCGCTTCTTTCAGGTTTTTGGTAAACGGTTTTTCCACTAAAGCATGAATATTATTCTTCAAGAAGTCCGAGGCTATTCCGTAATGGGAAATGGTAGGCGCAGCAATACTTACCGCATCCACCTTATCCAGAAGTTCTTTATAATCAGTAAAACCAGTAACATTCAGGCTTTGGGATACTTCGTTAAGACGCGTTCTATTTATATCGCAAACTCCTACCAGAGAACAATTTTGGATTTCCTGGTATATCTGGGCGTGCCTTACGCCCAAATGCCCCACGCCTATAACACCTACCTTTATCTTACGCATAGCAAAAATAATAGCAAACCACTCGACAAAAGTCAATGGATATGATATATTATACGATTATGCAGGATTATCGCAGATTATTCAGGTTTGCTCAGCCCTATTATGGGCTACTTGTTCTTTCCGGAATTTTTATGGGAATAGTCGCGCTGCTAGACATCTTTCGCTTAAGCGCCATTGTGCCGGTGATAGACAGGATATTTACGAATAAGCCCATAAATTTTAGCGGCAGCAATTTACCGGGATTTGTGCAAAGAATTTTAAGCCAACTTAATGCCTTCTCGTCCTTAAAAGTTCTTTCTCTTTTATTCATCATTATACCCATTGCCTTAATTATCCGGGCAATTTTTGAATTTTTACATACCTATATTATGTCTGGGGTGGGCCAAAAAGTAGTCCGCGATACCAGAAATTTAGTCTATGAAAAATTACAGAATTTATCTTTAGACTACTTTACCCAAAAAAGAAGCGGGGAATTAGTTTCCCGCATTACCAATGATGTCCGGCTGATTGAAAATGCCGTATCTTATGCAGTTACGGATTTAGTTTATCAGTCCTTTCAGGTGATCTCCTGTGCGTTGCTGGCTTTTTTGATCAACTGGAGGTACGCCTTAATTTCGCTGGTACTTCTGCCTTTGGTAGCGGTGCCGATGATTAGGGTAGGCAAGGTCTTACGCAAGTTAAGTAAAAAATCGCAGGAGAAAATGGCTGATATAAATTCCCTACTGGTAGAAACATTTACCGGAGTCAGGATAGTCAAGGCCTTTTGTATGGAAGAGAGGGAAGTTTTAAGGTTTAAAGGCCAAAATCAAGATTATTATAAATTGACCATGAAGTCTATAAAAAGGACCATCCTTTTGGGGGTTATTACCGAACTCCTGGGCCAGGCAGCAGCGCTTTTCATTATCTTTTACGGATTTAAACAAGTTGCGCAGGAGAAATTATCCTTCGGTATATTTGCCTTATTTATCGCGGCCCTGCTTTCCCTGATCCGGCCGTTTAAAAAACTCAGCCAGGTGAATTCTATTATTCAACAGGCTATGGCAGCGGTAAAAAGAATCTATGAGGTTTTGGATATCCCGCCTACCATAAAAGAAGCTAGTGAGGCAGGAGCTTTACCAGCGATAAAAGAAAAGATAGTATTTAGAAACGTAGATTTTAGTTATGGCGACAGGACGATTCTGAAAAATATAAACCTGGAAGTGGGCTTAGGCACAACCTTAGCCGTAGTGGGCCCTAGCGGAGTGGGTAAGACTACGTTTGTAGACCTGATACCCCGTTTCTACGACCCTACTAAGGGAGAGGTTTTTATGGACAGCCAGGATATTAAAAATGTAACCCTGCGTTCTTTACGCAGTCAAATCGGCATAGTCAGTCAAGAGACCATATTATTTAATGATACGGTAAGGGCAAATATCGCTTATGGCAAGCCCAAGGCCTCCAATAATGAAATTGAGCAGGCAGCGATACGGGCTTATGCGCATGAGTTTATCTTGCGTTTACCCCAAAGATATGACACGGTTATCGGTGACAGAGGAATGCGGCTTTCCGGAGGAGAAAAACAGAGGATTGCTATTGCTAGGGCGCTGCTGAAAAACCCCCCTATTTTAATCCTGGACGAAGCCACTTCACAATTGGATTCAGACGCAGAAAGGATTGTGCAGCAGGCATTAGAGCAACTCATCCAGGGACGCACAGTATTCGTCATTGCCCACCGGCTTTCTACCGTAAAATCTGCCTCACAGATTATCGTTTTAGACAAGGGCGAGATTGTGGAGAGAGGAACCCACCAGCAACTAATAGAAAAAAATGGCTTATATAAACGATATTACGGCATGCAGGAATTCAGAGCGTAATAAAAATTGTTGCAACTGGTTGAGTTTATGGTATATTAGTAAAATTACCCTTAACTACTTAAGAAGTGAAGTAGCAATAGTAAAATGACTAATGCCTAATTTAGTCATTTAAACATTTAAGAATTAGTCATTCATTAGACATTCGTCATTAGAAATTAGACATTAAACAGTATATAATACATATTATACAAGGAGGAAAGAGCGGTGCCTTCAGAATTAATCAAGCAACTTTTAGAAGCAGGCGTGCATTTTGGTCATCAGACCAAACGCTGGAATCCCAAGATGAAGAAATTTATCTTTGGGCAAAGGAGCGGAATTTATATTATTGATTTAGAGAAAACCGAAGAATGCTTAAATCGCGCCCGGGATTTCTTACTAGAGGTTACTTCCAAGGGCGAGGCAGTCCTATTTGTCGGGACAAAAAAGCAGGCGCAGGAAGTGGTGCAACAGGAAGCGATACGTTGCGCTATGTTTTATGTCACCGAGCGCTGGCCAGGCGGACTGCTGACTAATTTCGCCACCATAAAAAAGAGTATTAACCGTTTAAAAGACATAGAGAGGATGAGGGAGGACGGCACCTTTAAAAAACTGACTAAAAAAGAAGTGGCGGGTTTAGAGAAAGAGTCAGTGAAACTAAAGAAAAATTTTTCCGGGATTGTCCAGATGGAACGCATGCCGGCTGCGATTTTTATTGTAGATACCAAAAAAGAAGAGACCGCAGTGCGGGAGGCAGGCAGGTTATCCATACCTATAATCGGCCTGATTGACACTAATTCCAATCCCGAACTGATTAGCTTTCCTATCCCCGGTAACGACGACGCTACAAAGTCTATACGTGCGGTAACCAACATAATTGCAGATACCATTATTGAAGGAAGAAAAAGATTTCTCTCTTATCTTTCTAAAGAGAGCGTAACTATAAAAGAAGAACCTGCCTTAGATGAGCCGGTCATACTTCCCGAAGAGGAGGTAAAAATAAAAGAAATTGAAGAGATTGTGGAGACAACCGCGCCTCCAATAGAGGAGAATAAAATCATAAAGAAAGGCCGTTCTCGGCCATCCTTGGACGAAAAAACTCGGGCGAGGAAGAAGCCCTAACATAAAATATGAAGGTATCCCTAGAGACAGTTAAGGAGTTAAGGAAGCTAAGCTCTGCCAGCGTATCTGACTGTAAGAAGGCGCTTGAAGAAACAGGCGGCGATATCCCTAGGGCGCAAGAATTATTGCGTAAGCGCGGGCTAGAGATTGCGGCAAAGAAACAAGACCGCATAGCTAAAGAAGGCAGGATTGAGGCCTATGTGCATCTGGGCAATAAAATCGGCGTATTATTAGAAGTGAATTGTGAAAGTGATTTTGTGGCCAGGAATTCCGATTTCGCTCAGTTTACCAAAGACGTGGCCATGCAGATAGCCGCCTGCAATCCTTTATATATCAAGAAAGAGGATGTGCCTAACAGTGTTTTGGAAAAAGAAGAAAATCAGGGGCTTTTCTTGAAAGAGAAATGTTTGTTAGAGCAGGCCTTTATTAAAGACCCTAATATCACCATCAGAGATTATCTAGGAAGCCTGATCGCTAAAATTGGGGAAAATATAATTATTCGCAGGTTCATCCGTTATAAAGTGGGAGATTAATGTGTCCCACCCGGTGTATAAGAGAATAGTTTTAAAACTAAGCGGCGAAGCACTGCAGGGCAGGAAACCCCACGGTATCGACCATTCGGTTTTAGTTTCTATTTCGCGCCAGATAAAAGAGATCAGGGATTTACGGGTAGATGTGGCCATAGTCCTGGGTGCAGGAAATATCTTCCGTGGCCAGGAAAATACTAGCCTGCGCGGATTAGATATGGACCGTTCGGTGGCGGATTATATGGGAATGTTAGCCACAGTGATAAACGGCCTGGCCTTGCAGGATGTCCTGGAAAAGATAGGCTTACCTACCCGCGTAATGACCGCCATAGAGATACAAAAAATTGCCGAGCCCTATATTAGAAGAAAGGCGATCAGGCATCTGGAAAAGGGCCGCGTAGTCATATTTGTCGCCGGAACAGGCAATCCTTATTTTACCACCGATACCGCGGCTGCGCTTAAGGCCATGGAAATAAATGCCGATGCCATCCTGAAGGCGACCAAAGTAGACGGGGTTTATTCTGCAGACCCCTTGAAAGTAAAAGAGGCAAAGAAATTTGACAAACTAAAATATATAGATGTTTTAAAGAAGGGGCTTAGGGTTATGGATGCTACTGCAGTGAGCCTGTGTATGGATAATAAAATGCCCATTGTAGTATTTAATCTAAACCGGCAAGGCAACATCAAGCGCGTGGTCGTGGGCGAAAAGATAGGCACAGTGGTTTCTTAGGCGAAGGAGACATAATGACTACCAAAGAAATTCTACATAGCACCGAAGAAAAAATGAAAAAGGCATTGGAATCTGTGAGCAGAGAATTCGCGGAAATAAGGACAGGCCGGGCCTCACCCAGCCTGGTAGAGGGATTATACATTAATTACTACGAAACACCCACCTTACTTAAACAACTAGCCTCTATTTCTGCGCCTGACCCGCATTTGCTGACCATACAGCCCTGGGATAAAACCGCTATCCCCGAAATAGAGAAGGCGATTATGAAGTCTAATCTGGGGATTACTCCTTCTAATAACGGGACCCTCATCAGGTTAGTCATACCGCAGTTATCCAGAGAGCGGCGTGAAGAATTGGCTAAGGTAGTGCATAAGATGTCTGAAGAAGGCAGGGTATCATTACGCACGATCAGGCGGGAGGCAAAAGAGTCTTTGGAGAAATTAGAGAAAGATAAAGTTATTGCCGAAGATGATAAATTCAGGGGAATTGAGGAACTGCAGAAACTCGTCGATAAATATATCGCTAAGATCGAAGAGTTATTAAAGAATAAAGAGAAGGAAGTACTGGAGTTTTAGATTTGGGCCTCTAGCTCATCTGGTAGAGCACCACCCTTTTAAGGTGGGTGTGCCGCGTTCGAGCCGCGGGAGGCTCATTAAAATTTAAACCCCCGAATAGGGCGGATGGCGGAATAGCATACGCGATAGCCTTAGGAGCTATTGGGGAAACCCTTGGAGGTGCAAATCCTCTTCCGCCCATGATTCATCGTAAATTGAGTAATGCGGCGGTAATTCAGCGGTAGAATGCCTGCTTGCCAAGCAGGATGTCACGGGTTCAAATCCCGTCCGCCGCTTAGTTTTGCGACGGTATGTCGCACTTCGTATTCCATAAACCAGGCGTTCATTAAAAGGAGAGATATATGAAGATTATGGATTTTTTATCTAAAAAGGCAATAGTCACCGATATCAAGTCCAGCAAAAAAGAAGATGTGATTAAAGAATTAGTAGATGCCTTGATTAATAACACAGAGATTGAGAAGCGTAGTCGTAACAGGTTGATCGAGGCGCTGATAGCCCGGGAGTCTTTAGGCTCCACAGCTATTGGACAAGGCATAGCTATCCCGCACGCTAAATGCGATTGCGTAGACAAACTTACCGCTGCTTTTGGCCTTTCTAAGAAGGGAGTGGATTTTGATTCCTTAGACGGGGAACCCGCATACATATTCTTTCTGTTAGTGGCTCCCCAGGATTCCGCAGGGCCGCACCTTAAGGCCTTGGCCAGAATTTCCCGGCTGCTTAAAGACAAGTATTTCCGCGATGGCCTGCGTAGCTGCGCAGATGAAAAGTCCATTATAAAAATAATCAGCCAGGAAGACGAAAAGAAGGTTTAATGAAATTGCAAGAAATAGTCTCAATACTCACTAATAAAATTAAAGGCTTGTTTAAGTGGCTTTATCCTGGCATAGGCATAAAACGCTGGATTGGCTTAAGCACCTTTGGCGTGATACTTCTGATTATCGGCTCTACCCACTTACGGGCGAAGGATTACTGGATAATTCAGTCGTTAGATACAATAATCTTAATTTCAGGCATTATCATTCTAATCTTAGGCATAAAACGGCTGATGCGTTCTTTTATTGCGGCATTTATGCCGGTAGCAAAGGGCGAGCAACTGGTGGATATTTTATACCAGAGGAGGCAGTTAGGCAGAGGCCCTAAGATTGTTACCGTGGGCGGCGGTACAGGTTTATCGGTTTTGCTCTCGGGTTTAAAAGAATATACCTCTAATATTACAGCTATAGTTACGGTCGCCGATGACGGCGGCTCTTCAGGAAGGCTGAGGCAGCAGTTTGATATTTTACCTCCGGGCGATATACGTAACTGTCTGGTGGCTTTAGCAGACGCGCCGGCATTGATGCGCGACCTATTTCAATTTCGCTTTGATAAAACTTCAGAACTCTCAGGCCATAGTTTCGGCAATCTTTTTATTACGGTAATGACCAGATTAACCGGTGATTTTGAAAAGGCAATTAAAGAGACAAGTAAGGTTTTAGCCCTCAGGGGCCAGGTAATTCCCTCGACGCTGAATAATGTGATGTTGGTGGCCGAGCATAAAGATGGTTCAATTACTGAAGGCGAGGAAAAAATTCCCAAGGCTAATATTCCGATCAAAAGAGTTTCTCTTAAGCCATCTACGTCTGCAGCAACGCCAGAGGCAATAAAAGCAATTGAGGAAGCGCAGATTATTGTTTTAGGCCCGGGCTCGCTCTATACCAGCATTATTCCCAACCTTTTGATAAAAGAGATTACCGAAGCAATTGCGGCCTCAGGCGCGATTAAGGTATATGTTTGCAACATTATGACCCAGCCCGGAGAAACAGACGGCTATCAGGCATCCGAGCATATAAAAACGCTGGTCAACCATAGTCATCCGCGCATCCTGGATTACTGCATTCTTAATTCGGGAGAAATCCCCAAAGAGACAGTTAAGCGTTATACACAGGAAAATTCTTTCCCGGTAATCAACGACCGCAAGAATATAGAAAATATGGGTTATCGGGTGATTGAGGATGTCGTGGCGATGAGCGACGATGTGGTCAGGCACGACTATTTAAAATTAGCCAAGATTATCTTTGGGTTTCTCGAGGAGATTTAATGGCCAAGGTCAACCTCTTGTTAGGGATTCATTGCCATCAACCGGTAGGAAATTTCTCCGGGGTTTTTCAAGGGGCTTATGAATTAGCATACCTGCCCTTTATTGAGACTATGGCCAAACACCCTGAGATTAAATTTTCTCTGCACTATTCAGGAAGCCTTTTAGATTGGCTCAAAAACAAGGAGCCGGGTTTCTTAAAAAAAATAAATACCCTAGTAAAAAGAGGCCAGGTGGAGATAATTACAGGCGGATACTATGAGCCTATCCTTACGCTTATTGACGCAAAGGATGCAGCCTCTCAGATAGAAATGCATAAAGAAGCGGTAAAGGAATTATTTTCTTACGCTGCTTGCGGGCTCTGGTTAACGGAGCGGGTCTGGGAGCCGTACCTACCATATATATTATCACAGGCAGGTATAAAATATACCCTGGTAGATGATTTTCATTTCCGAGAGGCAGGAATTGAGCCGGAGAATTTAAACGGTTATTACGCTGCAGAAGAAAAAGGCAAGGCGGTCTATTTGTTCCCCGGCTCAGAGAGATTACGTTATCTTTTACCTTTTAAATTGCCCCAGGAGATCATCGCATATTTAAAAAATAGATTGGAAGATTGCGGCTCTGATGTTGCCATTACCTTTGCCGATGACGGAGAAAAATTCGGCCTTTGGCCGGGCACAAATAAATGGGTATATAGAGAAGGATGGCTGGAGGAGTTCCTGGGGGCATTAGAGGATAATCGGGATTGGATTGAAACCACGACTTTTAGCCAATATATAAATAGCAGGCCTGTTTCCGGCAGGGTTTATCTAGCTTGCGCCAGTTACCGCGAGATGATGGAATGGTCAGACGGAAATTTTAGGAATTTTTTGGTTAAATATCCCGAAGCAAATAATATGTATAGGAAAATGTGGTATGTGAGCAATAAAATTAAAGAATTGAAGGATAATCACAAACTAACTACACCGCAAACTAACCAACTAACTCAAGCTAATCGAGAGTTATATATGGGCCAGGATAACGATGCCTATTGGCACGGCGTATTTGGCGGGCTTTATTTACATCATTTGCGCGCTGCCGTATACAATCATCTCATAGAAGCCGAAAAGATCGTGGATAATATTTTTAGCCAAGGCCTTAAAGTCGAAGAATTGGATTTTGACCTGGACGGAAATAATGAGATCATTGTAAATTCACCCCAGCAGAATTTTCTTTTTAAGCCAAGTTGTCAGGGAGCGCTGTTTGAATGGGACTATAAGCCCAAGTCTTTAAATTTTACCAATACGATAATGCGCCGCTACGAGAAATATCACAGCCGCCTTAAGGAGAAAATAAATTCCGAAAGAAATGAATCTAAAAATCCTTTAAGCATACACGAATTTAGCGAAATAAAAGATGGCGTCTCAAAGGCAGATATTAGTTATGATAAAGTTTTGCGTTATAGCCTCATCGAACACTTTATATCAAGTGAAACAAAGTTAGAAGATTTTAGTAGTTGTCAATATAATGAGGCAGCAGATTTTCTGAATACCAGATATGCATATAAAATTATCAGCCAGGGTAAATCCGCTCAAGTTAAATTCTGGCGCACAGGTAAAGTCTGCGGTACAGAAATAGAACTGATAAAAAATGTTTCTCTTAATGATGGCCTGGGAGTTTCTTATGAGCTGAAGAACTCCAGCGGCTTGGGGGTTGAGGCAATCTTTGGCGTAGAGTTTAATCTTTCCGTATATGACCCGGTATTAAGCAACAAAAGCGGCGCCGCCACCCTAAAGGCGCTGACCATAAATGACGTCTGGCAGAATACAAAGATTAATTTCCTTATGGATAAGAAGACACAGCTCTGGTATTTCCCCGTAGATACTATTTCTGATTCGGAGTCAGGCATTGAAAGGACCTATCAAGAGCTATGTTTGTTATTCCATTGGCAGATAGATTTAAAGCCGAAAGATAACTGGAAGGCAAAAATAGAATTAAAAGTGATTTAATATGCCTTTAATTAAAAAGAAATTAACCGTAAAAAATAAACAGGGTTTGCATGCGCGGCCGGCGGCATTATTTGTCCAGATTGCCAATAGGTTTGAAAGCCGGATTACGATTAAACGCGATAAAGAAAAAATAAACGGCAAGTCTATCATGGGTATCCTTATGTTGGGAGCGGAAAAGGGCAGTGAGATTTTAATTGAAGCAGACGGCGATGACGCGCAACTGGCCATAGTGGAGTTAGAGAAAATTGTGACTAATGAGGAATAGCGATGATTCAACTTAAAGGAATTGCTGCGGCTGCGGGAATAAGCATTGGCCCGGCCTATAGGCTGGATAAAGAAGAATTCATTGTGCCTAAACAGCAGATAAGCCAAGGGGATATACCGCTACAGATTCAGCTTTTTGAAGAAGCGCTTATTCAGACCCGCAGGGAAATCATAGATTTACAGAAGAAGATCGCCAAGGATATGGGCCAGGATGAAGCGGAGATATTTGATGCGCATCTTTTAGTTTTGGAAGACCGCATGCTGATTGAGGAGGTAATTTCGCGGCTTAAAAAAGAGCAGGTTAATGTCGCCTATATATTTTCCGAGGTCCTAAAGAAGTACATTAATGTTTTTTCCAAAATTGAAGACGAGTATTTAAAAGAACGCACTGCGGATGTAAATGATGTGGGAAGAAGGATTTTACGTAATCTTCTAGGCAAGGAGCGTAAGGGCCTTGAGGATTTAAAAGAAAAGGTCATCGTGATTGCGCACGACCTTTCTCCTTCGGATACCGCAGCCATGCATAAACAAAAAGTTTCTGCCTTTGTCACCGATATCGGAGGCAAGACTTCCCATACGGCGATTATGGCTAAATCTTTGGAGATACCTGCGGTGGTCGGCGTGGGTGAAGCAACGCTAAAGATTAAGACCAATGATATTCTCATCGTGGATGGCGGCATGGGGATGGTGATCGTAAATCCTGACGCCGAGACTTTAGGTATTTATCAGCAGGAAGAAGAGAAACTCAAAGGTATTGCCGAGAGATTTGTATCGGCAAAGTCTCTGCCCGCGGTTACCCGGGACGGAAAAATTATAGAAATAAACGCCAATATAGAATTACCGGATGAAGTCCCTGCGGTAAAACTGCACGGTGCGCAGGGGATAGGGCTTTACCGTACCGAATTTTTCTATATGAACAGAAAGGGCCTTCCTTCGGAAGAAGAGCATTACCAGGCCTACAAGTATGTAGCAGACCAGATGCGGCCCTATTCGGTAGTTATCCGTACCCTGGATTTAGGCGGTGACAAATTCTTGTCTCAATTTGAAATGCCGGCGCAGATGCAGCCTTTTTTAGGCTGGCGGGCGATCCGGTTTTGCCTGGCGCAGCCCGATATATTTAAAGTGCAGCTAAGGGCAATCCTGCGCGCATCGGTACACGGAAACTTAAAACTGATGTATCCGATGATTTCAGGGCTTGAAGAATTAAGACAGGCAAATAAGATACTGGATGAGGCAAAAGAAGAATTAAAGGCACGAGGTATACCCTTTAATAAGGATATTGAAGTAGGCGCCATGATTGAGGTTCCTTCAGCAGCGATGACCGCAGACATCCTGGCGCGTGAAGTGAGTTTTTTTAGCATCGGCACCAATGACCTTATTCAATATTCACTGGCAGTTGACCGTACCAACGAAAAAATTGCCTACCTCTATGAACCTACGCACCCTGCGGTCTTAAGGCTGATTAAAAATATTATTGATGCTGCGCATAAGGCCGGAATTTGGGTAGGGATGTGCGGTGAAATGTCAGGTGAGCCCAGCCTGGTATTAATACTTTTAGGGTTAGGCCTCGATGAATTTAGCATGCCGGCATCGGTTATTCCGGAAGTAAAATATATTATTCGCTCCATTACCTTAAAACAGGCGCAACGTATTGCCAAAGAAGCATTGAGCCTGTCCACAGGCAGAGAAATAGCAGAATTCAGCCAGGAAAAATTAAGAGAGGTTTTAGGGTGAAATTAAATTTAAAAACGATTAAAAAAATTGATCAGTCGGATATGTTGAGCCTGCTACTTGATTTTCCCTTGCAATGCCAAGCGAGCCTAGGGATAGCCAGGCAATCCAGATTACTATTTGAAAAACGGGATTTTAAAAAGATTGTCTTTGCAGGGTTAGGCGGCTCAGCTATCGCAGGGGACTTAGTCAAATCATACCTATATTACGAGTCCAATATTCCTATTTTAGTCTCGCGGGAATACGAATTACCTCAGTATGTAGATAGCTCTACTCTGGTATTTATCTCGAGTTACTCCGGCAATACCGAAGAGACATTAAGCGCTTATAAAATGGCAAAAGAAAAAGGCGCGACTTTAATTGCTATTTCTTCAGACGGGACATTAAAAGAATATGCCAAGAAGGACAACCTTACTTTTATAGAAATACCTAAAGGCTTACCGCCCAGATGCGCCTTGGGTTACTTAAGCATTATACCTTTATGTCTTTTGGTAAAGTTAGGTTTAATCCAAGACTTATCTGCCTCTATAAACCAGATGATTAAAACCCTGGAAGATTTAAAAAATAAAAACCTGCATCCGCGGATCGGCCAGATGGATAATCTTGCCAAAGCAATCGCTCTAAAACTGCATAATAAATTTAGCGTGATTTATTCTGCTTCCATACATTTTGATGTGGTAGTTACGCGCTTAAGAAGTCAACTCAACGAGAATGCAAAGAGCCTGGCCATGAGCCACTTTTTTCCGGAAATGAATCATAATGAGATTGTGGGTTGGCAGAACCCCAAAAAAATATTGAAAAATTTTGCGGTATTGATGTTAAAGGACAAAGATATGCATCCGCGTACCACAAAAAGGATGGAGATAACTTCTGAAATACTCAAAGAAGAAGGCATACGGGTTTTTCAGATCTGGTCGCAGGGAGAGGGCTTATTAAGCCGGATATTTTCTTTAATCTACATAGGCGATTTCATCTCTTATTATCTGGCCATAATTTATAATACCGATCCCACTCCCGTAGATAAAGTGACGTTTTTAAAGAAAAGATTGGCAGAAAATAAATGAAAGCACTGATCTTAGCCGCAGGGTATGCTACGCGGCTTTACCCCTTAACTAAACAATTTCCCAAGCCGCTGCTTAAGGTAGAAAAAAGGCCGATCATTGATTATATTTTAGATAAACTTCAGGGCTTAAGCGACATAGATGAAATTATGGTCGTGACTAATAGTAAATTTATTTCCCCATTTAGGCAATGGGCAAAAACTAAAAAAACGCAGCGCCGCATTGAGATTATCGATGACCTGACCAGAAACCATACTGACCGGCGCGGGGCAATCGGCGATATGCTTTTTGTCCTCCAGCAAAAGCGCCTTCAGGATGATTTATTGATTATCGGCGGGGATAATTTATTTGA
>MHGW01000023.1 GCA_001805765.1 Omnitrophica WOR_2 bacterium RIFCSPLOWO2_01_FULL_41_12 | reverse complement strand
ATGTAGGGCTGGCCAAGACAATATTTCCGTTCACCTGGATGCCGCCGACATAAGCAGAATTATTATCTATGGTCATCGGCTTACCGCTATACGTGCTATATACTGTATCCCAAACCCCTCCCGCAGCAAAGTTATAAAACATAAAGTATTTATAAAGGGATTTATTACTGATGCGATACTTAAGAACTGGACTGCTGGTTGAGTCAGCAGGGTAACGGCTGAGGATTATGGCATTTGACCCATCCTCATAAACCTTGACCGCAATATAACCTTCTGTTCCACTAGCTTCCCCACCTTCATCTCCGCTATTACTTACGTTATAGGGAACCAGGTAACAACCGTAGGTCGCAGAAGTGGATTCGGTATCAATTGTAGTGCCGGCAATAGTGGGTGCGGGTGATGGATCCTTTTTTTCTAAAAAATTATTAGCGCCTATTTCATGAGTAATGAATTCAGTGTCATTGAAATATTCTCTATAGGCGTATTCAATGCCTTTTTCCGCGGCATAAAAATCGGTTTGTGATTCTTTCTGCTGTAATACCGAACGGTTCTGGATAATGGTGTTGACCATATAAGCGCCGGATAAAACTAAAAGCACGGAAAACACCAGTAAGGTCACAATCAGCATTACGCCCTTATTTTCTCTCAGTCTCATCTTGCACCTCTATGATAAAGTATAACATATAAATTCACCCTTACCACTAAATTTAATTACGCAAGTACACTGCCGAGGTAAGCGCTGAAGAAAAGCTTTGCCAGCTTAAACTCTCTTTTGTACTAATCAAAGAGATGGTCAGGGTATTGCTGCTTGGGGGCAAAGAAAAAAGAACACTTTGCACAAAATTAGCCAAGACCTTTGTGCCTCCCTCTACTGCCCCTCCTGTAGGATATGGGTTGATTATCTCTCTTAATAATTGCTGCTGATCGTTAATACTATACCTAATACCCTGGGCTTGCACTCCTTCTGCTCCCCAGATAAGTTCTCCATCAGCATCAAATCCTATTGGAACCTGAAAAGTAATGTTAGCGGAATTAGTGAGTGGGCTGGGATATATGTGACTGGTGCTGGATTCATAAAGTTCCCTGATCATATTTTCCAAGCCTTGTTTTGCCTGCACTTGCACATCCTGCAGGGTAGTGCCAATATCCCCTGAGCGCCTGCCCGTAGCCAGAATCTCAAAGACTAAGCCAAATAAAATAGTAAAGATGATCACTACTACCAATGCCTCAAATAAAGTAAGCCCTTTTTTCTTCATCTCTTTCCTACTCTCTGGCTAGGGAAGATTTAATTTCTACCGGAGATTCGATGATACCGTCACGATCTAAATCCCTAAAGTTAAAAGCTCCTTTGAACAAATATCCTTCTCCGATGATGCGACCGGCCCTCTGGGACCATCCCGCTATAATGCGCACATCGTAGAGATTACAATCTGACGGATTTGCTCCTGCGGGATATACGCACTGAGGTATTTCTGTCCTTATCTTTCCATTTAAGCCAGTAAGACTTGTTTCTTTGTTGTCATAAGCGCTCCTGACAGTATTAAAATTATCCGCAGCTGCCTCTCTGATCTCCTCTAATTTAGCCTGGACTTGAAATATGGCATTAGACATGTTAGCTGAGGTCTCCTGAAGATTAAAGCAGTAGACATATACGCCGATCAGGCCGACCATTAAACCCGCTAATATCCCCACGCAAAGCATCACTTCTAAAATTGTAAAACCTCTATTTTTCATCTTTTCTTCACCTTCCCATCATCTGGGTTACTTTAAATATCGGTAAGAACATCGCCACCACTATAAAACCAACAGTCACCCCTAAAAATGAAATAATCAGCGGCTCAATCATAGCGGTCAGCCCGGCCAGGCTTTCATTGATCTGGGCTTCATAGTAATCAGAGATCTTGGTGAGCATCTTCTCCAATTCTCCGGTCTGCTCTCCGACGGCAATCATCTTCGACACAAAGGGAGGGAATCTTCCGGTCTCCTCCATGGGCGTAGAGATGCTCTCTCCTGCCTGCAGGTTTATTTTGATCTGCTGCGCTGCCTGTTCAATGACCATGTTTCCGGAAACCCTGCCGATGATATCAAATATCTCTAATATATCCACCCCGCTTTTGACTAAAATGGCAAAGGTAGAAGTAAACCGGCTAATGGCTACCTTATTCATCAGCGGGCCGAATACCGGTAATTTTAATTTAAACTGGTCAAACTGCATCCTCCCTTTGTCGGTGTGTATATACCTGATAAAAACGATATAAGAAAATATTAACCCGCCAATAATGATCGGGAAAAAACGCACACCTGAATCGCTGACCATAATCAATATTTTGGTCGGTATGGGAAGGCTGCCTCCTAAGGTGGCAAATATACCTTTAAAGGCCGGCACCACTTTTAATATCAGAAACGTGATAATGATTATGGACATACTGATAACGATAATCGGATAGGTCATCGCTGACTTTATCTTACGCTTGAGGTTTTCCGTCCTTTCCATATAATCTGCTATCCTCTCCAAAACCTCACTTAAACTTCCGCTGCTTTCTCCGGCTTTCACCATATTCGCAAAGATAGGGGGAAAGGCCAGGGGGTATCTGGCAAAAGAATCGGACAGGCTGTTTCCGGCTTCAATATCGCTTTTTAAGCTCCAGATCACCTGCTTGAGGTATTTGTCTTCTACTTGTTCATAGAGGATATTTAAACCCACCACCAAGGAAACTCCGGCGTCAATGAGCGTGGCTAACTGCCGGGAAAAAACCACTAAATCTATGGATTTTACTTTCTTTCTTCCCCCGGCTATAGTTAGGTTAACTGACTTTTTTCCTCTTTCTTCTATAATAGAAATAATGGTCAGGTTTCTTCTTTTTAATTCCCTGGCTACAGAAACCGTATCCCTGGCCTCAAACACGCCGGTCAAAAGGCGCGCTTCTTCATCTTTAGCCGTGTAATTAAATTTCGCCATAATTTAATCCTTTAAATTAATAGTTTGCCTGAATAATCTTTTCTATCTCGGTCTTAGTCCCGATCAAACGCACTACCTTACAATGCGTAATGGACTGTATTGCCTTTATTGCTGCCTCATCAAAAGGATTAGCCATTACTATGGTTAATACCCCTCCAATCATTTCTAAAGGAACCAGGCAATATTGATAGACCAGCTCCTTAGGTATAAGCTTTAAGACCTCTTTAGATATCTTGTATCTTTCCATGGGGATAAAACCTAAATCAAACTGGCTGGCTAAGGCCACACTCAGCGACTCCTCGGTGATATAACCCTGTTTCACTAAAATATCTCCGATTAATCCGCGTTCTTTTTTTTGAATTTTTAAGGCCTTGTCTAATTGCTCGCTGCTAATCAGGCCTTTCTTGACCAAAATCTGGCCGATTAAAGCCGACTTTCCGATGACCTTCTGTGTAGGAATATCTTTATCCATCTGCTAATTTCTCTCTTAGATTATACGACAAACTCTAAATTCTAAACCCTAAACTCTAAATAAACTCAAAATTCAAATTTCAAAACTCAAAACTTAACTGTTTTGGACATTTGGATTTTGGGTTTTGGATTTGTTTAGGATTTAGTGTTTTGGATTTAGGGTTTAAATTCATTTTAAGTTAACATTGGTTATAGTGCCTGACGGATATCTTCCGGTATATCCTTATCCTCAATACACGCCTTCAATACTTCCTGGGCAAAATTATCGGTTCTATTTTTCAGTATGCGCAAAGCGTATTTGCGTAAAATCTCATCCTCATCTTTTAAGGCCTGCGCCAAAATTAGCGTTGATTCTTTTTCTTTTCTTTTACTTAAGACAAATATAGTTTTTCTGCGGATTATTACTTCGCTGTGCTTCAAGGGAATCTCTAAAATCTTTAGTATCTGGCCATCCTCCATTGAGCCAATAAGTTCAATCAAATTCTTGATAATATAACCCCTTTTATCTGAGAATTTTTCTTTCAGCAGCCCCAAAAGGTTTTCTTTGGGCACCTGCTCCAATATCTTGGCAATAGTGCGCCTTCTTAAGTAAGCCTCAAAATACCCTCCCTCAGGAACACCCCTTTCAAATAATGCCGCATCCACCAAGGATTCTACCGCTTGGTCTTTTAGTAAAATCAATATCTCTACTAAATCTGTCCAATCCAGATTAACATCTATCCTGCGGATGAGTTCTTCTATTAATTTATCGGCTACGGAGGCAAAAATTCCTGAGGCCTCTAAGATAATCTTGGGGTCATGAGTATAGATCCGGGCTATCTCTTTGATTAAAGTAAACTTGCCTGCGGCTAAAAATATCTGGATCAGTCTTTCTAAGTATGGGCTTAAGATAGAAGAAAAAATTGGAGCAAGCCCCGCGGGATTAAACGCAGTTATCTTCAACAGCCTCTCTATAAACTTAGGCAATAATCTGTCTGCGGAACTCTGGATTAAAATATCCAGTATCTCTTTCAGGACATTCACTAGTTGCGGGCTTTGCAGGTATCCCTCTTCTAGGAGTTTGAGTAATCTTTCAAAAACCGCTTCTGTCTGCGTATACTGGCCGCCGGATAATAATTCCCTGACTAGCGGCCCGATCTTCATCATCGGCAAAATCTTAAGCAGCTCTTTAGATCCAAGATTAAGTATTTTATCCAATTTATCCTGGCCGGAAATTTTCTCCCAGGATTCTTCGTCAAAAATCAAGGCGCATTCTTCATTACTTGCGCCCATCTGCTTAAACTTATCTTTTAAAAGAGGAGTGAGTTTCTCTTTTTTCCCGGGGCTGGATAAAAATTTCTGCACTAACTTACTCATCTTTTCTAAGTCAACGCCTTTCTGCGCGTATTGCTTGCTTAAAACATCTACAATGATGTCATCGGGAATATCCATACTTAGTTCTTTGATGATATCTGGCCTGGTTTTATCGTCGGGTGAAACCGCAAAGATATTTGAGCGCAAGGAAGGCTCCATCGCCAGTATGGTCTTGGCTAAGCCCTCTTTATATTTCGCCCAGTCCTCCTTGCCTTTTTCTAATAATTGGCCGCCGATATTCTGAATGCTTCTGGCCATAATCTCTGCCTTGACCGTTTCTTTATCCTTGCCTGATTGTTTGCTCACCTGTTCCCCTAATTGCTCCAGCGCTCCGGCAACCTCCTCGGCATGGGTGGAGATGGCAGAAGACAAATCTACCTTTTCTCCGTTAGCAGTAGGCATTTTACCCAAAAGATAATCTATAAGCATGATCTCTTCCAGGTTCTCTTTTTCTTTAGATTTTTTCTGGGAGATATCGTAGGAAATCTCGTTTATCTGTATATACCTGACACCTGCCCTTTTCAGCGCTTCGGATAAACCCTCTTCTTTTTCTTTGGCGCTATTTATGGTTTCAATAAATGCCGTCACTTCCTGTTTGTCTAACCCTTTAGCAAAACTAATGCTTTCAATATTTAAATTCTTTAAAAACGAGGTAAAGGAATCCTGGAAAAACGCCTTTGCGTCTTTGCCCATTCTTTTATTGTTGACAATTATAGTTTTATCTACGCAGGAAATATTCAGTAGTTCTGCCTGGTCTAAAACCTGGGATAATCTCTGGTACACTTCTTCTATGGCCTGGACGCGCATGGCATTGCCCGGAGGATATAAGATATAATTTATGCTGGCAATGTAGATAAACCTGATTATATCCGGAACTAAACTTAAGGCCTCTTTACTTAAGGGTTGCGCAATTTTTGTTTCAGCTACCTCTTCTAACAGCGCCTGCGCGTATTTCATCGTCCGGTCATAAAATGAGCTTCTTCCTTCCTTAACCACCTTGGCGTATTGCTCTGCGCGCATCCAGTCTTCGGCTTTTTTGAAATTAAAATATAATTCTCCGGCGATGCTGGAGATTTTATCCGGGTTGAGTTTCTCCTTTATCTCTCCTAGGCGCGAATAAAGATGCTTGGTGCGGGGCTCGCCGATGGTCTTAAAAAGGACCTTGCGTATCTCGTCAGTGACAAAACTAAACTCATCCTTGCCGCCGGTGCTTTTTTCATAAATCAGGCCTATTTTTTTGGCCGCCTCCATTAAATCCAGAATATAGCCCCGGTCTTCGCTGTCAATCTTCTGCAGTAAGTCCACGCCAAAATCCTCTCCGATGACTGCTGCCTTGGCGATCATCTCTTTTGTTTCTACGGACAAATCATCGATTCTGGCCTTGATCGCCTCGGCAATAGAAAGAGGCAACTGCGATTCCTCTATTCTCTGCTCTATCCATTTTCCTCGGCCGTAAGAAATGAATTCCTTTTCAATAATATATTTCAATAACTCCTCTACAAAAAGCGGATTGCCTGCGCTTACCTTATAGACTAAATCAAAAAAGTTATTGCTTAAGGGGATCTTAAAAAATATACACGCAACCATCTCTCTTGTCCCCGAAGAACTTAATCTGGGTAAATTTATTGTTTCAGCAGATTTTTGAAATGTTTCGGTTTTCATTGCACCTGCTAAGGGTAGGCCTTCTGTTTCTGCTACGGCCAGCATTTCGCTAGACACATTTACCGCAATTAAAATAGGGGATTTTTTATTTTCCTGTGCTAAGCGTAAAATAACCTTTAAGGTCTGGCTATCTACGTAGTGAAAATCATCAAAAAGTAGGCAGCAGGCTTTAAGCTTAGAGATATTCAAAAAGAATTTCACCCATGCCTCGCCCAAAACGTCCTCACCCAAAACACTATCCGGAGCAGGAGTTAATCCAGTCATCTCTTTTAATATGGGCATAAAATTAACTAAGGTCTGTAACTGATCCTGAGGAATCCCTTCCAGGGCTTGCTGAGGCAATTCTCTTACTGAAATCAGGTATTTATATAAAATTTCGCCGGCAATGTAGTACGGCTGGTTAAGTAATTTTTCTTCGCATCTTACCGATAAACAAGTGGCCTTGCCGAAGGAAGAAAGGCGCCTTTCAAATTCATTTAAGAGCCGGCTTTTACCGATACCGAGTTCCCCGCTAATCAGGAAAAACTGAGAAGTCGCCTCTTGTAATTGTGACAACTGACTGTCTCTTTCTACTAATACTGAACAGGGCAGCCTTTCCAAAATATCTTTCTTCCAGAAAAGTTCCGGGGTGATCTCGGAAGCAGTAGAGATACAATTTTTGCCTTTTTGTTTGGAAATATATAGCGACCTATCGGCTAAATTAATTAATTCTGTAGGGTCTGCGTTATCCTGGGGAAAACCCGCAATACCGATGCTTATGGTGATGCGCACCTCTTTTCCTGAGCGTTTCTCTTTGAAGGCGTATGCGTTTATCTTAGCCAACAACCTGTCCGCCACATTCAGCACATCTTCCCTGGACAGCCTAGCCATGATCAGCGTAAATTCATCTCCGGCGTAACGGATCTTCTGATCGTCGGACTTTGTATTTTCCGTCAAAATAGTGGACAAGCCTTTGAGTATCTCATCGCCGAATAAGTGGCCGTAGGTA
>MHGW01000022.1:8413-8547 GCA_001805765.1 Omnitrophica WOR_2 bacterium RIFCSPLOWO2_01_FULL_41_12 | reverse complement strand
CTCTACAAAAGCCTGGTGGATTACCTGATCGATATTCAATCGTTTATTACCAGTCATCCCTGAAAAATCTGCTTCTCCCCCAAAATCAATACCGGGCGTAAAGGCAGTTGGCATCCCCATATCCTTGAGGTCTT
>MHGW01000022.1:7388-8385 GCA_001805765.1 Omnitrophica WOR_2 bacterium RIFCSPLOWO2_01_FULL_41_12 | reverse complement strand
AAACTTAGGTAAATAAACATTAACTTCTTTATTTCTGAGGAGCTTCTTCCATTCGAATAATTTATCTGAATTTAGAGATTCTTCTATCATCTTTAAATCGTCTCCTTTGGGCAGAAGAATAAACATAGAGAGCTCTTTTCCTTCATAAGGCAATTCTAAAATTTGAAGATTATCTGTTTCGGCATAATTAAAATTTGCTTCTTCGTCAGTCAGACGCATCATCTGAACCTTAATTTTATTATCGGGGCTAACCCTAAAATCCTCTTCTTTAGTACCCCTCTTATCAAACTGCCTAAACCAAAAACCTTTAAAATAAATTGCGTTTGTAAGAACCAAGCGGGTTGATGAAGTAAGAATACCTTGGGGAATTAGATCTTTTATTTTATTATTTGTTTGCCCTTCTACCCAGCTATTTATTGTTAGGCGGGATTTCTCAGTTTCATTGACAAAATCTAAATTTGTTACTTTTCCACCATAATATTTGTCTATTAAGCTAAAATAATCATCCAGAAACTTATAATCTTCTTGAGCCCATAAGGCATTGGCTATACTCAGCTTGTATTCCTTACCCTCTTTATTGATTTGTTGGTATATCTTTAAAAAGGAATCTCTACGTATAGAGGCGTCTTTAGGGAAATGAAAGACTACTTGCATCTCTTCTGCAGTCTTTCCTCTTGCCCCTTCATATGTCATAGCTAAAGCAGAAGAAATGCTGTAGGGAGAATAAAAAATATTACCCTCTTTTGATTTGTATTTGGAATAAAGCTCAAAGGCAAATTGATTGTTGGCATTGACTACGCTATTTAAGTCTTCGGCAAATAATGCGAGAGGCAGGAATAATGACCCCATTAATAAGACTAAGCTACATAATAAAAGTATCTTCTTATCCATCTTCCCTCCTATGATTAAATAGGGGTTAATAATTTTCAGTGCGCGGAAGCAAAACCCTAAAATAAAGACTTTGTGAGAAAATCGACAGGGTCATTTTTACAATTTC
>MHGW01000022.1:2349-7368 GCA_001805765.1 Omnitrophica WOR_2 bacterium RIFCSPLOWO2_01_FULL_41_12 | reverse complement strand
CTTTGTATCTTCTAAAATAATGCCTTTTTCTTCTAATTCTTTCCTGATTTTATCTGAAAGCGCATAGTTGTTTTCTTGGCGCGCTTTTTCTCTTTGTAAAAGCATTGCTTTGATTTCTTCATCGGTAATCTTAATTGTTGCCTCAACTGCCTTGAGCGAAATTCCCAAGATATCCAATGATTCTTTTATTGTGCCTTTTGCATTATATAAAAATTGCGCATCATCAATATTCTTATTCGCCAGATTTACCAAATCAAATATGCAAGCCAGCGCTTGCGGCGTATTAAAATCATCATCCATGGCCTGAATAAATTTATTTTTTATCTCTTCAATTTCAGTAATCTTCTTATCCGATAATTTTTTATTGGGAGAAAGTTTCCTGTCTATCTTATCTATTAATATCAAAATCCTTTCTAATGCCTGTTTGGTCTCTTCTATCTTATTATCGCTATAATCTATAGGATGGGCATAATGCGCGGATAAAAAGAATAATTTTAATAAATCCGCATTTTGATATTTTTTTATAAAATCCGCTATGGTCACAAAGTTGCCTTGCGATTTGGCCATCTTCTGGCTGTTTATTGTCAAGAGTCCATGATGTATCCAATATTTAGCAAGTGGCTTTCCGGTTAAGGCCTCACTCTGGACAATCTCATTCTCATGATGCGGAAAGATTAAATCCCTTCCACCTGCGTGTATATCTAGCGTATCGGTTTGTAAAAATTTTTGAGACATTACTGAACACTCTATATGCCAGCCTGGCCTGCCTTTCATCCAAGGACTCTCCCAAAACGGTTCATCTTCTTTGGATTTCTTCCATAAAGCAAAGTCTAAAGGATCTTTCTTGGTTTCATCTGTTTCTTTTCTTACCCCGGTTAACATCTGGTCAATGCTTTGGCCGGATAATTTTCCATAATCCTTGAATTTACGCACGCTAAAATATACTCCGCTTTCCGTAACATAGGCATAATCTTTTTTAATCAATCCCTCGATGTGTTTAATCATCTCGGCGATATTCTCGGTTGCCCGCGGCTCAACATCTCCCTTTTCAATGCCTAAAATTTCTAAATCTCGGGTATATTTATCAATATATTTTTTTACCAATTCTTGCCAGTCAATTTTTAATTCATTGGCCCGGTTGATAATCTTATCGTCTATATCCGTAATGTTACGCACAAATTTTACTTTAAGGCCGCGATAAGTAAGATATCTTCTGATTACATCAAAAATATAGAGGCTGCGGGCATGGCCGATATGGCTTTCATCGTAAACCGTAACCCCGCAGGTGTAGATATTTACTTTGGGAGGGTTTAAGGGGGTAAATTCGTCTTTCTTGCGCGTGAGGGAGTTATATATAAAAATAGGCATGAATATGCTATTTATTTTCTAACTTCTCGATCCTCTTCTCCAACTCTTCAATGTTTTGCATAATGGGGTCAAGAATATGGACATGGTCTAAACTGATATCCATCTTTTTGCCGTCCTGTTTGGTAATCCTGCCGGGCACGCCCACTACCGTAGAATTCGGCGGCACATCCTTAATCACTACTGCATTTGCGCCAATATAGGAATTATCGCCGATAGTAATATTCCCCAGAATTTTTGCGCCTGCGCCAATGACCACATTGTTACCGATGGTAGGATGGCGCTTGCCTTTTTCTAATCCGGTTCCTCCCAGAGTAACGCCCTGATATAAAAGCACATTATCGCCGATAATGCTGGTTTCGCCGATGACTACGCCTATGCCATGGTCAATAAAAAGGCCTTTGCCGATTTTTGCTCCGGGATGTATTTCAATTCCCGTCATATGCCTTGAGATCTGGCTGATTAAACGCGCCAGTAAAAAGAAACGCAGTTTATAGAAGAAACGGGCGTTACGATGAGCAACTATTGCGTGTAGGCCCTGATAAAGTAAAAGCACTTCCAAAAACCCGCTGGCTGCCGGGTCTTTTTTCCGGGCATTTTTAATCTCATCGTAAAAGAAAACAGCAATGAAAATCAGTTTTAAGAGAAATAAACTCAGCAATATGATTAATATCTTTAAAAAGATTATCATTTTATATTTCTCCTTTTATAGTTACTACTGCGTAACAGGCAATTGCTTCTTTACTGCCTATCTCGCCTAACCCTTCGTTGGTCTTGGCTTTTATATTTAAACATTGCGCATCTATCCCTAAAATTGCGGCTATGCTTTGCTGTATCTGTTTTTTAAAAGGAGTAAGCCTGGGCTCCTGCGCAATTACCACTGTGTCCAGATTATTAATCCGGTAACCTTTATTTTTTACTAAATCCGCAACGGTCTTTAATAATTCCCTACTGGGGATACCCTGATATTTAGGGTCAGTATCGGGAAAGTGAGTGCCTAAATCATCGCAGGCTACAGCGCCTAAAAGAGCATCGCAGATGGCATGCAAAAGTGCATCTCCGTCAGAATGGCCTAAGAGGCCTTTAAGATACGGAATTTCCACCCCGCCGATAAATAACTTACGGCCCTCAACGAGGCGATGAATATCGTAACCAATCCCGGTCCTATAGTCCATTTGCTATCGCTTTTGCTAAAATTAAATCTTCGGGTGTTGTTATCTTGATATTGTCATAAGAACCCGTTACCACGCTAACTTTAACGCCCATTCTTTCTGCCAACATCGCATCGTCCGTTACCGCTATATGCTTAAACCTTTTGTATGCCTCTAAAATTAAATCCTTTTTAAACACCTGCGGAGTCTGTATTTCCCAAAGGGTATTTCTATTCAGCGTTTTTTCTACAGTTTGGATTTTGGATTTTGGATTTTGGATTTTTTTAATGGTTGCCTTTAGCGGTACTCCTAAAATTGCCGCGCCAGAACGTTTTGCCTCTCTTATTACCGAAGACACCATCTTCTGATTAATAAATGGCCGGCAGGCATCATGGATGAGGACCAGGCTGCTACGCGTATCCAGGGCTTTTAAGCCATTATACACAGAATCCTGGCGCAACCTTCCTCCTAATACTACATCCTTAATTTTGTTTAGTTTAAATTGCTTTATTTTATTGAGTATATTTTTAAGGTTTTGGGAATTAACTACTACAATAATATCCCGGATATCCGGATGGTTACTTAGTGTTTTGAGAGAATAAATAATGAGAGGTTGAGACTTTATTTCCACTAATGGTTTGGCTACTTTAGAGCGTAATCTAAAACCTTTGCCTGCAGCAACCACTATCGCCGTAACATAACTCATTTCTGGATTTTGGTAAAAATCATCCTGCCGGCCTGGGTCTGTAGCACTGAAGTCACCGCCACCCTTATTTCCTGTCCGATTAACTTACGCGCATCCTCAACCACCACCATCGTGCCGTCTTCCAGGTATCCCACTGCCTGATTATGTTCTTTGCCTTCCTTAATCAGTTTGATCTGCATCTCTTCTCCGGGAAAGACCATCGGTTTTAAGGCGTTGGCCAGCTCATTTATATTGAGTACCTTTATACCCTGAAAACTGGCTACCCGGTTAAGATTAAAATCTACAGTCAAAATCTTGGCCTCTAATAATTTGGCTAACTTGACTAATTTCGCGTCTACCTCATTGACCTCGGGAAAATCTTCTTCGTGCAGCGTGATATCCAGGCCTGCTTCCTTCTGAATGGTGTGTAAAATCTCCAAACCCCTTCTACCTCTTTGCCGTTTCATGGGATCGGTGGAATCGGCAATCTGCTGTAATTCCTTTAAGACAAACCTGGGAATAATCACCTTGCCGTCTAAAAATTTTGTTTTAGAGATATCCACTATCCTTCCGTCAATAATCACGCTGGTATCCAGTATAGTTAGAATTTCCGATTGATCCTCCCGGCGTAATTTAACGTAAGGGATGATAATATTAAATTCGTCTTTGCCGCGTAAGCCAATGACCATGCCTAAATAGCAAAAGACCAGTGTTAATGTCAATCTGATCAGAGACAAAGTATCGGCAGGTATCTGCGCTATGCTAAAAGCATCACTCACCAACTTGGCCATAATCAGGCCTAAGATCAGGCCAAATACGCTGCTAGAGAGCCCTCTTACTGAAACTTTACGCATACCAATCTCTGCCAGGATAATTACTAAAGCAGATATGATTCCAATGAGCGCGCCCAGCAAAGCATTTCCTTTGGGGCCTACGGTCTGAAAACCAATAATCATACTGATAACGACAAAAAGAATACGGGCAAATAATAAATTCATTACTTCCTCCTATTTTTTTAAAACGATATCTAACGCCTCTTTTAGGGTGGAAACCGCAATTAACTCTAATGCGTTTCCTTGATAATTTAAATTCCTGAAATTATTCTGCGGTAATATGCAGTGCTTAAAGCCTAATTTTTCCGCTTCGTTTAAACGTAAGATAGTTTGAGAAATGCTGCGGATTTCACCGGAAAGCCCTACTTCTCCTAAAACTACGGTATCAGAGATCACGCATTGTTCGCGGAAAGCCGAGGCAATGGCCAAGGCCACGCCTAAGTCTGCGGCCGGATCTTCCACTTTTATACCGCCGGCCACATTCACAAAGATATCTTCTGCTTCTAGATGCAGACCGATTCTTTTTTCCAGAACCGCCACCAACAGCGCCATACGGTTGTAATCAAAACCTTGAGCCCGGCGCCGGGCATAACCAAAACTGGATTTACTGACTAAAGACTGAATCTCTACCAAAAGCGGCCGCGTGCCTTCCAGGATAGAAACCACCACCGAACCCGAAACCTCTTTGGGCCTTTCGGATAAAAAAATCTCAGAAGGATTTTTCACTTCCCGCAGGCCCTCAGCACCCATTTCAAATACCCCGATTTCATTAGTGGAGCCGAATCTATTTTTTACCGCGCGTAAAATCCTATAGATAGAAAACCGGTCACCTTCAAAATAAAGTACGGTATCCACAATATGCTCAAGGACTCTTGGGCCAGCCAGATTTCCTTCTTTGGTCACATGGCCGATAATAAAAATAGAGGTGTTGGTAGTTTTTGCCATTTGCGTCAATATACCTGCGCATTCGCGCACCTGGCTGACG
>MHGW01000022.1:196-2309 GCA_001805765.1 Omnitrophica WOR_2 bacterium RIFCSPLOWO2_01_FULL_41_12 | reverse complement strand
GTATAGAATCAATAATCACCACTTGCGGATTAATCCTTTTGATATATTCGCAGATTTTGGATAAGTCCGTCTGATTTACGATGTATAAATTATCCTCCTTTGCGCTGACCCCCAGGCGCCGGGCCCTTAATTTTGTCTGCGCCACGGATTCTTCTCCGCTTACGTAAAGAACAGTCACCTGCTGTTTAGCTAATTGATGAGAAACCTGCAAGGCAATGGTAGACTTGCCAATACCAGGGTCTCCGCCGATCAACACCACTGAACCGGTAACTATTCCGCCCCCTAACACCCGATCTAACTCCAAGATATCTGTTTTCCTGCGACTGGTCTCTTTCGCCTCTACATCCTTCAATAATACCGGCCCATCTTTATAAAGAGATATTCTTTCTTTGCCCTTGCCGGAAGGCGCGGTATAATCCTCTTCCACAAAAGAATTCCAACTGTTACAGTCCGGGCAGCGGCCTAACCATTTAGGCGACTGATAACCGCAGGTTTGACAGGCAAATACGGTTTTAGTTTTCATTTTTTCTCGGGTTTTTCTTTCGTCTTCCAGAATAATTTCCAGGGGTGTTTTCTTAAATCAATGGCCAATGCCTCTAATTCTTTATATATCGTATCATCATAAAGAAGTTTTCCCACTGTGCCTTGGCCGTCTCTTATCTTCACAATGCTCTCATCAATATGCTCAGTAATGTTCTTGGCTAATTGCACCACCTCATGCATAGGAATAGGGTCAACACCGATTAAAGACTGATTGCCGGCAAGATAATTTTGGTAATCTTTACCCGGCATAATCTCGATGTACTTCTCGCCTAAGAGGCCTAAGGTATTTATCCAAACCGTAGAATCAGCCGGAACTTTGACCTGTTTTTTAAGCCAGCCGATGATCTTGATCTCAGTCTTTGCCTGCTCCGGAATATAGATCAATTCTATATCCCTGACCTCGCCTACGTCTACGCCGGCAAATCTGACTGGCGCGCCTTTCTTAACGCCATTAGCAAAACTAAAAACAAAATTCAAAGGATAACCTGAAGCCCAGGTCTTCAAATCTCCGATCAGTAAAACAAAAATCACTAAAATGACTAAGCCGATAAAAATGAAAATTCCTACTTTTAATTCCAATTTGGTTTTACCGAATATCATTTTATATCCTCCTGTATAATATGATAAATCCCAATTTCAAATAATACCAATACTACCAAATAAATCCCAATTTAAAAATCCCAAACAAATTTGGGATTTGGGATTTGGGATTTATTTTGGATTTGGTAGTATTTGGATTTTGGATTTCTCATTTGAATTTATCTAATTAGTCAAGCGTCTCTGTTATCGGTCCGGTTGCCAAGCCATTGATAAACTGGTGCACTACAGGATGGCTGGTGTTCTGGATCTCCTCTGACGAACCTTCAGCAATAATCTTGCCTTGATAAAGCATGGCTATAGTATCGGCAACTCTATAGGCGCTCTTCATATCGTGGGTAACCACAATTGAAGTAACCTTTAATTTATCATGAAGACTTTTTATCAGTTCATTGATGCTATCTGCGGTAATCGGGTCTACGCCGGTGGTCGGCTCGTCATAAAGTATAATCTCCGGCCTAATGCATAATGCCCTGGCCAAGGCCACGCGTTTTTTCATCCCGCCGCTTAATTCCGCAGGCATTAAATTCTGGATGCCGCATAAATTTACCATACACAATGCTTCCTCTGTCCTCTCTAATAATTCTTTTCTGGCTATTTGGCGGCTATGCTCAATCAGGCCAAATCCAACGTTCTCAGCCACAGTCATAGAATCAAAAAGCGCGCCGCCCTGAAAAACCATGCCAATTTTCATCCTGAATTTATCCAATTCTTTTTCTTTCAAATTGGTAATCTCTTGGCCATCAATAAAAACCCGGCCGCTATCAGGTTTTAATAAACCCACAATATGCTTTAGCAATACGCTCTTTCCGCAGCCGGAACGTCCGATAATCACCTTGGTCTGTCCTTTTTCTATAGTCAGAGTTAAATCATCCAGGACTTTATGGGAATTAAAGGATTTGCTAATATTCTTTAGTTCGATCATGGAAAGATAAAATAAAACAGGGCGGTAAAGAAGCAATCCGCAGTGATA
>MHGW01000022.1:0-156 GCA_001805765.1 Omnitrophica WOR_2 bacterium RIFCSPLOWO2_01_FULL_41_12 | reverse complement strand
TGCCTACGCCCTCTGCCCCTCCTTCAACATTAAAACCTTCATAGCAGCTGACAAAAGCTATAATCATGCCAAAGACTACTGTTTTAAACAAACCGGTGAATACATCCTTAAAGAGCAGGGCATCAAAGGTAATATTCAAATAGAGGCTGGAAGTTA
>MHGW01000021.1:3758-9398 GCA_001805765.1 Omnitrophica WOR_2 bacterium RIFCSPLOWO2_01_FULL_41_12 | reverse complement strand
ATATCGTAACATATAACCTCCAATTTGGCGTATCTAGCGATTAACGCATATCTCGCTTAGTAGGGACAGTCCCCTTAAATCCATTCCTAGCAATTTCTGCGGGGACAGTCCCTACTGCAATGCTATTTCCATAATCCCCGGCGATGCTCTCGTGCTTCCTGATATAATTTTAAAAATAAATCCGCGTATTTCACATTGGGCGGAAAAGTCATCAAAGAGGCATACCCTTGCTTTACAATTTCCGCATTAACGAATGTTCCGTCTTTGAGATAAACATAAGCCAGGAGCCGGCCATATCTATCATGTTTCTCTAGATCAAATTCTAAACTTACCCGTTTACCTTCTGCCAGGGCTTTGGTAAATTCATAGGCGCGCCTGCCCATTGCTTTGATGTCCTGTATATCTTGTTGCGTCCTCTGGCTATCCCGGTATAATTTATCTGACTCGTGCATCTCCGGCGTATCTATGCCGATCAAACGCACCCTTTCGCCATTTTCCAGTTGTATTGTATCGCCATCAACTGCTCTTTTTACAGAAATATCGGTATAATTGTAAGACCGGCCAAAAGGAAAACTGGCGCCAAAGGCAAGATTAATTGTTGATAATAAAATAATTACTAAAAGAATTCTTTTTCTCATAACTGGCTGGCCACAATCCCTGCCAAGACCACCACATCCTCAGTGCAAAATATTTCGCTGATACTTTTATCAAACAGCATATTTGCTTCCGGACCAAATTCATCGTCCGGCCGCCAAAGCGTAATCAGCACCGGGACTCCGGTAAATGCTTCTATAACAATACCGATATCGCCCTGATTAATTTTTTTAGCCGGTAACCGGCCTAATGCCTCCAATATGCCTTCTGTATGATGGCCATATTTTCTGATGATCGGCTCAATGGCCCTGGTTTTAAACGAAGGATAATAATTTTCTCCGGTGGGTAACTCCTTAAAAGAAACCCACTCCCCGGTCAACTCTTTTAGGCCTTTTAGCTTCTGAATAAGATAATGTAGAATTAAAATGGCCATAAAGTCCCGGGCCGCAACATTACAGGATAAAGACATCACCTTTGTATCCTTAGGATTTACCGTATACTCGTCTCCTAAGAATTTTACCGAGATTATTTCATCCGGGCTTAACTCAATGATGCTCTCCCAGGCTTTATTGATGGCCGTATCATAACTCATAGTATTATAATATCTCTTTTTATTAGATAAATCAACAATTTTAGATTATAATAGCGCTATGATTTATGACCGTTTTCAACAAGAGGCGATTGACTATATCAATCAGGGGTATTCGGTAATTGTCTCTGCTCCCACAGGCAGCGGAAAAACCGCTATTGCTGAACATATTATCAGCAATTCTATCCAGAATAAATTAGGCGTAATCTATACCGCTCCGCTCAAGGCGCTCTCCAACCAGAAGTTCCGCGACTTCCAGGGTCAGTTCAAAGAGGATATCGGTATATTAACCGGTGATGTGTCCATAAATCAGGAGGCGCCGGTTTTAATTATGACTACCGAGATTTTCCGCAATAAAATCCTGGATGAGCCGCAGAGTTTAAAGAAATATTCCTGGATTATCTTTGATGAAATCCACTATATAGATAATCCTGAGCGCGGCACAGTCTGGGAAGAATCCCTGATATTCCTCCCTCCGCATTTGAATATCCTCGGCCTCTCTGCCACCATACCTAATATAAAGGAATTTGCCGCCTGGATTGAATCCATACATCAGAAACCGGTCAAGGTAGTGATGGAAGAAAAAAGGCCGGTGCCCCTGCATTTCCTTTTTCAAAACAATAATGAAATTATCGATAATTTGGGTAAATTAAAAAGAGGGGGTTTTAGCCGGACGAATAAATTAGGCACCCTGATAAATTATATCCGCCAAAAACAAGGCCTTCCCTGCATATATTTTGTCTTTGGCCGCAGGCGGGCTGAAGATTTGGCCTTTGAGCTGTATAGTTATGATTTCTTAAACCCTGAAGAAAAAACACAAATTATATCTCAGTATAATTCTCTACTAGAACGCTACGATTTACAGGGCGAAAAAACTGCGCAGGGCCTATATCATCTCATCCAGAAAGGCATTGCCTATCATCACGCCGGAATGCTGCCCACCTTAAAAGAAGTAATAGAGAGATTATTCACCTCCCGGCTGCTTAAGGTCATCTTTACTACGGAAACCTTTGCCTTAGGTATAAATATGCCGGCCAAGACAGTTATCTTTGACGAATTGAGAAAATTTTATGGACGCTATGTAAGAAATCTCAAAACGCGGGATTTTTATCAAATGGCCGGACGCGCCGGAAGGCGCGGCAAAGATTTAGAAGGCTTTGTCTACTGCCGCATAAATTTCAACCGCATCCATCCGGATGAGGTAAAACGCATTATCTATGGCCGGCCTGAAGAGGTGAGAAGCCAGCTGAATAACTCCTATGCTACAATTCTAAACCTCTATGAAAAATACCAGGACGAACTCTTTAAGATTTATCCGTTATCACTGCATCATTTTCAGGGCCGAAAGCACCAGCAAAAAGAGGCCTTAAGATTAATTGAGGCAAAACTAAAACTCTTAAAAGAATTCGGTTACATCTATAAAGGTTCTTTAACGGAAAAAGGAGAGTTTGCCAAGGCCATTTATGGTTACGAGTTAATCCTCTCTGAACTTTATGCGGAAAAAATCCTGGAGCAACTGGATGAATTTGGCTTAGGGGTCTTGTCCTGCGCCGCGGTTTTTGAACCCCGAAAAAATCAGCGCCCACCCAGTATTTCCAAGAATAGCCGCAAGATAAGAACTCTCTGCGAAGAAATATATGCTCGGATTAAACACAAAGAGCAAAGATATAAAATTTATCCTTTTAGCAAACCTGCCTATTTTCACTTAAGTAACGGCGTAGAGGCCTGGCTGCGAGGAACAAATTTTGCCAAAACCTTACAATTCACTGATACGGATGAAGGCGAAGTGGTGCGCTATTTCAGGATGAGTGTGCAGGTTTTAAGAGAAATCAAAGATGCCCGGGTATCATCACATATCTTAAGAGAAAAAATCAAAGAAACTATCCGGGTAATCAATAGAGATGTCGTGGATGCGGAGAAACAACTACGGGAAGGATAGATTCTGGTTTTTAGAATCATAACTCTATATTTTTAATCTCCAAGATTTTACATAGAGAATCCAAAGTTTGCAAGGTAATATTCTTCTTTCCTTCTTCAATCTTAGAAATATCCGGCTGCCGCATGCCCACCCTTAAGGCTAATCCACTCTGAGTAAGCCCTTTCTTAATCCTCTCCTGCTTAATCATCCTGCCTATTTTTAAAAATGAAGCTGGTGGTTTGCCTTTGGGTTTTTTTAGCGGTTTATATTTCTGCATTAGTCGTTCATAAATAGTCTGCCACCAATCCCTGAAATCCGATTCTAAAGCAATTTTTCTCCAGTAATTTTTTGTTTTTGGCCAGACTTCCACAAATTCATCTTTAGAAATAAAAGAAAACAGCTCTTTGGGCTTATCGCAACGGGAAAGAATCGTGACTAAACGCTCAATAAATCTAGGATGTTGCGGGTCCTTAAGTATCTTTTCCGTTTCTTTTAGTGCCTTTGCATTAAAACCCCAAAAATATTTAGCCAGAACCTGTTTCATTTTTCTGCCACTTCCTCAGTAAATTTCTCTATCTGGTCTTCTAAATATCTAATCATTTCCCGGCTATCAAATTTATCTATATAGATATCCAAATCCAAAAGCCCCAATTTAAGGTCCTGTCGAGAAAATGTCCGGTACCAGTGAATCATCCCCCTCTGTATCTGACTGGATGAGCTTTTTAAGAATAGATGCAATGGCTTTATCTTCTTGGAAAGCATATAAATATCAAACGCATCGCGTGCTTCCTGCCTTCCTACTGTAAACTGCCTACCCACTTCATCTTCTCTAGTTTGAGTGCCTATAATTGCTAATATCTTCTGTAGATATATATTATCTACGCTATATACAGGAACCTCATTAAATTTTTTTATCTTGGGCCTGGTAAAAATCACATCTTCTACGAAATCGAGCTTCAACGGCCTTTTGAGACCTTTCAATGTTACATTGTAGAAACGCACCTTTGCCCAGTTTGCTAAAATAAATTCGTTTTCCAATTTAATAGAACATTTAATACTTTTTCTAAACTCTGAAATTATAGTATTTATCTGGGCAAAATTATAAGCAGGCGAAAAGAAATCTAAATCTAAAGAATTTCTATGGTGTAAATAGTAAAATTCAAGGGCTGTGCCACCGCTAAGCGCAAAATTTCCCGGATGTTTTGCAAATACCTTTAAAAAAATTTTCTGTGCCTCTTTGAGCTTCAATCTTGCTTCTTCCATATTTATCTTATAGATTTTAAACTATACTCAATATAGAGTATAACCTATAAAATTTAATCTGTCAAGAAATATTTTAAGAGAAAAAATCAGAGAAACTATCCGGGTGATCAATAGGGATATCGTGGATGCGGAGAAACAACTGCGGGAAGGGTAATTAGAAAGGGTTTTGTCCCTGTTTGTATTTTACGTAATCCTGAAGGATATTTTTGTGGTCAAAGGCAAAATCTACTTTTTCTATCTCGCTTAATTTTATTATCTTTAGGCCCTGGGCGTCATCTCCTGCCTGAGGCTTACCTTTTCCTTTAGCAATAAATACAGTAGCAATGGTCTGGAAGCGCGGGTCTCTGCCCGGTTCAGAATAAGTATGGAATTGCTTTAACCCGGATATATCTAAACCTGTTTCTTCCTTCATCTCTCTTTTTACTGCCTCCTCTAAACTCTCGCCATAATCCACAAAACCACCGGGTAGCGCCCAGCCAAAAGGCGGGTTGCTTCTTTCAATTAATACAATCCCTCCATCTATCTCTATAATAGCATCTACGGTGGTAAAAGGGCCGTTTTGCAGTTTCTGGGCCATGTATTCCAGGTAGCCGATCACACCTTTATGAAAAATTTCATATGCCTCTTGATCATATAAACAGAAAATTATCTCTTTTAAATTAGATTTACCTTCTTTTAAATGCCGGAATACTTCCTGCGCCATAATCTTGGCAGCAGCTAAATGCGCAAATCCTCCTACGCCACAGCCTAAGGCAGGAAAGGCCAGGGAATTTATCTTTAATTTTTCTGCTTCTCTTAGAGTATTCGCGCAGGAGGCGCGTATTTTTACTTCATCAGTGGCAAAATCCATGCCCATCGTGGCAGCATGAATTACATATTTAGAAGGTAAATTCCCTGCAGAAGTAACCACTGCCTCGCCGATTTCTATCGGGCCTTTTTGTAATGCCTGGTCTTCTATTATTTTGCCGCCTTTTCTTTTTATCGTGCCTGCCACCCCTCCGCCCATCAATAACTTATTATTGGCGGCATTAACTATGGCATCTACTTTTAATTCCGTAATATCGCCTTGCACGACCTTAATCTCAGTATCCTTAATCTTCATTGTATGTAGTAGGGACAGGCCCCTTCGGGGTCTGTCCCTATTCTGAAGAAAGAAACGATAAATTTCTTTCAATGAATCCCAGTAATTTTTCCTGGGCCAAACTGGGGATATTATAAAATTCAATACCCATCCCCGGGTGCGCGTGGGGTTGAATTTGTTTATCGGATAACCAGA
>MHGW01000021.1:590-3717 GCA_001805765.1 Omnitrophica WOR_2 bacterium RIFCSPLOWO2_01_FULL_41_12 | reverse complement strand
AGTTTAAGTTTTAAAATCACTTCGTCCCCTAATTTAAATTGCCCGCATCCGTATATATATGCGCCAATAGCGCTTAAATTCAGGAGTTCTGCCTTTAAGCAAGTAGGCATTTTATCCACCTTCAATTCTACCTTAATATCAATAGGCAGACGTTTAAACCTGCGCCGTAATTGCATTTTTTTAATATTTTCTATAATTTTTTCTTCCTTAAAGCTATTTATAGCCAAATCTTCGCTGGCATAGGTATCGATCACCTTATCTATGCCGGCAACAGAAAATATATTTTTTAGGTGCGCGGGGATATTGCTGAATTTCATTCTGCCGTTGTTATTCGCCAGTTCCTTATAGGCAATCACTATTACCGAAACACCCATATAATCCACAAACTCCACGTCTTCAAAATTACAAAGTATATCGGTATAGCCTTCGCGCAGGCACTGGCCGACTACCTCCACTAAATTGGCAGAATTTACATCAATGCGCCCGCATAAATCTAAGATAATTATTTTTCCTTTTTGCCTGGCTCTGATTTCCATATTTTTCTGGCCGCCTCCCCGGCCTCTTCTTTTGTCTTAATTTTACCTATGGCCTGTAATTCTTCTATTTCAGATAACATCTTGCCAATCAACGGCGAAGGCTCCAATTTAAATTTTTTCATTAGCTCATCGCCGGTTAAAATCCTGGGGAGTTTCTTTTCTTTTTGCTTTTTAAAATATTTCCTGATTAAACCTAATACCACTTTTTCATGATGTATCCTTGATTTCTTGGAAGTAAGCGGGCCTTTAGTAGCCCGTTGGTCAGCAATAGAGATTAATAATGTACTCGCGCCTTCCTTGGCCGTATCGCGAAAATACCTAAACATGGCGCGGCTGGTAATCTCTTCATTATCCGCAAGATACCCGGGCCGCAGATGCCAGAGGACCATCTTTCTCAAAGCATCCAACTCGTCATTGGAAAGTTTTAAGCGCTTAGCTATATTTTGGGTGATCTCCCAGCCAATTCTTTCGTGGCCGTGGAATTTAGTTTTACCGCCTTCTCTGCGCTTAGCCTGGGGCTTTCCTACGTCGTGGAAAAGCGCGCCTAATTTAATCAACTGCCATCGCCGTCTTTCTGAAGAAATAATTTCATCCAGATAACCTTGTATCTCTTGATTATTTTTCAGTTCCTGAATTAAAATCTCCAACTGCCTGACCGTCTCTAAACTATGCCGCCAAACATCTAAGTGGTGATAAGGGCCCTGCTTTATATTACGCATAATCTCAATTTCAGGAAAAATAATTTTCAGGATTTTAAGTTTATCCATTTCCACTAGAAATTTATAGGTACAGGCGCTGTCAAGAATTTTAAATAATTCGTCGCGGATGCGCTCAAAAGACACTTTAGCTAATTTTGCTTTTTTTATTTTTATTAACCTGAGGGTCTCTTGGTCTATTTTAAAATCGAACATACAGGAAAAACTAAAGGCGCGCAATATCCTTAAAGGGTCTTCATCAAATCCTTTTTTATTGACGAATCTTATGGTTCTAATTCTTAAATCTTTTCTTCCTTGATATGGGTCAATAATGCAATTCTCTAAACCTTTAGCGCTAAATACCTTTTTTAATTCGTAAGCCAAGGTATTAATCGTAAAGTCGCGGTGCAACAAATCTTCGTCCAAATCCTTGCCCCGAAAATCCGTAAAGTCTAAAGTATAGGTTTCCTCTTCCATTCTTTTTACCAGGCGGCAGGCGCCATGCTCCTTATCCAAAATCACAAACCCTGCACCTAGTTCTCTGGCTAATTTTTGCCCAAAATTAATCGCGCCTCTTTTGAGGCAGAAATCTATGTCAGGATTATCCCTCTCTCTTTTTAAAATGATATCCCGCAGATATCCGCCGATAATATAGAGTTTTTTCTTTTTTATTTTAGAGAATAAAAAGATTTTCTTCAGCAGGCCTAAGTCTTGTTTTTTTAAAAAGGGGGGCATTTATATATCTATTTTTCCTTATTAAACACCTCTGATTGTTTAATCACTTCGTCTTCTACAAATATCGGCGCATGGGCCCTGACTGCCAGGGCAATACTATCTGAAGGCCGGGCATCAATAGTTTTAATCTCGCCTGAGCCGGTTTTGATCACTAATTTTGCATGAAAGGTATTCTCTTCTAATTTATCAATGATAATCTTATCAATGCTGGCCTCTAAATTTTCAATCGTAGAATGCATCAAATCATGGGTTAGGGGCCTGGGCGGATTAAAACCGCTGATTTTTAATTTTATGGCCGAGGCCTCATTCAGGCCGATGACAATAGGTAAAATCCGGATGCCGCCCTTTTCTTTTAAAACAATAAGCTGGTCATGCCTCTTCTCGTCAATCACAATTTTATTTAATTCCATTTCTACCATAGATGCGTAACTCCTTTCTATCTGGTTTTGCGCTTTTCTTTATTTAAAATTTTATTTAATTCCATTTCTACCATAGATGCGTAACTCCTTTCTATCTGGTTTTGCGCTTTTCTTTATTTAAAATATCTTTTAATTCCACCATGAATTGGCCGACATCCTTAAACTGCCGATAAACCGAGGCAAACCTTACATAGGCGACATCATCCATGGTCTTTAATCTTTCCATCACCAGCTCGCCAATACGGGGAGAAGAAACTTCGCGGTCGGATTTTTTTTGAATGGCGTGTTCTACCTGCGTGACAATCTCCTCCATCTTCTCTAAGGAAACCGGCCTTTTTTCGCAGGCCTTAATAATCCCGGCTAATATTTTTTTACGGTCAAAGGGTTCCCGGCGGCTATCTTTCTTGATCACCATCAAAGAAACCTCTTCAATATATTCATAAGTAGTAAAACGTTTCCCGCATTTCAGGCATTCGCGCCTGCGCCTGATCGCAGATTCTTCCTGTGTAGCGCGCGAATCTACTACCTTATCGTCTTTATAGCCGCAATACGGGCACTTCATTTCTGTCCTTTATATTTTATTACCTTAGTGGATAAAACATCCAATTTTACCTTTGCTTTTTTAAATAAAATCCGGGTCTGTTCTGCGGCATGGTATCTATTCTCGCAAACCACCCTTTTTATCCCGCAGTTTACAATCATCTTAGCGCAGACAAAACAAGGCTCCATAGTACAGTAAAGA
>MHGW01000021.1:0-130 GCA_001805765.1 Omnitrophica WOR_2 bacterium RIFCSPLOWO2_01_FULL_41_12 | reverse complement strand
TTTTATTCCGCGCGTAGTTATTGCAGCCGTTCCTAGCCTAATGCCGCTGGTCGTAGCTGCGCTTTTTCGGTCAAAGGGAATAAGGTTTTTATTTACGGTGATACCGGCCTCCTCCAATGCCTCTTGAGCA
>MHGW01000020.1:10045-11524 GCA_001805765.1 Omnitrophica WOR_2 bacterium RIFCSPLOWO2_01_FULL_41_12 | reverse complement strand
GAGGATTGGCAGAGGATGGCAGGAGCAGCAGACTATGCTTTACAGAGGCAGGAGATGATACAAGAACAGATAAAAGTATCTAAAGATGAAATTATATCCCGAATCGATAGCATGTTAAAAGAAGCAGCGAAAAATGGAATAGAGCTGAGCCGTATTGCTCGAGTGGTATCTGGATCTGGTGGCATTATCTTGAGAGAAATGTTTCGTGATAGTTTGCAAAATCATCCTCGGACAACCTCTTTAACAACGGAAGAAAAGATAGGGCTTCTTTACGCTTTAGTGTCTGCCGGAATAACCTGTATTGAACCGGCGTCATTTGTAAATCGTGAAAAAGTTCCGGCTATGGCTGACGCAGAAAAAATTGCTCAATATGTACAGGAGCGTAATTGGAAAGGTGTTGAGGTATGGTATCTTATTTTCAATGAGCAGGGAGTTCATCAGGCATTCGAAAATAATCCGGATGTTTATGGAATTGCCATCAATGTGCCAGCTTCAGGTAAATACGCAGCCGCTAATGTGGGGGCAAAAGACCCCATGGATTTTTACCGAACTCGGATTATTCCGGCCTTACAACTTGCCAAACAGTTTAAGCAAAATATTCCGTCCAGGGCCTATATAAGCAATGTCTGGGGCTACGAAGATGACCCCGTAGATGTTCAAGATGTAGTTGCGATAATTCGGGAGATTATGAAGCAAGGTGTTACCGAGTTTGTCTTAAGCGATACAACGGGTAAAGCCACGCCAGCTACTATTAAAGAACGTGTCAATGCAATTCTTTCAGAGCCAGATTTTAAGGATCTTACTTTTGCCTTGCATCTTCATGACAAGGGATATGGCCTTCTAAATGTATTTGCTGGTATACAGGCCGGGATTCGCATTTTTGATACCTCCATTGGCAACCTGGGAGGCTCACCATTTGCAGAAGGGGATGTTCCCGGAAATGTTTGCACGGAAGATGTAGTCTTTATTTTGGATGCTTTGGGTGTTGATACCAAGGTGAATATTCCTGCCTTGTTTAATGCAGTCACAGCTTTTGAGAGTATACTTCAAGATGATTTTACCCGGAGAAGAATTTTAGGCCTTCATCGGATTTCATCTCAGGAACTTGCTGTCATCAAAGAATATATTCGCAAGGGCGCAGGGGCGATTCGACAAAGCGATTCGTTTATTCAGGTTGACATTCCTAAGCCAACCACCGCAGGCGCCTGGTTCCATAACCGAACATATAGGCGCTATATTGCCTGGTGGCTGGAGTTACCGCTGGTTTTACTATTTTTAAAATTCGGATTCTGGGTGCCGGCAGTGATTTTCTGGGCTTTACATATTTTAAGGGGAATAGTCCGGCAGGAAGGGCGGATTACATTTAGATACCGCTTGGCTCAAGGCGCGCTTTTTGATTTGCGGGTTATATCTTTAAGCATATTGACGTTGTTATTAAGTTTTCAATTAAGTTATTTTGGGATTAATCCGTTAACAGCA
>MHGW01000020.1:8623-10005 GCA_001805765.1 Omnitrophica WOR_2 bacterium RIFCSPLOWO2_01_FULL_41_12 | reverse complement strand
ATTTGATGCTGCAGCCAGAAAGCACAACTACGATTTTACCTGGATTTATCTTCTCAATGACATAGTAAAATCTGCTTTTATCGGGGAAAGCAAGCTTACATTTTCTGACGCACCGGCATTGTTGAACTTAAGCAATGTCCTTGATGAATATATAGCACAGCAAAGGTTTATTGAAATACCTTTAGGGTTGTATCTGGATATTTTTGACCCTGCACAAACAGCGTCTTTGATTAAAGAGTTGGAAGATTTACTAAGAGCAAGATTGACAGCAGAAAAGAAGGCATTGGTTAGCCTGAGATTAGGCCAGGCGCGTATGCTCAACCAATTATGGCAAGGAAAAGATGTGGCTGAGGAATTTATTCAGTATCTACAGGTGCAGGTGGTTGCGGATATCAGCATTAACCCCGACCTGCTGGCGCAGGCCTATTTCTATCTTGCTGTAGCTGACTATCAACGTAATAGAAAGATAAATAAAGACTATTTTGCCCAGGCTTGTTCCTATCGGCCGTCTTTGGGTTTTTATACCCAACTTTTTGAGGCTTTAGAGACCTCGGAAGATGAGAAATTAGCTTATGCAATAAGAGAATTAGAGAAGGCCGACTATAAACCAGCAATCTGGGATGCGCCCTGGGAAAATGAATTTAAACAGATGATCTATACTGAATATGCCATTGCCTTAACCGAGCCAATAGAGAGAACTGAGCCGACGCTTGAGGACTTACAAAAGGCAGATATTTATTTTGTCAAGGCGCTTATTTCAGGCCAGATTAATCCTGCTGATGCCGCAGAGATATTATTTCATAAAGTCTATAACCTATTAAAAATATTTTGGCTTCTTGATAATGAGCAGGCATTACAGGATGCATTATCTCAAGCCCAATCGGATTGCACTATTGTAAACGGGCTAAATCGGCAAGATGCAGATTTCACCGATACGCTGTTAGATATAAAAACTATTCTCCAGGCGCAGGATACTTTATGCAGAGTCCTGGCAGGAAACAATCCAGTGCTTTTAGATCTTGCCAGGCTTAACCTGATGAAGGCAGTGATAAAAATAGTCATTGAATGCCCAAATTTAACGAGCGCAGGAGATAATATCAGGATACAAGATGATATCCGAGAGATTTTAGAAGAGTTTGAATTACCGTACGAAGACATAGAGACCCTGGCGGAAAACTTTAGACGTGAGTTTATAAAGGCAAGAAAAGCAATAGAAGGGCAAAGTAACGGAGTTGACCATGCCTGCGAAGGCGCCACCGAAGAAGAGGTAAGGGCAGAGTTAGAATTGTGGCAGGAGCTACGTCCGGGTGAATGGCCAGATATCCAGGGAGAAGATATAGTTTCATTTGGCAGGCGGCTGTATGAAATAGCCACTCAAGAAA
>MHGW01000020.1:8174-8559 GCA_001805765.1 Omnitrophica WOR_2 bacterium RIFCSPLOWO2_01_FULL_41_12 | reverse complement strand
TGCCTGCAACACACTCCCCATGAAATAAATGAAGTTATCTGTAATATGGATTTTAACGACGAAGAAAGTTTATCATCAGCGCCTAAAATTATATCCGCGCAGAGAAGAACAGAACCAGTAGATTTTGCGGCAGGATATACTGACCTGCCGCTTTTGGGGATGTGCGTCTATTCAGAAGGAGATGACCTTGTAGCAACGGCATGGTGGGCAATTAAGGAGTATCTGGAAAGCGCTAAATTTAAGAATTATGTTTTCAAGGTTCAAGAGATGGACCCGCGCGATTTAGGAGACAATACCAATGAAGTTACGATTAGTTTTGATACAGGAGATAACGTGCACAGGGTAGAGCGTCAGGAAAGAGGCGTGCGGCTGAAAATATTTATTC
>MHGW01000020.1:7981-8162 GCA_001805765.1 Omnitrophica WOR_2 bacterium RIFCSPLOWO2_01_FULL_41_12 | reverse complement strand
CTGAATTTGAAGCATTATTTTATAAAGATAGCGGACCTGATTTAGGAAAAATGGCAGGGTATGTCTCTGGAAAGATCAGGGGGAAATACTCATATTTTTGGCAGGTAGAATTCATACTTAGCCGCTGCCGCGAGAAACGCGAGAAAGAAGAAGGAAGTAAGTGTACGGCCGCCGCGCCATT
>MHGW01000020.1:7464-7933 GCA_001805765.1 Omnitrophica WOR_2 bacterium RIFCSPLOWO2_01_FULL_41_12 | reverse complement strand
GAATCCTAAAAAACATAAAAAAGAAAAACTAGACTTCGGAGTTGAAACAGGCCTGGGGAAAGCCCAGAAAGTAGGCGGCCTTCAGACAGGCCAGGATGATACAGATGTAGAATCTTGGAAGGGCAAATATCCTGCTCTTGATCGCGGGACAATCAAAGGATTAATCCGTGAAGCGCAAAGAGGAGGAAAGAAAGTAGAATGGTTGATTAAGGCGGAATTGACACGCATGGGATTAATATCCTTGTTCTTAATCGTCTCTGCGTTTTCTTCTGGGGATTACACTTTTTCGCTGCTCTTCCTGCCGCTTTTGGGGATGTGTGCAGGGGAAAAAGATTCCTTCGCTTTATCATCGGCTGGCAGAATTTTACAGATATGCCGCGGACAGTTTTTATTAGAATATCGGCAGTTAGGGTATTTTCGGCCGGGATTTTTCGGTTACACACTAGGGGCTATCTCAGAAAGACTTAAT
>MHGW01000020.1:2130-7381 GCA_001805765.1 Omnitrophica WOR_2 bacterium RIFCSPLOWO2_01_FULL_41_12 | reverse complement strand
GTATGAAGATGCCTACTATGTATATTTACAGAGCAATCCCGAAATTCTTGAAGAATTATTAGCGATAGCTTCCGATGTTTATGATACCGCACCATCAAATATTCATAGTGGGTTTGATTATACTATTCAAGAAACAGCTAGCCGGCATCTGCAGGATATTGCTATACGGCGAGTTGTCCGCCGGCTGGATAAAAAGTTTAGGGGAACTCAGTTAATCCAGGTGCGTGGCAGGCATTCTCCGGGTTGGCATTTAAATCCCGGGGTTATCCCTTTCCACAAAAGAGAATTAGTACTTCATCCTAAGTTGACCGGCTGGTGGCGCGGGGGTTCAGTTGAAGAATTTTTTCAAAATACCAAAGTGATTATTTTAAATGAACAGGCCTTCAGCGAACAGGGAATTATCCGACTGGGAGATGCCCTTGATATACCTGAACTTGCCGGTTCGCTATATGAAAAATTCCTGCCATTTTTTGAGAGAGATACCTTGACCCACGATGATATCGCGAGCTTATTCTGGGCCCTCCGGCCACATCAAGTGCCTCGAGATAAGCACGGTCAGCCACGTAAATTTACCTACCGTGAATTGGAGGAGCTTTTCGAGGCTTTGGATTGCCTGTTTGCTGATAAAAAGTATTTGCCAACAGAGTATCGGCGGAAGTTTGTGATGCTCACGGATTGGCATTCTTCATCTACCAATGACCATGCAAAATTCGAGACCTATCTTGATTTTCTTCCGTTACTTTTTAGAGTCTTAGAAGAGGAACAGGCAGTGCCGGTGTTTCTTGCCCGCGATGCCCTTCCTGCCTTTGAATTTGGTAAATACCTTGAATTAGTAAGAGGGAGGAGTTTCCCCCAATATTTAGTGTATCAGCCGGGTTCGCCCACCCCCTATGGGATGAGTCATAGAAAATCCGCCCGCGCCTTAGATATGGCAATCTGGGTAACTGCAGAAATTTTTTGGGATGTCTTTTCAATGATGCGTGATGGCAGGCTATTCTCCAGAGAGCGAGGAGTTGCTGAGAGTGATGAGCCTGACCTATATACAGAGTTGGCCTTGAGATTTGCCAGTGGCTTTGACTTAGCAATAAGACACCGAGATGATTTTTGCGCGCAATCAAGGTTAGTCTATGAACAGCTCCGGAGGCAGAACATTTCCTTTGCGCGGCCATTGGTCGTAGTTGACCTCAATGCTACCGGCAAGACTGCCCTGTATATAAGGAACGTTATTGACTATTTCTCAAATAACAATACCTGTTTTACTAAGGAAGGTATTTTACTGGGCTGGGCGCGAGAGAAAGGTATGGGGATTCCTGAATTAGGCCGGTATGTAGATAACATTCCCGGAGAGATATTTCCGGATATTTATTGGCCATTTATGTTTTTGAGGCAAGATGCGGACACCCAAACCCCCGTTTTTAAAATCAGGAAGAATATAGCTGGCATATATACGCTTTTATGCCGTTCAATTATGCTCTACGATGCCGCTGTTGATTATGCATCGGAAGGTTCTCCCCGCAACAAAACCACCGGCTTTATTTTGCCCGCCACATTATTCTGCTTAGGGCTTGGGATGATTGCTTTGCTTAGCCTGCCTTGGTTCATCAATCACGGCTTGGCTTGGTTCCATTGGGCTGGGAAGCAAGGGATGGCCATAGAATTATTAGCTATTGGTGCGGTGGTAAGTTATGTAACTTTAACCGCGATGGGCATGCAGAAATTTGTGTTCTCGAGAAAGCCTTTCAGCAATCCAAAATCGGATCAGGGACAAATATCCCAATCCTTTGTGGGAAGCAATCTCCTTGAGAGAGCCGATTTGATTGCTATCCAGCCGCAAGGAAATAAGCTTCTTGCGTGGCTTAACAAATTCTACTTTAGTTGGTTTAAGTTCATCCATGAATTCTGTAATACTATGGGTATCCCAAAACTTGCGTTCTTCTTCCAGAGACTTAAATTTAGGTATTCTTTTCATAGGTTTTTACCTCCTTTTAAAAAGCCTGCGTTCAGATTCAGACATCGCACGCGCGGTAATTATCTTGGCCTTATTCTGAACCAGATACTCAAATATTATGGTAAGGTATCTTCCGCTTTCCGTCTGTCCCAGCGCATAATATCTATTCTCTCTGCTTTTAAAAATAAATGGGTTCATCTTAAAACAAACTTCTTCCACTTCTTTAGGCTCAACGCCGTGTTTGGCTATATGCGCTATCGTATCTTCGTCCCAGGCAATGTCTGTTATCCTCAATTTTCTGCCTCCAATATAAGTATAAGACGAAATACAAAAGATGTCAAGAAGATTTTTGCATTATTATTTATTTTCATAGCACTCGGCTGGGCCTGGCCCCATATGGCCTGTCTGCCTCTGGCGCTGGCGGGGATGTGCGTGGGTTCCATAAAATCAAAGATTGATCCGGAAGCAATTCAGGATTACTTGAGGGACGAATCACGGATAAATGGCCGGGCTACAAAGGTATGGTTTCCGGAAAATGAGCTTGAGGTAGCGGCGATTTTGGCTGAGGCGAATAGATTAGGTATTGCAATTACTATTCAAGGCGGGCGCACAGGTTTGGTTGCAGCAGCGGTTCCTTTTGGCGGCTGGGTTATCAGCACGGAAAAGATGAATAAAATTATTAAGTTAGAAAAATTGGCTGATGAGAGCTATGTGGTTGTTCAGCCAGGAGCCAGATTAAGCGAGGTGCAGGATAGAGCAGAAGAGGCAGGTTTATTCTATGCCTCTAATCCTACAAATAGAGATTCCTACATTGGCGGTAATGTAAATACTGATGCCTCAGGCAGCTGGGCTTTTAAATACGGTTCAACTCGGCGATATGTCAACCGCTTAAGGATAGTGTTAGCTAATGGAAATATTTTAGATATCAGGCGCGGCCAGGTGAAGTTAGATAAAGATGGAAAAATAATGGGACTTAATCTTCAACCTTTATTGGATTTACTCAGAGATAAAATGCCGAATGTCAAAAGTTCGGCTGGATATTTTGTCCACGAAGGAATGGATTTAATTGATTTGTTCATCGGCTCTGAAGGGACACTGGGTGTGGTTACTGAAATAGAACTTAAGTTATTCGCTCAACCTCCGCCAGTTGTAACTGCGCTTATTTTTTACCGCTCAGTTGATAAGGCGCTAAATTTTGTCAAAGCCACCAAATATGCTAGCCAGAATGGTTTGGATATCAGGGCCATTGAGCTGATTGATGAGTCTGCGTTTGAATTTATCGGCGACAAATTGAGAGGAAAATATCCTCAGATACCTCTAGAGGCAAAATGCGCTGTGCTTGTTGAACAGGAAATCCCTGAAGGGACGGATGAACTTTCTTTGGCAGAAGTAAAAGGATTTCCAGAAAATGAAGGCAGTTCCTGGTTTGCCCTTCCCGAAGATGAGAAGCTAAAACGGGCGATTCGGGACTTAAGGCACGATATTCCCACTATGGTAAATGAGAAATTGCAGCGCGAGAAAATGGGGACGGATTTAATTGTGGCGCCAGATATTGACCCCGCAGAGTTTTTAACCCGTTCCAAGGAAATTTTACAGAGAAACAAGGTAACGCATGCTATTTGGGGCCACATTAGCGAGAACCAGTTGCACATAAATCTTTTACCCCAAGATGACGCTGAATACGAGCGCGCGCTCAATGCCTACTGCGAATTAGCTGGGCTGGTTACAGAGTTAGGTGGTAGTGTAGCTGCTGAGCATGGTATAGGTAAAACCAAACATCCATATTTAGAAATTATGTATGGCCCGGAAATAATTCAGGAGATGCAAAAAATTAAAGCAGCGCTTGACCCGCATTGGATTTTAGGAAGAGGAAATATTTTTCCGGTGCTGGCGAGGATGTGTGCGGTAGGAGGTTTTAAAAAGGGAGCGCTGGTAAACGGATTAAGTTTTAATCAAGGGATACCTTCTTCATTACCTATGGATAGAAGAAGGAAGGAAGAGGAAGAAGAAGCGCAATAAGGGATAAATTTATTTAAGATGCATATCCGTAGAAGCCTGAATAGATGGCAGATAAATAGGCCGGCGAGAATAAAGTTAGAGGGCGCAGAGGTTTTTAAGGAATGCTCTATTGCCGATATTAACTTTAAAGGCCTGCAGATACACCTTAAGTCAACTTTGCCCCAGGATACATTTTTAAAATTAAAAATCGCTTTATCCGAAGACTGTTTGTTGGATGTAGAAGTTTGGGTGGTCTGGTATAAAAAGAAAATGGAGAATAATATTTACGGCCTTTATTTTACCAAGATCACGGATATGGATAAGGAGAAGATTTATCGGTTTGTCTATCAGAATTTTCCCCAGGAAGTAAGTAAAATATGGCGCCAGGATTTTGCGGAAGAGAAAGGAGGTGAAAAGATGGAGGACAGAAGGATTTTTGCACGCTTCAAAGCCAAGTTTCCCCTGAGGTTTATAGACTTAAAGGCGAATAAGGAAGTCCGAGGTTTAACCCAGGATATCTGCGCTAAAGGGATATGTTTACAAACAGAGGTGGAATTACCAGCGCATACCCCGTTAGAGATGTGGCTGGAGATCCCGGATAAAGGAGAGCCGCTTTATACCCGAGGAGAGGTGGTCTGGTCAAAAAAGGTAGAGCCGGACAAGTGCTGTTGTGGAGTGTGCTTAGACAAGGCAGATTTAATGGGCCTGTCGCGCGTAATGAAAGCAATATGAAGCCGGTTCGGAAGCAATAAAAAACTTGACCTCGCCATAAACTTGTGTTAAATTTTAATACTACCTTCAAGGGTTAAATTATCGGCTGTTATTAAAAGAGTTTATAAATATATTTAAATATAGGAGGATATAGCTTGAAATTTGGTCATTGGAAATTTGGTCATTGGTTATTGTTTGGAATTTGGAATTTGGTAATTGGGATTTCCGTGATTGGCTGTGCGAGTAAAACAGAATCTAAACAGACAATCACGGTCTGGCACTGGATGACCGATAGGGAGCCGGCATTCCAGGAATTAGCCAATAGATATCAGGCCCAGGCCGGGGTCAAGGTCAATTTTGAACTTTACGCGCCTTCTGATGCCTATACCCAAAAGGTGCGCGCAGCTGCGCAAGGCGTAAACCTTCCGGATATCTTCGGCATATTAGGCGAAAAAAGGGATTTTTCCTCATTTATCAAGGCCGGACACATCCTGGATTTAACCCCTTATATGGACCAGGATTTAGGTAAGTGGCGCAATTCCTTTTTTAGCAAAGCTTTGGCAGTAAATGAATTTCTCCAGGGAAATAATTACG
>MHGW01000020.1:0-2115 GCA_001805765.1 Omnitrophica WOR_2 bacterium RIFCSPLOWO2_01_FULL_41_12 | reverse complement strand
TTTACGCTGCACCAATTGACATTATGACTATTCAGATGGTCTATAACAAAAATTTATTTAAGGCCTTAGGCCTTAATCCCAATCGGCCGCCGGAAACCTTTGCCGAGTTCTTAAATATAGGTAAGAAGTTAAAAGAGGCAAATCTGCAAGGCCTGGTTTCTGGTTGGGGTGAGTTATGGATGATTGACTGCCTGGCGAATAATTACGCCTTTAATATTATGGGTAAGGATAAGGTCCTGGCTACGATTAAGGGTGAGGTGCCTTATACTGACCCGGATTGGATACAAGTATTCGGACTTTTTAAACAGATGCAGGAGTCGGGGGTTTTAACCCAGGGCATAATTACCATGGTCAATAAAACTGCGGAGCAACTTTTTGCTAATGAAAAGGTAGCCTTTGCTTTTAATGGTTCCTGGTGCGTGAATGTTTATCGCGGGATGAATCCCGATTTAAAATATGCAGCCATACTTCCGCCTAAGGCCTCAGATAAATTTCCTATGGCTATCTGGGGCGGCGCCGGTTCATCTTTTATGGTCAACGGCCGTTCCAAAAATAAGGAAGAGGCAGTAAAATTTTTAGAGTGGCTGACTGAAGCGCCGCAACAGGCATATCTTGCCGAAGCCACGCAAAACCTGCCGGCAAATAAAGATTCTTTAAGTAAAATTTCCCCTATTTTGGCCCAATTCGCCGATGATATGGAGGTAACCACGCACCCAAACACCTGGGGCGTATCAGAATTTCCCGTAGTCATTGAGACCTTGGATAAAGGCCTGCAGTCAATAATTCTGGGCGAAAAAACACCGGAACAAGTTGCTTCTGAAGTGCAGAAGATAAAAGAGAGGGAGTTGGCTAAAAGACGAAAATAATGAAACTCAAATCTACCTTAGAGAATTATATCTTTGTCCTTCCCGCAGTTTTAATCTTTACCATATTCTATATTATTCCTTTTTTATGGGTTTTTCAGCTGGGCCTTTATGACTGGGACGGAATACTACCCAGCAAAATCTTTGTGGGTTTAGCAAATTTCAAAGAGATAATTTTTGAAGATAGCAGTTGGTGGCAGTCCATGTGGAATGCCTGGCATATTACGCTGATTGCCCTAACCTTTCAAAATGCGCTGGCGTTTCTTTTGGCCTGGGCTTGCGACCGGGAGATCCGCTTAAAGAATTTTTACCGCTTGATATTTTTTATCCCTCCGGTTTTATCCGAGATAGTGGTAGGTATGGCCTGGCGTTTTATTATCAATGATATTGACGGCGCCAATGTCATCAACCGTTTACTCATTGGCATGGGCTTTCCCCAATTAGCGCACAATTGGCTTTCTGACCCGAAAACCGCTTTAACTACAGTGGCATTAGTGCACTCCTGGAAAGGTTTTGGCTGGGGATTTTTGATATTTTTAGCCGGGTTACAAACCATCCCGCGGGAATTATACGAAGCCGCGCGGGTGGATGGCGCAAATGCCTGGAGTTCTTTTAAGAAAATTACTATTCCTTTGATGATACCGGTGATTGTCTTGGTAGCCATTCTTACCGTCTTAGGCACCATGCAGGCATTTGTTTTAATCATTGGTTTGGTAGGAGGAGAATTCGCCGGGCATACCTCTGTGCCGGTATTAAGAATTCTGGCCTCTATGCGCGGCTCATCCAGGTTCGGTTACGCCTGTAGTCAAGGCATTACCTTTGGTTTGATTTTAATTATCATTTCATTTATCCAGTATAATTTTTCTAGAAAATTCAGGCAGGCCTAATGAAAAGTATTGCTTATTACAAGACAAAAAACATCACGGTTAATTTATTGATCCATCTTTTATTATGGTTGGTGGTAATTACTTGTTTATTCCCTTTATACTGGATGTTTATCTCCAGTTTGAAAACCCAGGAAACGATATTCAGGGATTTTTCCTTTCTGCCCCGCGAATTTCATTTTGAAAATTATTACTTCGCCTGGAAAGAAGGCGGTTTTGGCCGCTATTTTTTAAACAGCATACTCTATACCACCTGCGTAGTTATAGGCATAGTGGTTATTTCTTCCATGGCTGCCTATGCCTTTTCGCGTTTTCGCTTTCCGGGAAGGACGCTCTTATTTATTATGTTTATGGCGGCAATGATGATA
>MHGW01000019.1:3890-11515 GCA_001805765.1 Omnitrophica WOR_2 bacterium RIFCSPLOWO2_01_FULL_41_12 | reverse complement strand
GCCCTTCCTTTACTGCGGCTAAATAAATCTTTTGCGTAGCCGGAATGACAATTAATTTTAAACCGGGATGTATTTTTCTGCCCTTTAAAATCTTTGCCGCAATCCTTAGATCCGAGAGCCGGCCATTAGTGCAGGAACCAATGACTACCTGGTCAAGATGGATATTAGATAATTTTTTTGCTGACTCAACATTGCTGGGCAGGTGCGGACAAGCCACTTGCGGCTCTAATCCTGAAACATCCCATTCATATATTTTTTCATAATTACAATCTTTATCGGATTTTAAATTTTTAACTTTTTCCGCCGTAGGCGGATCCGCCTTCGGCGGAGACTTTTGACTTTCCTTAATGTAATCAAATGTTATTTCATCCGGCTCAATTATCCCCACGCGCGCCCCTGCTTCTACTGCCATATTGCACATTGTAAATCTATCATCCATACTGAGTTTATCAATCACCGGGCCAGTAAATTCCATTACTTTATATAATGCACCATCTACGCCAATATTACCGATGGTAAAGAGAATTAAATCTTTTCCACCTACCCACTTATTTAACTTGCCTTTATAGATAAACTTAATGGTAGGCGGGACTTTAAACCAGCATTTTCCATCAATGAATGCCCGGGCTAAATCCGTGGATCCTACCCCGCATGAATAGCATCCTAATGCCCCGTAAGTACAGGTATGCGAATCTGCGCCGATCACTAAATCGCCTGGTTTAACTAATCCCTGCTCAGGTAACAGCGCGTGTTCTATGCCCATGCAACCCACTTCAAAATAATTTTTTATTTTTTGCTCTCTGGCAAAATCCGCCAAAATCTTACACTGATTTGCGCTTCTTAAATCTTTTGCCGGAGCAAAGTGGTCAGGCACCAAAACTATTTTTCGCTGGTCAAAGACCTTCTTATATCCCTGTTTCTTGAATTCTTCAATAGCTAAAGGCGCGGTAATGTCATTACCTAAAGCCAAATCAACCCTTGCCTCAATAAAATCTCCCGGCTGAATATTTTTTTTGTCAGTATGCGCCAGTAATATTTTTTCCGCGATTGTATAAGGCACTTTATTTAAATTTTTTTACCACAAGGGTGGCGTTGTGTCCGCCAAAACCTAAAGAATTGGAGATGCAGACAGAAACTTTGGCTTTGCGGCTGATATTAGGCACATAATCCAGGTCGCATTCTGGATCCGGGTATTCATAATTTATAGTAGGCGGGACAACGCCGTCTTCTATGGCTAAACAACAAACCACAAATTCTAAACCACCGGCAGCCCCCAAAAGATGGCCGGTCATAGACTTGGTAGAAGAAACCATCACCTTCTTGGCATGCGCCCCAAAAGCATTTTTTATCGCCACTGTCTCCAGTTTATCATTAAGTTTGGTGGAAGTACCATGGGCATTGATATAATCTACCTCTTCTGGTTTTAGTTTAGCATCTTTCAATGCCTCTTTCATTGCTCTGGAAGCGCCGTCGCCCAAGGGGTCAGGCGCGGTAATATGATAGGCATCGCAAGACATGCCATAGCCAACAATTTCCGCGTAAATCTTGGCCTTTCTTTCTCTGGCGTGCTCTAAGGTTTCCAAAACCACCAAGCCACATCCTTCTGCCATTACAAACCCGTCGCGTTCTCGGTCAAATGGCCGGCTGGCTTTTTGCGGCGCATCATTTCTGGTAGAAAGCGCCTTTAAAGCGCAAAAACCTCCTACGCCTAAATGCGTAATGCAGCTTTCTGTGCCGCCGGCAACCATCATCTCTGCAGCGCCCCGCTCTATAATCTTAAAGGCATCGCCAATAGCATGCGAACCTGTAGCGCAGGCAGTGGCTACGCAGGAATTAGGCCCTTTTAGGCCGAAATTAATGGCTACGTGGCCACTAGCTTCATTCACAATTAACATCGGAATAAGAAAAGGGGAAAGCCGCGATGGCCCTTTTTCCAGATAAACCTTATGCTCTTCTTCTATAATACGTAAACTACCGATACCTGAACCAATTAAGACACCGATACGCTCTTTATTTTCTTTTTCCAGCTCTAATCCCGCATCGGTTATGGCCTGTGTAGCGCAGGCAACTGCATATTGCACGAATTTCTCCATCCGCCTGGTGTCTTTGCTAGTCATCCCGTATAAAGCAGGGTCAAAACCTTTCACCTCTGCGGCAATACGGGAATCAAAAGCACTGGCATCAAAGGTAGCAAGCGGGCCTACGCCGCTCTTGCCGTCCTTCATGGATTGCCAAGAAGTAGGCACATCGTTTCCCAGCGGAGAAATTACGCCTAAACCCGTAACTACTACTCTATTTTCTTTCATAGTAAAAACCCCGCTTATGAGTAAAAAGCGGGGTATCTATCTAACTCTAAGTGTAATAAGTTTTACTTATTACCGGCTTTATCTTCTATATACTTAATCGCTTCACCCACAGTGGTGATTTTTTCTGCATCTTCATCTGGTATTTCCACGCCAAATTCTTCTTCCAAGGCCATAACTAATTCTACGGTATCCAAAGAGTCTGCTCCCAAGTCATCAATAAAAGATGCCTCCGGAGTAACTTCTTCAGGTTTTACGCCCAGTTGCTCAGCAATTATGGACTTCACTTTGTCTTGCACTGCCATTATCTTTCCTCCTTCTTATGGCTTTGGCTATCGGAAGCCAAACCATTGCCTTTCCGGCTTATGCCATGACCATTCCGCCATCTACAACAATTGTTTGTCCGGTAATATAACTTGCTTCCTCTGACGCTAAAAAGAGGCAAACTTTAGCCACATCTTCAGGGCTGCCAAACTTACCCAGCGGGATCATCTCTTTCATTTTTTGTTGTATATCCTCAGGAAGCTTAGCCGTCATTTCGGTCTGGATGAACCCTGGAGCCACCGCATTTACATTGATATTGCGGCTGGCTAACTCCTTTGCCGCTGTCTTGGTCAGAGCAATAATACCTGCTTTGGAGGCGGAATAATTCGCCTGGCCGGCATTACCGATTATACCAATGATTGAAGCGATATTAATAATCCTGCCCGCTCGCTGCTTAATCATTGGCCGGGATACAGCCTTCAGGCAATTAAAAGCGCCTTTTAAGTTTACATCCAGGACTGCATCCCATTCTGCTTCACTCATCCGTAAGAGCAGGTTATCTTTGGTGATGCCAGCATTGTTAACTAATATATCAACCTTTCCCAGTTTGTCAAGAATTTTATTTAGCGCACCTTCTATTTTTGCGTAGTCAGCCACGTCCATCTCCATGCTTAAGGCCTGCCTGCCCAGGGAGCGGATCTCCAGGCAGGTTTTTTCTGCTTCCTGCATATTCACATCGCCCACCACAATATCCGCGCCTTCCTGAGCAAATAAAAGGGCAATGGCACGGCCAATACCCCTTGCCCCGCCAGTGATAATAGCTACCTTATCTTTAAGACGCATATTCTGCCTCCGCCTGTAACTTTTCTATATCTTCTTTCTTTGCAATGTTTATTACCTGTGCTTGTTCATCAATACGGCGCATTAAGCCTTTTAAAACCTTGCCCGGGCCGAATTCAAAAAATGTAGTTACATTTTTTGATAATATAAATTTCATCGAGTCTTCCCAAAGCACCGCACCTGTAACTTGTTGGATTAAATTCTCTTTAATTCCATCCGGCGAAGAAACTCCTTTAGCATTGATATTACTCACCACCGGAATTTCAGGCTTATCTATCTTTATTTTGTCCAATTCCTGGCCTAATCTTAAAGCCGCTGTTTTCATAAATGAGGAATGAAAGGCGCCGCTTACCTCTAATGGGATTACTTTTTTTGCGCCTTGTGCCTTCGCTAATCTGCTCGCTGTTTCAATCTCAATTTTACCGCCGGATATGACTACCTGTCCCGGACAATTTATATTGGCAATCTCGGTATTGGCCTGTTTACAGATATTGTTTATGACGGTAAGCTCCAGGCCTAAAATTGAGGCCATCTTTCCCGGATGCTTGGCTGCCTCTTCTTCCATAAACTCGCCCCGGCGCCTGACTAAATAAACGGCGTCTTTAAAATCCAAGGCCTGTGCAGCCACCAAGGCAGAATATTCTCCCAAACTCAAACCTGCCGCATAAGCAACAGCTGATGCCTGAGGTATAACGTGTGACCTGAATGCCTCTAAAGCGGCGATGCTTAGCGTAAGGATAGCCGGTTGGCAGTTCTTGGTCTGGGTTAATTCTTCTAGCGGCCCCTCAAACATAAGTTTAGAAAGAGCAAAACCTAAAACCCCATCTGCCTGCTCAAATATTTTTTTTGCTTCTGGAAAAGCCTCGTAGAGGTCTTTTCCCATGCCTATATATTGACTACCCTGACCGGCAAAAAGGTATGCAACGCTTTTTGGCATATCTCGCAATCTATGCGTATCTCGCTCAGCAGGGACAGTCCCCTGCGGGGACAGTCCCTGCTGCAATGCTAAGTTACCACTTAATGACGCAGGCGCCCCAGACTAAACCTGAGCCAAAGGCATCCAAAAGAACAATATCACCCTTTTTTATCCTACCTGTCTTTACCGCCTCGCATAAAGCAATAGCCGTAGAGGCTGAGGAAACATTTCCGTATTTTTCAATATTCAGATAAATCCTCTCAGGCGGTAAATCCAATTTCTTAGCCATAGCCATTATGATGCGGATATTTGCCTGATGCGGGATGACTAAATCTACATCACTACATTCTAAATCTGCCTGCTTTAAGGCCTCTCTAGCCGCCTCAGTCATGATTTTTACGGCTATCTTAAATACTTCATTACCCTGCATCTTTAAATAATGCAGGCGCTTGTTTATGGTCTCGTGGGTGGATGGGTTTCTTGAGCCTCCGCCGGGAATCATCAACAAATCTGCTTTTGTGCCATCGCTTCCTAGATATGTAGAAAGACCCCCGCCGGATTTAACCTCAGCCACAACTGCAGCACCTGCCCCGTCACCAAAGAGCACGCAGGTATTTCTATCCTCCCAGTCAGTAATGGTAGATAAAACCTCTGCGCCGATGATTAAAGCATTTTTATAAACCCCTCGGCTGATAAACTGCTGAGCAATGGTTAAAGCATAAACAAACCCGGCGCAGGCAGCCGAAACATCAAAACAAACCGCTTTTTTTGCCCCTAAATTTGCCTGCACAAAACAAGCAGTAGAAGGAAAATGCATATCCGGCGTAATCGTAGCCACAATAATCAATTCTAAATCCTTAGGGTTTAACCGGGCATCTTCTAATGCGCGCCTCCCTGCTTTTATGGCTAGGTCACTAGACGCCTCATCCTTGGCTGCCAAACGCCTTTGTTTAATGCCGGTGCGGGTAGTAATCCACTCATCAGAGGTCTGCACCATCTTTTCTAAATCCGCGTTGGTTAAAACCTTTTTAGGCAGATACTCGCCAACTCCAACTATACCTACTCTACGCATCTTATTTCTCACAAGGGACTGTCCCCGCAGGGGACTGTCCCTTGCCGATTGCCTCTAAGATCTTTTCGTTAAATTTACGCTCTACTTCTTCCTTAGCTGCCCTGATAGCATTTTTGATGGCAGTGGCATTAGAGCGGCCATGGCCGATAATCACTACGCCGTTGACGCCCAAAAGAGGCGCGCCGCCGTATTCAGCATAATCCATCTCTTTCTTGAAACGCGAAAGGCTAGTCTTCAACAGAAGTACCCCTAATTTTCCCAGGGGATTACTGGTCAGGTGCCTTTTTAAAAACTCCTGCATTGCCTCAGCCAGGCTTTCGGAAACTTTTAAAGCCACATTGCCCACAACCCCGTCGCAGATAATAATATCGCATTTACCGGAAAACAAGTCCCTTCCCTCCACATTACCGATAAAATTAAGGCTGCTTTTTTGAAAAAGTTCGTGCGTTTCTTTGACAAACTCTGTGCCCTTGCTCTCTTCTTCGCCGATATTCAACAGCCCCAAAATTGGGTTAGGCATATTTAAGATATAGCGGCAATAGGCATCAGCCATAATTCCATATTGTAATAACTGTACGGGCTTAGGGTCAATATTAGCGCCTACGTCTATGATTAAGGATATGCCTTTTAGGGTAGGGGTAATAATGGCGATACCCGGCCGTTCAATTCCCGGCAATAATCCTAAGGTTAAGGTGGCAGCGCAGACCACAGCGCCGGTATTACCGGCGCTAAAAAAGGCATCGCCTGCATTATCCCGGATTAAATTTACCCCTAAGACAATGGAAGAGTTTCTCTTTTTTCTGACGCTGGCGGCAGCGGATTCAGACATCCCAATAACCTCTTGGGCCGCAGATACAAAAATATTATCGCCTGAATATCTGGCCTTTTTGAGCAGGGCTTTTATCCTGGCCTCATCACCCACCAGAACCACTTCTATATTGTAGTCCTTTACTGCGGCTACCGCGCCTTCAACTACTACTTCAGGCGCATAATCACCGCCCATAGCGTCTACGATTATCTTCATGCAATATCCTTCTGGCTTATCTCGCAATCAAAACTTATCTCGCTTAGTAGGGACAGTCCCCTGCGGGGACAGTCCCTACTGCTGTGCTATATTTCAACTTTTCTTCTTTTTTTCTTTTACCTTAATCTCAATTACCTGTTTACCGTCATAATAGCCGCAAACCGGACAGACCTGATGCGTTATTTTTAGTTGCTTACATTGCAGACAAGGCATGAGATTAGCAGCGGTTAATTTCCAGTGTGTCCGGCGCCTTCTGCTGCGCGCCTTAGAATGTCTTTTTTTAGGTAGAGGCACAGTAACAATCTCCTTCGTTTAGGTTTTTTCCGCATTTAGGGCACAAACCTTTACAATTCTGGCTGCATAAAGGTTTGAGCGGATAGTCTACAATTATCTCTTCTCTGATCTCCGGGTTTAAATCAACTACTTGCTCTGACTTACTAACCTGATAGTTCAGTTTCAGGCTCTTTTGAAAATCAATTTCTATTTCATTAAGGCAACGACTGCAAATAGTACGCAGCGCCGTGCTTAAAATTACATCTGCGCTTACGATATTGGTAATCTTAAATAATCTTGCCTTTATCCTTAGGGCTTGAGGAAATTTAATTGTCTCTGTTTCTAAGTCCAGAGCTGACGCAGATTCGTCTTCTTCTAAAGTCAGGCCTCCGGTTGGGATCTGATTTATGTTAATTTTCACTTCAGACGGCTCAACTTCTTCTTCAGCGCTTTTTCCACAAAATCCGGGACAAAACTGGATAAATCCGCGCCCAAAGAAGCAGCTTCTTTCAGGAGTTTTGAGGAAAGATAACTGAAGGACTCCTGCGGCATCAAAAAGATAGTTTCAATATCCGGAGAGAGTTTTCTGTTGGTTAAGGCCATCTGGAATTCATATTCAAAGTCAGAAATCATACGTAGCCCCCGGATTAAAACCTTGGCTTTATTCTTACGGGCATAATCAACCACTAAGCTATCAAAGTCTTCCACCTCTACACCTGTAAATCCGGAGGTTACTTTTTTAAGCATCCCTACCCTCTCTTTTACGCTAAAGAGGGGTTTCTTGTGGGGATTGTGGGCCACTGCGACAATCACCTCTGAGAATATTTCCTGCGCCCGCTTAATCAGGTCAATATGGCCAAAGGTTACGGGATCAAAACTACCTGGGTATATGGCTTTCTGGCACATTTTTTTTATAGAATGATAATACAGTAT
>MHGW01000019.1:3373-3840 GCA_001805765.1 Omnitrophica WOR_2 bacterium RIFCSPLOWO2_01_FULL_41_12 | reverse complement strand
AGATTATCCTTTTTAAAGTGCTGCACTACTATAAAACCATTGGGCGCTAATATATCATAAGCGGCTAAAGTTTGCAAGGTTTTTTTTGCCGCAGAAGGCGGCACACCAACCCATCCGATAGGGTTGGGTGTTGCCTGGCCTTGATAATAAGGCGGGTCTAAGAAGATAATCTCAAATTTTCTCTTTTCTTGATAAAATTTCTTGATCGCAAGACCTGCCTGCAAGGGATAAAGATTACAGGCTTTTAGGTTCAGAGACTCTATGTTCTTCTTGATGGCAAGCATGCAATCCCGGTTATATTCTATTAAAGTTAAATCCTTAACGCCCTTGGACAAGGCTTCAAAACCCACCGCGCCTGAACCTGCATACAGCTCCAGAAAAGATAAACCTTCTATATCACCTAAGATATCAAATAGCGCCTTCCTGACTTTATTCTGCGTAGGCCGCATTCCTTTAGGCATTTTGAT
>MHGW01000019.1:1825-3326 GCA_001805765.1 Omnitrophica WOR_2 bacterium RIFCSPLOWO2_01_FULL_41_12 | reverse complement strand
CATTAACTTTTCGTAATCGGGAAACCTCTGCTTTAATTTTTCCCTTAATAATATATTTTGCCGAGATGCTAATCCAGGGTCAAGGTTAACCAGCCTGATGGCTTCTTCTCGGGCTTGTTTTAATAAGTGCATCTGTGTCAAAGGGTTAGCAATTTTTAATTCTGAAAGCCCGGATTGCCGACGGCCAAAGAATTCACCCGGGCCTCTGATTTTTAAATCCTCTTCGGCAATGCGGAACCCGTCGCTATATTTAAGCATCGCCTCTATTCTTGCCTTTGCCTCTTTAGTCTGGGCATCGGAAATCAAAATACAAAATGATTCTGCTGAGCCTCTACCTACGCGGCCGCGTAATTGATGCAGTTGGCTTAAGCCAAAACGCTGAGCATACTCTACAATCATACAGGTGGCTATAGGTATGTCAATACCTACTTCTAAAACTGTGGTAGAAACCAGAATATCCAACTCCTTATTTTTAAATTTCAGCATAATCCTGTCCTGCTCTGCCTGCTTTAATCTACCGTGGATAAGGCCAACTTTAAAATCCTTAAATTCTCCGGATTTTAATTCTTGATACATCTTTTTGGCGCCGCTAATATCTAAGGCATAAGATTCCTCAATCACCGGATATACAATATATACTTGTAATCCTTGGCGTAATTGTACTTTGGCCATCTCAAATGCCTTTGGCTGCTCTTCTTTGGTAAAATATAACGTTTTCACTGGAATCCTGCCGGGTGGAAGCGCATCAATCACAGAAACATCTAAATCTCCATATAAAGTAATTGCTAAGGTGCGCGGAATAGGCGTAGCAGTCATAATCAGACAATCAGGGCTGAATCCTTTCTTAGGCAAAAGTTGCCGCTGGCCCACGCCGAATTTGTGCTGTTCATCAATCACCACCAACCCTAAATTTTTAAATTCTACTGATTCTTCTAAAAGCGCGTGCGTACCAATAACCAAATCAATCTTGCCTTTTTTTATCTCCTTATAGGTTTTCTCTTTTTCTTTTTTGTGCAAACTACCGGCAAGTAAACCAATTTTTATTTCTTTGTTTTGGTTTTTGATTTTTTCAAAATGCTGCTTTGCCAAAATCTCCGTCGGTACCATAAAAGCGGCCTGGTACCCGCCTTGAATGGCAAAAAGGCAGGCAATGGTGGCTACGATTGTCTTTCCTGAGCCCACATCTCCCTGCAGGAGCCGCTGCATAACTTGATGATGAACCATATCCTGTTTTATTTCCGCGATCACTTTTTCCTGGGCCAAAGTTAATCTAAAGGGTAAAGCGGCGATAAAATTTTTGACTAATTCTCCTTCTACTTTATGGCTGATCCCGGCCTTGGTCTTCTTTTTTAATTTGCGCAAGACTAACGGCACCTGAAAAATAAAAAATTCCTCAAAGGCAAGCCTTCTATAAGCTAAATTTTGCAAATCAAAATTTTCTGGAAAGTGTATGTTAATCAGGCTCTTGGCCAGATTTAAAAGATTGTGCCGGGAGCGGATA
>MHGW01000019.1:0-1744 GCA_001805765.1 Omnitrophica WOR_2 bacterium RIFCSPLOWO2_01_FULL_41_12 | reverse complement strand
GGGACTGTCCCCGTAGGGGACTGTCCCTCTGCAATTTCTTCAAATTCAGGCGAATTCATCTGTAGCTTATTGCCATAACGTTCTACCTTGCCATATAATATCAAATTACTACCCACCTTAAAATATTCTTTTAAATAGGGTTGATTAAACCAGACGCAAAATATCTTACCCGTTGCATCACTTACTGCCACTTCAGTAATGCTAAAGCCGCGGCGCCGGAAAGACTGATGCCCTCTCTTAGCCAATACTTGCGCCTTTATGGTATAAGTTTTCCCTTCTTCTAATTTTGAAATAGAGATAAAATTGGTGCGGTCTTCATAGCGGCGGGGAAAATAATAAAGCAGGTCTTCCACAGTATTGATGCCCAGTTGATGAAATAATTTCGCCCTCTTGGGGCCAATACCTTTGAGGTATTGGATAGGAGCATCCAGCATCGTCCCTTTCTTTTTATTTTATAATTTTTTATAACACTCTACGCATTTCGGGCAGGCACCGTCTTTTTCTACCCATTCAGGATGCTCTTCCTTGATTTTATCCATAACATACTTATACGCAGTGGTGCAAACATCCACTATCTTGGCGTCTGTTTCTTTTTTGCATACGGGGCAAATCTTTTTTCCATTCATCTCTACCTCCCTTTTTATTTCATTATAACTCTATAAACCAAAAATCCCAAGCAAAATTAGAACCGTCTATTTTTTTTTGCTTTGACCTTGAAATTTGCCGAAAAATGTTGCATACTTTAATTAAGCGTTTACTAACAAGGAGGTTGGTCGATAGCGAAAGCTATTTAGGCCTATCACCTACAGAAAAATCCCCGTAGATTTTGACTACGGGGATTTTAGTTTTTAAAGGAATAAAATCTTATTTCTCACATTTGTTGCATAATTCCGGGTCTTTTTCTGAAGGTTTGATGCCGAATAATTTGCTGGCTATCCACTTATACAAAAACCCCTCTAGTGGCACTTTACATTTCTTACATTTCTTAACCATAAAGATATTATACCGCTTGGTTTTTTATCTGCAATGAAATAATGAGGTGGGTTTTATTTCCTAAAAACTTTACCTTGAATTGCGATTCTAGTGCATAGCCAATCATCGTTATTATCCTTATTTTACCCCTGTCAATATGCTTGTCAACCTCAAAATGCCCCTTGGTGGTTTTCGAGCAAATCGAATTCGCAGTGTAGCGGGTGGCACGGGGTGCTTGGAGCCAAATTTGGCGAGAAGCGCCCCGTGACAGGACCCGCTAACTGGTTGCAAATTGCAACCAGTTTGTAGCAAGCGTGGAATCTGGTAAAGAAAAACCCGCTATCCATTTCTGAATAGCGGGTTAATGAAAAACTTCGGATTACTTTCTTGCTTAAATGGTCAGTGAATCTACGAGAACCAGCGCTTCCTTATACTCCTTACTGCATTCTTTCAGGCACCACTGCCTCTCCTCAAGGATGCCCATTTTAACCAGTAAAACCGTAATGCGCTCTCTGAGGTTGTCTAATTCGCCTTTTTGCACGCAGGCAGCCAAGATTTCTTTGATCCCCTGGCCAGAAGGAAGAATGCCGTTATCCACCATTTTTTCCAAGCGGGAGAGATCTCCTTCAATATTAAAGTGCTCTATTTGCGCCTTGCTTAAGGTCGGAAGTTTCATCTCTAATCCGATAAAATTTCCCATGGGCTGATAAGTAATCTTCAACGCTTTATTACGAAAATCAATACCGCCGAGATTTTTGGGTTTAGTCGGGTC
>MHGW01000018.1:9481-10011 GCA_001805765.1 Omnitrophica WOR_2 bacterium RIFCSPLOWO2_01_FULL_41_12 | reverse complement strand
CCTCGTAATTTTTAGCTTGTATATTTTATTCGCCTTGCCAACCTAGTGTTTGCTGCCTGGCCGCTGTACTGGCCGCAGTAGATGTTTTACCTAGAGCGCCTTCATCCTGTAAGTTTTCTGTTTCTTGTTCGTTCTGGGCTGTCTGGGCTGTAGACTCTACATAATAAGGTTCGTATTGCTGGGCAGTAAAAATGCTATTCACTTTACCTGGCTCTTCCACATTACCTCCCAGATCAATATCATCCACCACATCCTTGACCCTACCTTGCAGGCCTCTGCGGAGATACACTTGCATGGCTACTACGGCGCCTACGACTAAAGCAATAAGTATGGCGTATTCGGCAGTAGTCTGTGCTCTTTTACCTATTTTACGTAACATCTTTTTCACCTCCTTTAAATTAAATCTTGCCTAAAAATTAATTTTTTGCACTTCTTCTTCCATCTCTGTGCTCACATGTTCCAGGGAACTTTTTACTTTGTCTCTTAAAAACACAGCAGCAAAAGCCACTACTACCGCAATAATCGCAGTC
>MHGW01000018.1:9190-9260 GCA_001805765.1 Omnitrophica WOR_2 bacterium RIFCSPLOWO2_01_FULL_41_12 | reverse complement strand
GTCCCCCAATTTGGGATTTGAATAATCCCGGCTCTGTTAGCGAGGGCGTATGCTTCATTAACCACTTGAC
>MHGW01000018.1:968-9063 GCA_001805765.1 Omnitrophica WOR_2 bacterium RIFCSPLOWO2_01_FULL_41_12 | reverse complement strand
ATAGGGATACACACTAAAAAGAGCCGCGGCTACCAGGGCAATTAATAAACAGGCCTCCAAAGTGATTAACCCTTTTTTATTCATGGTTTATTTATTTCTCCAATAGCGTTATTTACTGCCTGGTCAAAGGCAGTTTTAATCGTTAAATTTTCCGGCATAAAGCCGCCTAAAACAACTATTATACCTGCGGCGATCACCGTAAACACCAGGATATATTCTACTATTGATTGCGCCCTTCTAGTTTTTAAATTCTTTTTTAAATTCATTATTAACTCCATAAATAAAAACCGGGTTTACTAAAACCTCTCGGCTTTCGGTAACCCGGCTAACTTTTCTCTCTCGCTTTTGACCCTTGAAGCGAAATTAAATGATCAAACCAAATTTTTTAGCGAGCGAATCGTCCCGTGGCTTTGCGCATCCTGATACCTCCTATCAGGACTTGCCTTTTCGCTGCCGCTTTATTGCACTTAAAATATAACACTTAACACTAACGCTGTCAATGATATTTTCGGGTAGAAAGAAAACGTTTCCTTAAATCCTACACCAGAGCCTAAGGCCTGCGTAAAAGTTAATCTCTCTTTCGTTTACCCTGCGGCAGGCATATTCTAGGTCTTTGAGGAAGGAATATCCGGTAGGGGGCCTGAAGGTAGCTAGGCAAAGGTCTTTTTGCGGGTCAATCTCAGTGTTTAATCCATAAAACCGCTCTTTTGTCGTCGAGAAATCCATCTCTTCGTAACCGGCAGGCAAAAAATACCAGCGCACATAAAGGTCTAATGCCTCTAGATAAGAATTAAAGAGGCCCTGGATATCTGCTTGGGCCCCGGCATCAAAATTTAGTTTCTCCGTCGAGAAAAAGCGCTGGGAGGAAGCAGTGTAGGTAAAAAGTTCTACTTTTCGGCTGTAATCCTGAAAGGCCTCTTCTAAGTTTGGCCAATGGTTAAGATACATACCTGCCAATGCCTCTGGAGGAGCATTTTCCTGGGCAAGATTACCTAAGATCACTATTCGCGTCTTCTCAGAAAGCGCGGTCTTTAGGGCGCAACCCCTAAGCGTAACTCTTGTATTTACAGTAGGTTGTAATAATTCAATCTCTATCTCGGCAAGATAAAAATCCTTTTTGAGGCCGGCAAAATAAAATGGCCTAAACTCGCCGATCTGCTTTACCTTACGGTATTCAGTAAATTGCCAAGGCCAAAGTCCGAACACAAAGAAACGCTGTTTGTTCTCATCCAGCGTAATATTCTCAATTTCCTCAAGCCTATTTCCATAAAGCGTTAATCGGGAAATCCGGTTTTCTCCGGCTTCAAAACTCAGCATAAAATCAAAGAATTCTTTGGTCGGGACATCATAACCCGGGGCCATAAAGAGCAGAAAAGGATGCTCTTTCTGAAAATACTTATTTATGTAACTCTTTATATTATAAAGAGTTGTAGAAAAAAAATAAGGAATATGTGAAATGGACCAAACCGTTTTTAACTGGCCGTCTAAATAAAAAGTATTTCCTGTGGAGAGAGTGACCTTAATACAGCGCACTTCCTGGAATAGCCTGTCGAAAATTCTCGGTATATCTGAGTTTAATTCTCTAACTTGTTGTAATTGAATAAGATATGGTGATAAACCTGTATTTGCCCCCCCGTATAACAGGCTTTCTATTTGCGCTACCAAGTCAGGAATTGGCGTAGTAATCCTTCTTCTAATGGCCTCAATAATATAATGGGTCCCGCCCAATAGATAATCCGCTGCCTTCAGAAAGATGGCTCCTGGGCTAATTTCTCTGCTTATAGCTTCACTTATGGGCTCTTCTACAGCTATACTCCCTACTGGTTCTGCAGTTATTGCCCCTGCTGGTTCCGTCGTGATCACTACTGATTCTGCGGTAACCGCAGCTGGCTTTTCCATCTCTCGTCGGATGCGCCTTTTCTTCAACCTTCTTCCTACAGGCATGCTCAAACCTGCTGTTTTGAAAAGTGAATTTATACTGGATTTGGAAACTTTAATCGCGAAATTTTCCAGGACCAAAGTAGTGAGCTGGCGACAGCTTAGGCTCGGCTCAGCCTGTTTTTTCCCCAGGATAAAATCCCTTATTTCTGGTTGTATTTTATAGACAACTCCCATACTTTCTCCAGACTGGACATTTCTAATCTCAATGCAAGTATAAACTAGAAATGTCCATTTGTCAACCAAAATATTAGATTGGACATTTTTATAGCAAAAACGTTTCTAATTTCTATCCTAAAACGTTTCTAATTTTAAAGGTAAAAATGCCTATTCTAGGGTATTTAATTTAGGATATTTAAGGCAAATGCGTTAATGTCTAGCATAGCTTTACTGGTAGAAAATACCAGCATATTTATGCTCATTTATAAAATTTATGTTAGAAAAAGCCCATTAATACGTCTATTATATTAGGAGGTGGTGAACATGTTAAAATATGGAAGGTTAATATTGGATAATATTTATTACCATGTAATAAGTAGGGGAAATCAAAAACAAAATGTTTTTCTGCAAGAGTGTGACTTTGAGAAATACTTGAAATTGTTGCAACGCTACAAAAGAAAATATAAATTTAGATTGTATGCCTGGTCTCTGATGCCGAATCATGTACACTTAATTTTAGATGTAAATAAACCTGCGGAATTAGCAAAAATAATGCAGGGGATAAATCTGTCCTATGCAAGGTGGTTCAACAAAAAATATAATAAAGTAGGCCATCTTTGGCAAGGAAGATACAAAAGCATGATTATGGAAAAAGATAAATATGTTTTGGATTGTATAAATTATATAGAGATGAATCCTGTAAGAGCTAATATAAAACAAACACCTATAGATTATGCGTGGACAAGTTATAGATCTCGCGTATTGGGTGCAAAGACATACCTCTTGGACCAACCTAAGCTTTAAATAAAGCCCGAGATCAAAATGATCAAAATTGGCAGTTTTCCGATTGCATTTAGAAACGTTTTGAGATTGGTTTTAGAAACGTTTTAAATAAGGGTGAGGGTGTCGCCTTCTTGGGTTAAAGTGGATGGGATGGTGCCTACGGGCAGTTCAATAGCCAAGATAGCCCTAAAATATATATAGGTAAGGCAAAAAGGTTTTAATGTAGGTACGGCTTTGATTACACGATTATCTTTATCTACAAATAAAACATCTATGGGAAATTTCATAAAAAAGGTATGTATAGAATTGCAGGGTTTTAAGACCAGGGCTTGCCCGGGTTTAAATTCTTTTTTACCTAAGAGCCCTTTTATGCGTTGAAAAGGCCTATCGGCAACAATTACATTTTCCGCTAAAATAGTGTTCTTGGTTTGGTTAATGATCTTCAAGATTTGAAGAGGGTGTCGGCAAGGGTGATACCTTTGATTCTGATATCTTCTACAAATGAGGGGATATAGCCGGTAGCCTTAAAATCACCTAAGACATTGCCTTGGGCATCTACGCCGGTTTGATGAAAGGTGAAGATATCTCTTAAATCAATGTGCAATTCATCTTTCATACCCGCAACTTCGGTAATCTGGATAATTTTACGTTTTCCGTCGGAAAGCCGGGCAGTATGCACGATTAAATCAATGGCTGAAACAATCATCTCCCGGATTGCCCGGATAGGCAGTTCCACCCCGGCCATCAAAATCATGGAATCAAGCCGCATCAAAACATCCTGCGTGGAATTGGCGTGGATAGTGGTCATGGAACCATCATGTCCGGTATTCATCGCCTGAAGCATATCTAAGGTTTCAATGCCGCGGCACTCCCCGATAATAATTCTATCCGGCCGCATACGCAAGGTATTCCTAAAAAGGTCCCGGATGGTAATTGCGCCTTTACCTTCAATATTTGGCGACCGGGACTCCAGGCGTATCCAGTGCTCCTGATGCAATTTTAATTCGGCGGCGTCTTCCAGGGTCACAATACGCTCATTCTCAAGGATAAATGCGGATAAAACATTTAATATCGTGGTCTTACCCGAGCCTGTGCCGCCTGAAACAATCGTATTTTTGCGCGCCACTACACAGGCGCGTATAAATTCGGACATCGCAGAATTAAGCGTTTTTAATTCTATTAATTCTTCTATCTTAAATCTTTCTTTTCTAAACTTTCGGATAGTCAAAGAAGGCCCGGTTAAAGAAAGGGGTGGAATGATCGCATTTACGCGCGAGCCATCCGGCAGCCGCGCATCCACCATCGGCACAGATTCATCTATACGCCTGCCAATAGGCGCAATAATACGTTCGATAATAGTCTTGACCTGGTCATTAGAAATGAATTTTTTGCTGGTCAGTTCAATTTTACCCTGGCGTTCAATATAGACCTCGTCTTTATTATTCACCATAATATCGGTGATACCGGGTTCGGCTAATAAGTCTTCTAACGGCCCCAGGCCTAAGGCCTCATCCAAAATCTCCTTTACTAATTTTTTACGCACTTCGGAAGAAGAAATAAAACTGCCGGCGTCTTCAGCCAAAAAGTTCGTCACCATCACCTCGGCCCTCGCCTTTAACTCTTTGGCCTTTTTTAAATCGCTGAATACCTTTAAGTCCATACGCTTAATGTTTAAGTCTTCAATCAGGCGGTTATGAATCCGTCGCTTTAGCAGGACGATTTCGTCTATCTCTTCAGCCGGCGCTAATTCTGCCAAAGGCTCGGTTAAGCCCTGGCTCTGCCAAAAAGCGTTACTCTTATCCAAAACCGCTTCTTTTAGCCTTAACTGGTCAATATCCTGGCGCTGGACAAAGAAACCCTCATTACCCGTTAATTCCTGGCCAAATCTCTTTAGGCTTAAGGCAACTTTGGATTTAGGATTTTCTATGACTACCGGTATACCGCGGTTCACTGCTGTACCTACCACCTTTCCCTCCGAGGGAATACGCGCAATAATTTCTACGGGTAAACTGACCCGCACCTCCTGCCAACTAATGCTGGCGGCAGATTCGGCGCGGTTTAAAACCACGCGAATCATCTTTAAGGGAAAATGCAAAAATTGCAAGGTATCCAAAGCCCATTTAGTCTGATAAATGGAAAGTATATCCGGGGTAACTACCAAAAGTATCAGGTTGGCCTGATTTAAAGTAGCGACAAAAACCTCGCTAAAACTCTTTCCCGCATCCACAATCACAAAATCATAATCATTGTCTAATAGCTTAAATACCTGCGGTATCATCTCAGGCTCAAGATGCGGAGCCTGCTGTGGCTTTAAGACTGCGGATAAAAAATCAATGCCTAAAGAAGTCTGGGTTAAAAAATCTTCTTTTTTAAAATTATGCGGATTCTTTTTTAAGTGCTGGATTAAATCTACCATGGCATTTTTCGGGTTAAGATCCAGCATCCTGGCCATATCGCCGACGACGTGTAAATCCGAATCTACCAGGCAGACCCGTTTTCCGTAATCGTTAGCCAGGCTTACGGCTAAATTAGCCGCGATTAAGGTCTTACCAACTCCGCCTTTGGTGCTAAATATGACTATGGTTTTTGCCATCTCTAATCTAATGTATAGATTATGGGAACATCTATCCAGAGTTCTTTGGACTCTATAGATGCGGGAAAGGTAGGATAAGTAGAAATCTTGCGGGCCGCGGAAACTGCATCTTCATCTAAAATCTTATTGCCGGATGAGGCCTTTACTTTGGTTTCTAAAAGTTTACCGGCGGAAGTAAGGTGCAGGCTTAATTTTACGATTCCCTGCAGGCCTGTTTCTTTGGCAATAATAGGATAAGCTAAGTTTTCTAATATGCGTTTCTGGATAATCTGGGAATATTCTTTTACATTAGCCGGGGCAGCAGAAAGCACCTTTTCTGCCTGGGTAATTTTTTTACCGCTGATAATGGTGGGCGTAAGGGTGATAAATAATTCGGTGTCTCCTCTTTCGCCGGTTCCCCCGCCGATTTTTGTGGTGGTCTTTCTGAATAATATCCCTAAAATAGGCAGGTCGCCTAATAGGCTAGTCTTACGCACATCTTCTTCAAACTTATGCTTCATTAATCCGCCGATGGCTAAGGTCTGGCCATCTAAAAGAGAAAGCTCTGTAACAGCGGTGCGTTTGGACAAAGGATAGGCCTTGGCAGTGGGAGCGCTAGTGGAACCGATTGTTTCAGCAGTCCCCACCTCACTCACCTCTACATTCAAGGCTAATTTTATATGGTCTTGCGCAAATACAGTAGGTTTGATTTTTAATTTGATCCCGAATTCCTTGTATTCTACGCTCGTCGAGCTTCCTACTGTAGACTGGGCAGCAGTGGTAAAAATAGGCTTTTCTCCGCCGACCAATAATTCTGCTTCTTTGCCGCTTTGACAGGCGAGCCGCGGACGGGAAAGTATGCGCGCCTTTCCTTCTTGCACTAAGGCATCTACGGTAATATTGAAGGCGCTGCGCGTGAAATCCGAGAGGTGAAAGACCTTATCCAGGCCGGTGACTGCTGTGCTCGTAGGCCCTGAAGAATCAGTAAGGGTAATGGAGCTGGGCCAAGAAAAACCCAAAGTATTGGTCGCATCTTTACTCAACTCCAAGACCTGCACATCAATTTCTACTACTGCTTCTTCTTCTTGCACGGCGATCAAGTCAGTAGTTTTTTCTTTCAATGGCCCCAAGGCCAGGGCAATCAACTCCCGGTCAGCAGCGCTCTTTACCTTGCCTAAGAGCAGCACTTTATTTTCTTCGTCTTCAGCCTGGGTATAAACTTCGGGTAAATTAAGTTTAGCGATGAGATGATCCACTCTGCGTTTAATCTCCAGCATATCCTCGGTGACTACTCTGATTTTATAGGACTGCTCGCCAAAATTATCCCAAAATACTAAAGTAGTTATGCCTGCTGCTTTCGGGCTTAAGGTCATCTCGTTTTTAGTCACATTGGTCACGTCCATAATATTGGGATTACCGATAGCGATGCGCGTAGGATTGCTTACGGCCAGCACTTCTACTTCACCCACATATAGCTTGATTTCTTCGCTGGTTTCATCAAAGGCATAACTATGAAAATGCAAACTGCAAACTGCCAATATCAAACTTACGCTGCAAAATTTAAAAATATGTAACTTTGATTTTCTGGTCATCTAGATAAGGGAATCCTCTCTTTATTCAGCCCGCGGTATATCTCTACATAATCCACGGCCTGGGGTTCGTCTTTTTTCCGGGAGACCTCTTCTTGAGGCATTAAATATTGAAATAACGTATCCCAGCTTGCCGGCTGTACCGGCTGGATCTGGGAATCTGCCGGTGAACGTAAAATCAAACGGATCTTGCCTTGTTCTTGGACAAAGGCAATCAGGCTTGCTTCCTGCGGGCTAAGCGCTACAGTAATCAAGGGAGAAATTTCTTTTTTCTCTTCTTTTTTGTAACGGCTGTCTTGCGCAGATACCGCGCCTGTTTCCTGGCCTACTGCCAGCACTAATACATTTTGAAAGAGAGGCATTACTGCTGCCTGGCTGGCCTGCTTTCCTTCTTGGGTCTGTACTGGCACCGGAACCAGGGCAATCACATCCACATAATCTCCGGCTTTAATCATGCCTCCTAAGGCGGAAACATTATCTACTGAAACGGTAATTGCCCTTTTGCCGACGGGAGTGGCCTCAGCTAAGCCGCCTCCTTGACCGGCTTGCCGGGACTGACTAAGTTTGCTTAAAATAATCTGTTCGCCTTTAGAGATAGGCCCTATTGTAATCATGCCTGCAACTCTGTCTAAAGAGGTAACTGCATTGGGTTGTAGGTATTGATTAGGGACAATTGCAGTTTCTAACATCTCTGGCTCGATAACTATTCCTTTAGGGATGTCTTTTTTGGCGACTAAGACCGCGGTTTGATTGGCCTGAATCTTAGCCAGGGTTCTCTTGGCTTGCTCTTGAATCACCTGGCGCTGCTGGTCAAGATAAACCTTGACCATAAATATGGCTACTAAGGCTAAAACAATTCCTGCAATTAGTGCTATACGCTGTTTAGGCATAGAATTTTATTTTACCTGGCCTTCATTAACCTCTAATTTTGCCTCGCGGGAAAGCTTGCCCACTAAATCCTCAATTATCTGCTGCTGTTTTAAAAACAGGAGGCCGCGCTTGATATCGTCCCACAGTTCAGTAAGGGATTTCTGTTTGCCGCCGCGCTTGGCCT
>MHGW01000018.1:0-945 GCA_001805765.1 Omnitrophica WOR_2 bacterium RIFCSPLOWO2_01_FULL_41_12 | reverse complement strand
TCCGGCCCCTTAAAGATATTGCTCACCGCGCCTGCTTCTAAGGTATTGGAAAAAGCCACGGTATCAAACTGTACAAATTTTTTACCCGCTGGCAGAAATCCCAAGTCTCCCCCGTCTTTACCGCTGGCAGACTTAGACCTTTCCTTGGCCAGGGCAGCAAAATCTTGGCCCTGAAGCAGCTGGATAAGTACGTCTTTGGCCTCTTGTTCCGTAAGAACCACTATCTCACGGATACGCCTTTCCTCCGGTTCTTTTAATTGTTCTTTATAGGTATTGTAATAATCCTCTATCTCTTTAGAGCTGACATCCACTTTTTCTGCTTCTTGGCGCACCAGTTCCACTACCAAAAGGTCCTGCTTGGTCTTTTCTAAAACCCGCAGCACCTCTTCTTTCCTCTCTAATCCTCTATCCAAGGCCTGCTGATACAATAATGCCCGGCGCACCATTTCATTCTTTAAATAATTAATCTTTTGCTCGCGGGTAGTAATCTTGGCCTCGGGCCTATCCGCAGGCACCATACCATTGTAGGCATCTATCTCCTCATTTAAATCCTCTAAGGTAATGGGGATATTGTTTACCTTGGCGATAATTGTACCTTTCACTAAAAGTACGGCTTCGGTTCTTTTTGTCTCCGCTTTTTTAGGATTTAAAAAATTAAATTTTTCACAACCGATTAAACCAGAAATTAAAAATAAAATCAAAAATAGATTAGTGCGCTTCATCTAGCCTCCTTTTAAAACCCTATTCCTTCTTGATCTCGTTAATTATCTTAATCAATAAATCCGCAATCTTGGCAATGAGAAATAAGAAAAAGAAAAGAAATGCATAAATTGCCAGAACTATGATGCCCATCCAGCGGTCACCCGCATAGGCTGGGACTGACCCCAAGATAATGGCTAAGCCACCAATAACCCCCAGAAATAAAAAAATCCAGGCCGCCACTTT
>MHGW01000017.1:10066-13990 GCA_001805765.1 Omnitrophica WOR_2 bacterium RIFCSPLOWO2_01_FULL_41_12 | reverse complement strand
TTAATTTAATCGGATTTGCCTTGTTCTTTATATATATATTCTCTCTGTCTTTGGCTATGCTTACCAATGGTATGTTTAGGCCTAATTTTTTAATTTCGCTATCTGTAACCAAAAGATGAGACCGGCCACCGTCAATAAGAATTAAATCTGGGATGGGGAGATTTTCCCTCGCTACCCGCAAATACCGGCGCCGGATAACTTCTTTAAGCATATCATAATCGTTGATTCCTTTAACGCTCTTAATTCTAAAACGGCGGTAATTGTTTTTATCCGCGAGACCCTGATAAAAACTTACCATTGCGCCTGTGGCCTCTTTGCCGGATATATTGGAGATATCAAACGCCTCAATCCTTTGGGGTAATTTATCTAAATTTAATAGCTTTTTTAAATCCTGCAGTTGGTCTTTAGCCCTGCTACCGGCTGCTTGCTGTCCTATGGCGCTTAAGGAATTTATCTGGTCCCTGATTTTAGCTGCTTCTTCAAATTCCTGATTTTTGGCTTTTAAATTCATTGCGCGGGATAGTTTTTTCATCAGCCAATCGGTTTTACCTTCTAAAATTAAAATTATGTTTTTTATGCTCTGGCCATATTCCTTTTTATTTATTTTTCCGGCGCAGGGAGCGGGTGAAAGGCCGATGCGGTAATATATACACTCTTCTTTGGGAAGTTGTTTACAGGAGCGAAAGGGAAAATTCTTGCGGATAATCTTTAGAGCCTGCTTAAGTAATTTGGCGCTGGTATAAGGCCCGAAGTAACGGCCGCCGTCTGCCTGTTTTTTGCGGGTGAGACAAATTGCCGGGAATTCTTCATCGGTAATCTTAATCAAAGGAAAACTTTTATCGTCGCGCAGCGACACATTATATTGCGGCCTATATTTATGCACCAGTTCTGCCTCCAGTAGCAGGGCAAAACTTTCATTTGGACAGAGCTGATATTTTATATCAGAAACTTTAGACATTAAAGCAATGGTTTTGCTAGAAAGGCCTCTTCCCAGATAAGTATGCAGCCGTTCTCTAAGTGACTTGGCCTTGCCGATATAAATTATTTTGCCGGCCTTATCCTTCATCAGATACACCCCTGCTGCATCAGGCACCGAAGCAATCTTATTTTTTAAGTGATTATTAATCATAAACAGTTTGAATAATTAAATGACCCTGGCGGTTTTCGCAAGCGAATTTGAGATTCTAGCCAATCAAACACAATTAAGATTTTATGTGTTTCGCTGGAGGCACATTAGAAAATTTTTGGCAAAAGTGCGCAAGGGGTTACGAGCCGCTGGAGTGGACAGCAATTTGCATACGTCTACACGGAAGCGGCGAGTAAACCGTAGCGCACGGCAAAAATTTTCAGTGCCGGAAGCGAAACCATAAAATCAGCCTTGACTTTCAGGGACAGTCCCCTTCGGGGACAGTCCCTTTTTAGTCATTAACCAGCGCCACAATTCCTGTAACTCGCTGACTCTAAAGATAAGGCAAAAAATAATATAAGATATAAATCCGGAGATAATCAAGATACCTAACTTTAAGAATTTACCCAAGATTAAATTCTGCGCCATAAAAAAACACACTAGCGCCATACCTAAGCTCGCCAGAAGTACTTTTAGAAAAGAAACAAAAATGATTTTCAATGGAAAGGCGCCGATTTTCCGGAGCAACATAAAAAATAATACGGCGCAGCTGGTTATTCCCGAGATAGATGTGGCTAAGGCCAGGCCGGCTACTTTTAAAGGAAACATCAGCACAGAATTTAAGATAATATTTATGATTAAAGCCATAAAGGCTACTTTAGTCGGAGTTACTGTATCTTTAAGCGCAAAAAAACAAGACTGCAATACCTTAGTTACGCCATAGGCCAATAAACCGATACTATAGAAAAAAAGCGCCTGGGCAGTCAGGTTGGTAGAATAAAGATCAAACCTGCCGCCTTCAAAAAGGGTAGATACAATGGCTTGGGCTAAAACCATAAATCCTAAAGAAGCCGGCAACATCACAAAAAATACTGCGCGCAAGCCAAAGGTGAGCGTCTGTTTTAGACTATCCAGATTATCGTCTAAGGCCTGCGTAGAAAATGTCGGAAGTAGGACTTGAGAAAGCGCGGTGCTAAAAATTCCCAGAGGGAATTGGATTATGCGGTAGGAAAAATATAATACTGCCACTGCCCCTTCTCCCACAATCCAGGCGAAAGAGCCAAATATGGAATCCACAAAATTATTTAATTGATATATTCCGGAATTAAAAATACGCGGCAACATTAACCTGCCAATAGTTTTAGCGGCCGGATGCCTTAGCTGCTTAAAAAACCGCGGCCGGAAACCCTTTTTATACAAAATAGGAATCTGCACAGCCAACTGTAAAAACCCGCCTACCAAAATTCCTGTGGCTAGGCCTGCAATACCCTCGCCGAAAATCAGCGCAAATACAATAATAGAAATATTTAAAAGGCAGGGTGCAAAGGCAGGAATAGAAAAGTGTTTTAAAGAATTGAGTATGGCCATAGAATAAGCAGCCAGGCTGATCAATAGGATATAGGGAAAAATTATGCGGTTAAGCTTGATGGTGGTGGCTAATTTTTCTGGCGAGACAATAAAACCCGGGGCAATCAACCGCACGATAATAGGAGAGAATATTATTCCTAAAACAGTAATGATAGTCAGTATAATCAGTAAAAGATTTAAGACTACATTCGCCAGTTCCCAGAATTCCTCCTTGGTGTGTTTGACGCTATATTCGCTAAAAACCGGAACAAGTGCGGCATTAGCTGCGCCTTCAGCCACAAAATCTCGCAGTAAATTGGGGATCTTAAAGGCAATCACAAATGCCTGCGCATAAAGATAAACCCCGAATAATCTGGCAATGACTACGTCACGGACAAAGCCTAAGAGGCGGGAACAGAGGGTGGCAAACCCAATAAGTGAGGCAGATTTGGCAATAGTTTTATTGGTTTGGCTTGACACAATTATTTAGTTATGTTATAGTTAACGAAAAAGGAGAGAAGAAAATGCCAAGACGTCGCACTTCTTTAAAAAGAAAACGCGCTGATAAAAAAAGGCACCTGCACAATGTCAAGATCAAAAACGAACTTAAAAAAACGCTGAAGAAATTTAAACTGCTCTTATCTACAAAAAACATTAACGAAGCCAAGGACCTACTGAAAAGAGCATTTTCTCAACTGGATAAAGCAGCAAAAAAAAGAATCATTCATCCCCGCACCGCAAACCGAAAGAAATCCCGCTTAGCCAAAAGACTTTTTAAGACAACTTAAAGATACGATCAGCTTTTCTATAGCTAATCCGGGCTTAAGCCTTCCTGTCTTTATATCAATATCGCAATGTAAAATAGCCTTCAGTCTTTTCTTTCGCTCTAAGGCAGGTATTGTATCTTTTTCCCAAGCATACCTTAATCCACCCAGAATCCGTTCGGCCCTTTCTCCCTTTTTGAAAAGCTCATCTAATACCCGGAGGGCATAATCCGATCTCTTTTGGTCTATACAGCGGCTTAGAGAAAACACATTTAAATGCGGCTCTTCCCGGAAACGCAAGGTCTTAGCGTATCTTGCTGCCTGCTTTATAAATATGTCTTTGAAATCATATCTCTCCATATCTAAAACCAAGATTACCTTAGGGTAGGGATTTTTTACATAATTAAGAATAAATTCTTTGCTTTCCTCCTTTAATTCTTGGGCTCCCTTTACGACTACCATCCTGATCTTGGCCTTGGCCGGAAGGCAAAGGAGTCTTTCTTGCAAGAGCGCTAAACTTAAATCTTTGGCGTGTAATATATCCAGATTGAATTGTTCTGTTTGGGGGTTAAGGAATTCCTGTTTCAGTTTCTTTAGTGATATGTCTTTAGAAAGGCTATCCTGACCGATGAATAGGTAGACCGGGCTTACCATTGTTCTACGGTGCGCTCAACAATGCGGCGCGCT
>MHGW01000017.1:3720-9964 GCA_001805765.1 Omnitrophica WOR_2 bacterium RIFCSPLOWO2_01_FULL_41_12 | reverse complement strand
TTTTCTTCCCAGACTAATTTATTCTCCCGGTTATTCCACAGGCTGATATTCACTACCAAGTTCAGCCGGTATTCTTCTACTTCGTCAGACTCAGTGTATCTTAAGGGGTCTTTGCGAAAATCCACTAATTCGCCCTTCAAAACCAAATCCGCATTTTCTTCTTTCGCGGGCTTAAGGTTGCCGTCAAATAAATATTTATTGATCACTTTTTTGGTGATATCTGTTTCTAAGAAAGGCTTATAAATCTTATATTTAGACGCAGCGTCGGTTTCTACGGTAATATCTATTTTATTCACGAAAGGTTTTACATATATGGTTTTATATTTAGATACTATCGCTGAGCGGGTAGTATAACCGCATCCTGTTAAACCAAAGACCAAAGACCAAAGACCAAAGACCAAAAAGATAAATTTATAATACTTCATTTTTTCTTCTCCATCACCCGTAATCTTTCTAGCGCCCTTGCTGCCCATTTACTATCAGGATTATTTTCAATGATAGCATTATAGTAAACCCTTGCTGCTGGATAGGCCTTTTGTTTTTCGTAAAAAAGAGCGATATTAAAATTACTCTCTGTTTCTTTTTCTTTTAATTGCTCAATGTTTTTTTCCGCGTCCCGGGATAACACCGCCTCGGGGTGTTCCTGAACAAACTCTTCAAATTTATCTTTTGCTTCCTTAGAGGCGCCCTGGTCATAATCAGGCCCCTTGGAAACAGCAGCGCGGCAGGAGGCGATCTGAAATTTGGCTGCCTCAACCCAACTGCTGTCTGGATAATTAGAAATCACTTTATTGAAGGCCTCTTCTGCCTCATAGTACCTTAACAGGCCCTTTAAGACTAATCCTAATTTATATTGCGCTGCAGAAGCCTTAGGCCCATAAGCAGAATTTTCTATCACCTTGCTAAATATCTCTATGGCTGGGTTTTCTACCGGTAAGTTTACCCCTAAGGCCTTGCGTTTTTTACCCTGCATAAACCTTTCCGCAATCTTGTATTCTGCCTCAATAATGTCTTTAATTCTTTCTGAAAAAGGGTATTTATCAATCACCTTTTGATAGGCCAGATAAGCCTCGTATAGATTACCCTGCGCTTCTTCTATCAACCCTAAGTAATATTGGCTCTCCGAGGCCTCAAAGGATTTGGGAAAGCTCTTGAGGACTTTTTTGAATTCGCGCTTTGCCTCTTCGTAATTTTTTATATCGTAGAGGCTTTTGGCAAAATCAAGCTGTTCTTTGGGGGTAGGTTTTACCGCGGTTTTAGGATTAACCCATTTACCGGTCTTAGGCGTCCAAATCCAGTAGGGATACGCACTGCCAAAGGTTAAGCCCAGGAATATAACCGCAAAGATTAAAATTCTGCGTCTCATATGGGTTTAACTTTAACATATATATTGGGTTTTGTCAACCCCGCACCTTTATCTTTACCTAAGATAAACGGATGTGCGCGTAGGGTAATTGTAGCAACAGGCTATTAATATTGAGCAGGAGGCTAACCCACAATTCACAGGTAGAACTAAAAAGTAGTGTTAGGGAAGGCAAGAGAAAACTCATGGCGATCAGGCTGAATCCGCAGAGAGTAATTAAAGCCGCTAGAGGAACAATAAAAAGGTTGGCTAATACTGTCACCGGAGAAAAAATCCTAAAATAATAAACCACTAACCCCATCGTGCCCAACCAAGCGGAAAAAGAGACCAGACAAGACTCTACCAGGAACTTAAGATATTTTGTTTTTAGATCATCCAAACGCAAAAATAATCTTATTTTAGGATAAATATAGGTGATAGAGATAACGCTGGCAAAAGAAAGCTCGAAACCTACATCAAACAATTGCCGCGGATTAACTAGTAAAATATACAGCGCTGCTAAGGCGCAAGAATTGTAAATATCCGCTTGCCTTTTTACCAGATAACCAAACATAACACTGATCGCCATTAGCGTTGCCCTGACCACGGGGTTGGAGGCGCCGGTAATCAGGCAATAAAGTATAAGCAAGGTAACAGCAAGGAAAAAGCGCAGAATTTTGGGCAGCCTGATTAATTTTAAAAATAAACTGATCGTGCAGGCAACTATACCGACATTAAAACCGCTGACCACCAGAATATGCACTGTGCCTGACTTAATCATAGAATTATAAATAGTGGCGGGTATATCAGCCTTATCACCCAAAACCATGGCCGCAAAGATACTTGCTGCTATGGGTGAAAGGTATCTACACATTATCTTTTGTGCTTTATTCTTTAGCCTGAAGGTAAACATCTTTAGCGAAACGCCATTAGCTTTATTGAAGCTAGGGCTTTGCTCTAACGACCGAACATGCATCAGAGAATAAATACCCTGGTTATATAAATAATACTGGTAGCTCTTCTGTTTAGCCTGGCCGAACCTAAAGGGGCGGTATAAATTGCCGGTGAGGATTAATTCCTCTAAATAATGCAAATCTTTCCTGCCTTTTATATATACCAGGATATTTCCGCAGCAGTTATACTTTAAGTTATTCATCTGTACTTCCTTAGTCTTGAATATAAATACGGTCCTATTGTTTTTTAAATTGGGCGCGCTGATAATTTGGCCTTTTATTTGATATGGAGGGCTATTTTTGTAGGAAATGTATCTAGAGATGTGGCATTTAGGCAAACTCTGGGCGTTTTTTAAGGAAACTGCTCCCAGGGAAAAAATTGCGCAGAACAAAATCAGAGCAAATCCTAATTTCTTTTTAAATAATAAGATACTGAAAACAAAAAATACTGCGGCTAGGCAGTAAAAAAATAAAAAAGGGATTTTTGTATTATTGGCCAAGAATATCCCCAAAGAGTAAATAATCGCCAAAAAGGCTAAGGGCTGTTTCATGAGATTAGTTAACGTAAAGATAATCTTTCAACTTATCTAAGCGGTAATCAGTGATACCTTTTACTTTTTTTAAGGTATTCATATCATTAAAATTTCCGTATTCTTGCCTATATTCAATGATGCACTGGGCTAATTTTTCTCCGATACCGGAAATACTGATCAGCGTTTCTTTATCTGCCTGGTTAAGATTAATCTTGGTAGTTTCTGGCTGAACATGGGCAATCGCTTCTATTTTGGAATATCTCTTGGCTAAGAAATTAACCCCCAGGCCTACTAAAGCCATGCTGATTAAAAACAAAATCGCCCTTTGTTCCTGGCAGGTAAAATTGAGCATAAAACCCCTGCCTGCCGGCAGGCCTCCTTTCCACTATCAATAGACGTAAAAGGATGGCTAATCTAACAGGAAATTTTATATTACTATGTTGACGAGTTTTTTGGGGACAACGATGAGATTTTTGATGGGCTTATTCTGCATCCAGGGCTTTAGTTTTTCATCGGCAAGGGCCAATTCTTTAAGTTTGTCTTCGGAAATTTCCGTGGGAACTTCAATTTTAGAGCGCACTTTCCCATTTACCTGAATAATTATGGTAACTAGTTCATCAATTAAGCATTCTGCATCATATTTTGGCCATTCAGTCTTGAAAATACTGCTTTTATTTCCGGATCTTTGCCAAATTTCTTCAGAGAAATGCGGCACAAACGGACTAAGCATAATGATTAATTTTAAGAAAATCTCCCTGTCTGCTCCTGATTGATAAATAGCATTGACAAATTCCATTAAGCTAGCGATAGCGGTGTTAAATTTAAAAGCCTCAATATCTTCACTAACTTTTTTAATGGTCTTATGCATAATCTTAAGCAGGGGGTCTTGCGCTTTTTCCTTTAAATTATCCTGAATTCTCCAGACGCGGTTTAAAAACTTAAAACAGCCTTCAATGGCCCGGCCATCCCATTCTAGTTCGGTCTCTGGAGGCGCAGTAAAAAGGATAAATAACCTTAAGCTATCTGCCCCATATTTTTTCATGATAGAATCCGCGTCAACTATGTTGCCGCGCGATTTAGACATCACCTCGCCATCTTTTAAGACCATGCCTTGAGTAAGCAGCCGCTGGAATGGCTCAGCAATATCTATCCAGCCTAAATCTTTAAAGAATTTAGTAAAGAAACGCGAATATAATAAATGTAAAATGGCATGTTCAATACCGCCGATATACTGGTCAACAGGCATCCAAAAGTGTGCTTCTTTTTTATCAAACGGCCCTTGGGTAAATTTTGGCGAGCAAAACCTTAAGAAATACCAGGAGGAATCAAAAAATGTAGCCATAGTATCGGTTTCCCGGCGGGCTTTAGACTTACATTTTGGGCATTTGGTTGAAACAAAACTTTTTACATAATTAAGGGGGCTTCCGCCTTTACCAGAAATTTTTATTTTATCTGGTAATTTAACCGGTAAATCTTTTTCCGGTACCGCAACGATTCCGCACTTTTGGCAATAGATGATGGGAATAGGCGTACCCCAATAGCGCTGACGGGAGATTAGCCAGTCGCGCAGCCGCCAATGCACTGTTCTTTTACCCATACCTTTTTCTTCCATCCATTGCGCAATCTTGATTTTGGCTTCCTGATTAGGCAAACCGTCAAACTGGCCAGAATTAACCTGTATGCCATCGCCTTCATAGGCCTGCGTCATCTGGCTGCTGGCAGTTGGCTGCTGGCCTTTAGGCTGAATAACTATACGCATTGGCAAATTATGCCCTTGGGCAAATAAAAAGTCCCTCTGGTCATGACAAGGCACAGCCATAATCGCGCCGGTGCCGTATTCCATCAAAACATAATCCGCCACCCAGATAGGTATCTCTTCATTATTTACCGGATTTATGGCATATGCTCCGGTAAAAATACCCTCTTTTTTTACATCACTAGCAGTGCGCACTACTTTGCTTTCTTTTGTGACTTTGGCTATAAAACTTAAAGCTTCTTTTTCTTGAGGTTTACCTTTAATTATTTTCTCAACCAGAGGATGTTCGGGGGCAAGCACTAAATAAGTCGCGCCGAATATAGTATCCTGACGGGTAGTAAAAACCGGGATTAATTCAGCGGTATCCTTGGTTTTAAAATAAATTTCTACGCCTTCGCTTTTTCCCAGCCAGTTTTCCTGCATAGTAATCACCCGTTCTGGCCAAGAGTTAAGTTTAGCCAAATCTTCTAATAATTTTTCTTTATAGGCAGTAATTTTGATAAACCATTGTTCTAAATCCTTCTCTATTACCTCGGTTTTACAGCGCCAGCAGCTCCCGTCTACCACCTCTTCATTGGCCAGGGTGGTTTGACAATCCGGGCACCAATTCACCACTGCCTCTTTCTTAAAAATTAGGCCCCGTTCAAACATCTTTAAAAATATCCATTGATTCCAGCGATAATATTGCGGCAGGCAGGTAGAGATTTCCCTTTGCCAGTCATAGGAAAAACCCAGGCTTTTCAGTTCCTGACGCATCCAATTAATGCATTTTATGGTCCAGGCCAAGGCTTGAGTTTTATTTTTTATGGCGGCATTTTCTGCGGGCTGGCCAAAGGCATCAAAGCCCATCGGATGTAATACGTTAAATCCGCACATATACTTAAAACGGCTGAAGACATCGCCGATAGTGTAATTACGCACATGGCCCATATGGATTTTTCCCGAAGGATAAGGAAACATCTCCAAAAGATAATACTTTTTTCTTTGAGGGCCAACTTTAGCAGAAAATGTCTTCTCTCTTGCCCAGATTTTTTGCCATTTTGCTTCTATTTTTTTAAAAGGGTAACTCATAGTTAAGCTATTTATTTTTTTCCCGCCTCAGATATCCGTATGGGAATGAGGGAAATTACCGTTCTTATCCCCCGCAAAACATTCTCCATGGTGCAGGGCTTGGTTAAATAATGGTCTGCCTCCAGGCCATAAGATGTCTTCACTGATTCTAAATCATTTTTCGCGCTGATAATAATTACCGGCCGCCACTTATCTTTAAATTTTTCCCGGATTTCTTTTAAGACCTCAAAGCCATTAAGTTTAGGCAGCATCAGGTCTAAAAGCACGATATCCGGATTATCCGTCTTTACTTTAGTTAACGCCTCTGCGCCGTCAAAGGCCACGGCTACTGCGTAACCTTCCTGAAGCAGCCTTTTTTGCAGTGTTTCCACAATATCTTTATCATCATCCACTACCAATAACTTATAAGTCATAATCAACCTCCCTGCCTAAGATTTCTTACGGTTTCTAAATTCATTATATCTGCTTTTTCATTATCTTTAGGTGTCTCTAAGATAAAGGGAATTTTTCTCAATTTCGGATGATTAATAATACGCTGCATCCCTTCTAAGCCAATGTTTCCTTTGCCGATATGCTGATGCCTATCGTA
>MHGW01000017.1:3171-3713 GCA_001805765.1 Omnitrophica WOR_2 bacterium RIFCSPLOWO2_01_FULL_41_12 | reverse complement strand
CCCAGTTTATCCTTGGCATCATTTAAATGAATAAGTTTAATCAGATGAATACCCACTAATTTATCTATTTCCTCTAAAGTTTTTTCTAATCCTTCTTGCGTAGCAATATCGTAGCCGGCTAAATAGGCGTGGGCAGTATCAAAGCAAAGGCCAACCCGCTCTTTTTGTTTTAGGCCTTGTAGAATTTTTTTTTGATGGCTGAATTTATATCCCAGCCAGGAACCTGAACCGCTGGTGTTCTCCAACAAAATTCCCACTTTAGTATTATTGGTTTTTTCTAAAACCCGGTTTAAGGCCTGAACTAATCTGCGGATACCTGCGTCTTCAGAAGTCTCTTTGTGGCTACCCATATGGGTAACAATATAATCTGCTTTTAAAACCTGCGCCTCCAAGATATCTTCAATATAGGCCTCAATGGAGGCATCATAAAGCCGCAGGGAAGGCGAGGCCAGATTAATCAGGTAGGGGATGTGGATAAAGAGCGGCTTTATCTTAAATTTATCCTGCCGTTGGTTAAATTCCTCTATATCCTTTGGCGCTAA
>MHGW01000017.1:299-3163 GCA_001805765.1 Omnitrophica WOR_2 bacterium RIFCSPLOWO2_01_FULL_41_12 | reverse complement strand
GTCGCCAGGCTTGAGGGTTGCGCGAGAATATCTGCATGGTATCGCAGCCCAATTCTCTGGCGCGCTCCAGCGCTTCGTAGATTTTACCTTGCGTAGAAACATGAACCCCTAGAAGCATAATATAAAATAATATTAATCTAATTTTTTGTGGAGCTGAGGGGGATTGAACCCCTGACCCCATGCATGCCATGCATGTGCTCTCCCAGCTGAGCTACAGCCCCAAAAATTTTATTTATTGACCTCTGCTATTTTAGAATATAAAATAGGTAACGTCAACTAATTATTGCCGGAGTGGCGGAATGGCAGACGCGGCAGCCTCAAAAGCTGTTGAGGGCAACCTCATGGGGGTTCAAGTCCCTTCTCCGGCACCAAAACCCGCCTTTATTTTTTACCCTGTCTTAAAATAATATTTTGGTCAAGGTAGGTTATAATTGAGCGGTAAATGCGCTGGGCAATCATATTGTAGCCTAATGAATTGGGGTGGATAAAATCGCTTTTAAATTTGGGGTTGGTAATAATCCCGCTCAAGATGCGGGGAATAAATATTGCCTTTTTTTCCTGGGCCAGGCGTAAAAAAAGCGCATGATATTCTCCTAAAAGCATACTTGTGCTGATATCTACAATAACCACCATCGCGCCCTTTCCTTGAATCTTCTCCACCATATTTTTAATATTTTCTAAAGTCTGTTCTGTGGGTATCTTCCTTAAAAAATCATTCCCGCCAAACTCAATAATTACTAAAAGCGGGTTTCTATCTAAGATATCAGAATCTATGCGCTTTAATGCTTCGGTTGAGGTATCTCCATCTATACCGGCATTGATTACCGGGATGTTGGTCATTTTGGCTAATAGCGACGGGTAATCTTCCCCTGGATTTGCTCCGTATCCCCAAGTAATACTGTCGCCAAAACAGATAATATTTTGCCCTCGGGAATCTATGTTTTTGATTTCTCTCTTCGCGCACCCTGTTAACGCTACAAGCGCAATAAACGTTACAAACGCAACAAACAAAAAATTATTTTTTCTCATATCTTAGTCTCAGTTGTCCGCAGGCTGCCTCAATATCTTGGCCGCGCGGCTTTCTTAAAGTTACATTTATGCCCTGTTTTAAAAGAAGATTCTTAAAAACTAAAACCTCTGAATGTTTCGGCGGCTCTATCTTGTATTCCTTTATCGTATTCGCAGGAATGAGGTTAACTTTACAGTTTAAATCTTTTAATATTGTACTTAATTTTCTTGCATTTTGCAAATCCGAATTTACGCCTTTAATTAAAATATACTCAAAGGTTATCTGGCGGTTGGTCTTACGGATATATTCTCTGCACGTAGAGATTAAATCTTTTAAAGGATAAATTTTATTGATAGGCATAATTCTCGCCCTCGTCTTCTCATCAGCAGCATGCAGCGATATGGATAGCTCTATTTGTAAATCCTCCTGCGATAATCTTTTAATACCGGGGATAATCCCGTTGGTAGATATAGTTATTCTACGCGCACCGATATTTAAACCAAGGCGTGAATTTATAATTCTTATCGCCTTCATGACATTTATATAATTATCCAGCGGTTCGCCTATACCCATAAATACAATATGAGTTGTTTTCTTCTGGGGAGAATTATTTTTTAAAAACAAAATTTCCTCCAACATCTCTGCGCTGGTTAAATTCCTCTTAAAACCTAATGCGCCGCTGGCGCAAAAACTACATTTAAACTTACAACCGGCCTGGGTAGAGATGCAGCCGGTAATCCTTTTTTCTGTGGGTATAGTTACTGCTTCAATAGAATTTGCATCTTTTAAGGCAAAAAGAAATTTTTTAGTTCCATCATGCGATTTAAATGCCTGGATTAATTTTAGTCCAAAGAGATAAAAATTTTCTTTTAAACGCTCTCTTAAATCCAAAGGTAAATCGCTCATCTGCATAAAATCTCCAGCACCTTTTTTATAAATCCAGGCAAAAATTTGCCGGGCGCGAAATTCATCCGCGCCCCAATTTTTTAAGGCCTTTTTTAATTCCTCTAAAGTTAATTCTTTAATGTCCTGCATTTTTATCCGTTAATCTACTTTGCAGAAACTCTCTAAATTCCTGCGGATATTCTATCTTCGCCCTTCCCGCAGAGCATTTATCTATGCTCTCAATAATCTGCGGGATCTTTGGATAGGGAATAGCGACTAGCAATTTATCCTTTTCCACATTACACATTTTCCTGGCGGTATAATCATAGAAAGAAATATTCACTTCGCCGGTTAATAAGGGATAGATTATGGCCAGCCTGCAAGTAGGCCCGCCGATTTTAATCTTGGGCATATTACCATCGATAAAGACGGCTAAGGTAAGCAGGCGGCAGGTAACTTCGGCATTACAGATAAAAATTACTAAATCCGGTTTAATTTCGCATTTTTCTAAAGGCGCCAAGGCAAAATATGTATCGGCATTATCCGGAACTTCTTCCATCTGGCTCACCAAATTGTCTAATGCCGCGTAAGAACAAAAGAGTTTTTCACCTTCCACCACGAATTTCTTCACCATACTTAGGACTTTCGGGTCTTTAATCCGGTGAAACCCTAAGTGCCAACTGGCGCCAAAACAGGCATTACTCTCCTTATTTATCTCTAAGGTTTGTCCTTTACCTGCATCCAAGATACCTCTGCAAATGCGCGCTTTTTTCTTCTCTGCGCTCAGGATAGGGTGTTTCAGGCAACTTACTGCTACCGGACTATATTCTAAATTCAAAAGTCCTTTGAAAATTACACCGTAGCCCTGCCATTGTTTTTCATTAATCATTATTACCCCCTGAAAGTGGTAGAGGGACACCCTCACGATGAGCAGAAAGGGTGTCCCCCGATTGGGTGAAAGGGTGTCCCT
>MHGW01000017.1:0-252 GCA_001805765.1 Omnitrophica WOR_2 bacterium RIFCSPLOWO2_01_FULL_41_12 | reverse complement strand
CAAATTGGCCGCTCAGGCCTGTTTCCCTTCCTTCAAAGAAATGTAGTCCTGTAGTCACTAACCATTGATCGCTGATTTCATAACTTACCTTAGGGCTAATTCTCCAGTCATTATCATCGCCGTAAATAATCAAAACCTGCGGTTTAAGCCGCTCATGCAAAAAATCCGTGGCTATTTGCAAAGTCAGGATAGTTTCTAATTCATCCAAAGGGCCGCGGGTGGCGCCGTTAAGCAAGGTAAATTTATTTTTAT
>MHGW01000016.1 GCA_001805765.1 Omnitrophica WOR_2 bacterium RIFCSPLOWO2_01_FULL_41_12 | reverse complement strand
CAAGGTAAAAATCGCTAATGTAATTATTGATGATTATCTCTTATACTTAAATAAACTTCCCGTGTCTGTATCTAATGGCGTGGTGAATACAGATTTTGCGGTTAACTATAATTTAGAAGATAAAAAATTAGAATTTAAAGGCGGCTTAAACCTCTCCAATACACAAGTTTTAAACGCACCCATAGATTTAAAAGGCAACATTAACTTCGTAGACAACGGCCTAAATTGGGAAAATCTCATAGTTACCTACAAACAGGCCCAGTTTAATTCTTCCGGACGCATTACTGACTTCGCGCAACCCAGAATAGATTTTAATCTCAGCGCAAAAGATTTTACTGCTGATACCAGCCTTATTGTTCAGGATAAATCCGTTAAGGTAACGTCCTGCTCCGGAAAATACTTAGACTCTGAATTCAGCCTAAAAGGTAATATTAATACTCAAGACCAAGACAATCCTTTCATCAACCTTAATCTCAGCCTTAATCTGATTTTAAAAGATACCTTTGGCCTCCTGCCAACTAATATACAGGATAATCTTAAAAATTTAAAACTGTCCGGCCAGTGTAAAGTTACGGGTAATATATCCGGCGGCATAAAAGAGCTTAAGGATTTAAATACTGACCTAAAATTCACTTCTGATAATTTGTCTATATACGACTTTAAATTGGATAATCTCTATTTTACCCTGGAGCAAAAGAATAAATTGCTCAATATCCGTGATTTTATGGCCGGCCTCTACTCCGGCAATGCCAATCTCAAGTTCCTTATGAATCTTGAGCCGCAAACACCCACATATACCGCAAAAATCATGCTTTCCAATATTGATTTATCCAAATTAAAAACAGACACCCCGCTAAAAGACAAAGATATTTCAGGATTATTCAGTGCCAACCTGGATTTAGCGGGAGAAACGGTGAAATTAGAAACCCTGCAGGGGCAAGGTGTGCTTTCTGTAAAAGAAGGAAAACTTTGGGAACTGGATTTATTCAAAGGCCTGGGTGAATTATTATTTATGCCGATATATCAGAACATTATCTTTAAGGACATGAATGCAAATTTCACCATCAAAGATAAGGCCATAAATATCGTGGATTCCTTCTTAGGCAGTGAAAAATTAGAGCTTTCCTGCGCGGGAAGATTGGGATTTGACGGCGCATTGGACCTGACATTTAACAGCCAGATCAACGCAGAATTAATCAAGGACAGCACTGACCTAAGGAAATTTACTTCCGCGATATTGGGGAATATTTTAGTGGTTAAAATAGGCGGGACCATACAGAAGCCGGAATATAAGATTGTTCCGGGCACAAAAGAAATCATTAATCAGCTGAAGGATTTATTCTTTGGTAGGTAGCCAGAATTTTATTGATCTTAGTAAGGGCTTTATAGCGATGGCTCATCTGATGTTTTATCCGCGGCCCCAGTTCGGCAAAGGTCTTTTTATATTTAGGTATAATAAATAAAGGGTCATAGCCAAAACCCAATTTTCCCTTTAAGGCAAAGCCAATCCGGCCAGAACATTTTCCTTCGGTAACTGCCACTAGGCCATCTTTATCTGCCAAGGCCACGGCGCAATAGTAATGCGCCCTTCTTTTTTCTAACGGCAGCCCCTCTAAAAGTCTTAATATTTTCAGATTATTTTTTAGGTCGTTCTTATCTTTTCCGGAAAATCTGGAGGAATAAACCCCGGGTTTACCGCCTAAGGCATCTACCTCTAGTCCTGAATCTTCCCCTAAAGTAAGCTTTTGGGTAAAATGCGCTATCTTGACTGCCTTCTTAATGGCATTTGCTTTAAAGGTGCGGCCGTTTTCAATAATGCGCGGGGGTTGAGGATAATCGGCTAAAGAAGTAATTTTTAAATTCAGCTTTTCTAGAATTTCTTTTATCTCTTTTAATTTTTTCTTATTCTTGGTGGCTACGACTAATTCCATCACAAGAGGTCTTTGAGTAGATTTCTTTGCGTATCAATTAAACCTTCAATGCCTTTTTGAGCCAGGCCTAACAATTTATCCAGCTGGTCTTTATTAAAAGTTTTTCTTTCCGCTGTGCCCTGAATCTCAATAAACTCGCCGCTTCCGGTCATCACAATATTCATATCCACATCCGCCTGAGAATCCTCCTCATAGGTTAAATCTAAAATTAATTCTTTGTTTAATATACCTACGCTGGTTGCGGCCACAAAATCCTTAATCGGAATTTTTTTTATCAGCCCGTCTTTCTTTAATTTATTTAAGGCATCCACCAGCGCAACAAAGCTTCCGGTGATGGAGGCAGTGCGCGTTCCTCCGTCTGCCTGAATCACATCGCAGTCAATCCAGATGGCGCGCTCGCCGATCTCCTTCATTTCCGTAACCGCGCGCAAAGAACGGCCCACCAGCCGCTGAATCTCATAAGTCCGGCCAGAATCCCTTCCCCGCTGAATGCGGGTTTTACAGGAACGCGGAAGCATTCCGTATTCAGCAGTCACCCAGCCAGTGCCTGTGCCTTTTAAAAAGGGCGGCACTGATTCTTCTACTGAGGCAGTACAAATCACCTTAGTATTGCCCAGTTCAATTAAACAAGATCCCTCAGCATATTTTATATAATTTCTGGTGATTGTAACTTTGCGTATTTTATCCAGTCCCCTGCCATCATTTCTTTGCATAAATACTCCTTCCCTGAGAATCTATCCCCACTATCAATGGAAAATCCTGTACCTCTAATCTATAGATTGCCTCCGGCCCTAAATCTTTATAGGCAACCGGCTTTGCTTTTTTCACATACCTTGATAATAATGCTCCGCATCCGGCATAAGTCAAAAAATATACTCCCTTGTATTTTTTTATGGCAGCGATTACCTCTTTTGAGCGGCTGCCCTTGCCAATCATCCCTTTTAGGCCTGCCTTAAGCAGTATAGGCGTAAACTCATCCATCCGGGAACTGGTAGTCGGCCCGCAAGAACCAATAATTTTTCCCTGAGGAGTTTTGGTTGGCCCGCAATAATAAATAATCTGCCCCCTTAAATCTATGGGTAGTTTTTTATTCTTTTTTATTGCCTCAGCAAGCCTCTTATGCGCTTGGTCCCGGGCAGTATATAATATGCCGCTAAAATTAATTTTTTCTCCTACTTTTAACATTTTAAATTACTTTGGTTGCGCTGCGCAGAGCGTGACAGCTTATATTAACGCAAACTGGTAGGCCAGCGATATGCGTAGGATAAGTTTCAATATTTACGCCTAAACAAGTAGTCCTTCCGCCCAAACCCATTGGCCCGATATTGAGCCTGTTTATCTCGGATAATAATCCTCGTTCAAGTTCAGGGACAGTCCCCTTCGGGGACAGTCCCTTGCGCCTAATCTTCCTTAGCAACGCTTTCTTTGCCAACAAACAGGCATAATCCGCACTCCCGCCAATCCCCACCCCGACAATATACGGCGGGCAGGCATCCGGACCGGCTGATTTTACCGCCCCAATAATAAACTTCTTAATTTCATCTATCTTGGCAGTGGGATTAAACATTTTCAGTTGGGTCTTATTCTCACAACCAAAACCTTTAGGCAAAACAGTTAATTTTAGTTTATTTCCTTTTACGATATCAATATGGATGATTACCGGCTGATATCCGGATTTTCCCCTGAATAATGGGTCCTTCACTATAGAATTTCTTAAAAAACCTTTTCTGTATCCTGATTCTATGCCTTTATTAATTGCGGAATTTAAATCTCCGTTAATCTTTACCTCCTGGCCCAATTCCACAAATACGCAGGGTAGGCCGGTATCCTGACAGATGGCTAATTTTTCTTTTTGAGCAATAAAAGCATTGCTGATGATGGCATCCAGTATTTCTTTGGCGCGCTTATTTGTTTCTCCTTTATAAGCCTTCTTCAGTGCCGTAAGCACATCTTGTCTTAAAATCAGGTTTGCCTGAATACATAAATCCGAGACCCCTTTAGTAATTTGTGCGGCTGAGATTATTTTCATTTTTTTCGGTATTCCCGCGTCACCGTAGTTTTTATCCCGCCGCGCGGATTAAATTCTCCGCTAATCTTAGCCTGGCGCGGATGAGCTGCCCGGACAAAATCTTCTAACATTTTATTGATTACATGCTCATGGAATATTCCTATGTTACGATAGAATATGGTGTACATTTTTAAAGATTTTAGTTCTATGCAGTATTTGTCCGGGGAATACTCAATTCTGATGCTGGCGAAATCCGGCAGTCCGGTCTTCGGGCAGATGCAGGTAAATTCCGGAATATCCAGAAAAATTGTATACAATTTTTCCGGATATTGATTCTTCCAGACTTCAATCTTGGGAGTTTTGAGGCTCTTGATGTTACTTTGTAATCCTTCGTATGCAGAATAATTTTTATTTTTCATTCTAATCCGATCGCTTTATGCATCTGCGGTATAACGCAGGCAGTGATATTTTCTTCCTGGGCCATATCCGCAAAGACCCCTATCCTTACCCTTAACCAGGCATCATCTTCATGACTATTCGGCTGTAAAACTAAAATTGCCGAATGATTCACTTCTTTGATTAACTTCAGGGCCTCTCTTAAATCTTTTTCTTTTGTGGAATGACAAATTACTACTTTGATAAAGACCTCTTTTTTTGAGGCTACTTCCAAAAACTTACGGTGCATGCCCCAAAGATGGGACGCCATGCCGATAGAACTGGGCAGTTTCAGATCCATGGCTATAATATCTAAATAATCTATCACCTCTTTTAACTCGCCGGCCAAAGTGCCGTTTGTTTCCAGGTAATTTCTATACCCTCCCGCGGAACTAAGTTTTAATATCTCTTTTAAGAAATCTTTTTGTAAAAGCGGCTCTCCGCCGGTAAAAGAAATGGAATGAAAATCATTCTTATACAGATTTATCTCGTTAAATAATTCCTGCGGTTCATATTCGGTAAAACGGTTTGAGGGCGTGTCGCAAAACCGGCAGGAAAGATTACAGCCAAAGAAACGCACAAAAATCTGCTTCTCGCCAAAATAAATACCTTCGCCCTGCACCGTATCAAAAACTTCTATAATTCTAGCTTTCATCCCTAATACCTGCTTCCTGGAAACCTTTGGCCCGGAAATAACAACTATCGCATACACCGCAAGGTTTACTTGCGCCCCGATAGCAGGACCAGGTCAATCCTAAAGGGGTGCCTAACCTGACTGCCAGTTTAATAATCTGGGCTTTGTTTTTATTGATCAAAGGGGTTTTAACGGTAATTCTTTTCTTCTCTACGCCTGCCTTTGTGCCGCAAGAGATAACTCGGGCGAATGCCCGGTAAAATTCCGGACGGCAATCCGGATAACCTGAATAATCCTGGGCGTGCGCGCCGATGAATATTGCCTTAGCGCCTATTGCCTCGGCATAGGAAAGCGAGAAACTTAAAAAAATAATATTCCTCGCCGGAACATAGGTTGAGGGTATTGTAATCGGCCCCTGCCTGCCGGCAGGCAGGGGGCAATCGTTAATCGGTAACTTTATTTTCTTGTCTAAAAGAGCAGAACCTTTCCAGGGTAGTTTAATCTTAATAATTTTTGATTTGCAACTTGCAACTTGCGCTATTTTTCCAGCGGCATTGATTTCTTTTTTATGGCGCTGGCCATAATCAAAGATCAGGCAGAAACATTTGTAGCCCTGCTTTTTGGCAAAATATAAAGTGGCGGCTGAATCTAAGCCGCCGGACAAAAGCACCACTGCCTTTTTCATAGAACATAATAAGTAGCGCAGGAATTATCTGATTCCCATACGGTTACGGACTTAAGCGCCCTAATTTTCTTCTTGATAATATCGTAGATATACCGGGCGAGACTCTCGGAAGTGGGATTGACTTTTCCGCCTGTGGCGGAAAAATAAGGGATTTTATTCAAATATTTATGGTCTAATTTGCCTAAGACCCGGCGCAATTCCATTTTCAGGTATCTAAAATCTAAGACCATGCCTATTTTATCCGGTTTTTCTGATGAGACCACTATTTCTACCTTCCAATTATGGCCGTGTAATTCTTCGCATTTTCCCCGGTAGCCCCTTAAATTATGCGCCGCGCTAAAATTTGCTTCTACTTTTATATCATACATGGTTTACCTTACTCACCCCTCTTACCGGCCGCCCTAAGAATCTGCGCGCTAAGCTGCTGAACCACTGCGGATTATCGCTGACATAAAATTTATGCTTGCTGCGTCCGGATTTATTCAGCAGGCCGTCCTGCGCTAAAATCTCCTTTACTTCAATGGCCACCTGCTTGGCAGAATCAATCAGATTGACATCTTTTCCCAAAACCTTTTTGATGATCGGTTTAAGCAGCGGATAATGCGTGCAGCCTAAGATCACCGTATCTACCCCGGCATTCTTTAGCGGCTTAAGATAAGTCCTGGCTACTTCTAAAACTACCTTACCGCTGAGCCATCCTTCCTCGACGAAAGGCACAAACAACGGGCAGGCCACGCTGATCACCTTGACTTGCCTGTCCAGTTGCCGGATTTCATTCTCGTAAGTCCGGCTATTGATCGTGCCGCGGGTGCCGATTACGCCGATGCGTTTATTCTGCGTGGCATAGACTGCTTCCCTGACTCCTGGGCTGATCACGCCTACAATCGGCACCTTAAAATGATTTTTAATCACCGGCAGGGCTACGCTAGAAACAGTATTACAGGCCACGCAAATCAGTTTTACTTCTTGTTTGAGCAAAAATAAAATATTTTCAATGGAAAAGCGGATCACCGTTTCTTTAGATTTTATGCCGTAGGGCACGCGCGCGATATCGCCGAAATAAACAATATCTTCAAAAGGAAGCTGACGGATCAGTTCCCTGGCCACGGTCAAGCCGCCCACGCCTGAATCAAAAACACCGATTGCTTTTTTCATTTTTATTTGCGCATCGCTAATGTGCGCTCTTTAATGTAACTTTTTACGCCCTGAAATATTGCCTCGGCTACCTGCTGCCGGTAATAAGCATTTTTTAACAAGCGCTCTTCGTTATGATTGGATAAAAAGCCCACCTCTATTAATACCGCCGGCATACGTGCGCCTTTTAAAACGTAAAAACGCGCATCCTTTACTCCCAATATCCGGATATCTAAATTGCGGCCCATTGTCCGGCAGATGGCGGACGATAATTCTATTGCCTCGGCGCGGTTATAGGTATAAATCAGATCCCAGAGCGTCGCCTTCAAATTTAAAGAATTGCTGGCAAAAGAACTGCTGTCTAAATCTAGAGGAGCATTTTTTGCCGCGGATAATGCGCGGCTGGCATCATCTACGCGCGTGGAAACATAGTATACTTCCAGGCCGTTTAAACTCCGGACGCGGTTAGCATTGGCGTGGAGACTTAAAAAAAGGTCTGCCTTGGAATTGTTGGTAATATCTACCCGGGAAGAAAGGGCAATATATCTATCCGTAGAGCGGGTCATCACCACCTGCACGCCATACGCCTTAAGCAGACTACTCAACCTCTTGGCTATATCTAAATTCACATCCTTTTCTCTCAGGCCTGACCTGCCTATTGTGCCCGGGTCATTTCCGCCGTGGCCAGGGTCAATCACAATCTTTTTTATTCTGGATAAAGGGATAATCGTTTCTTCAGACGGATATCTCTCTTTAAATAAGGTATCTAAGATTTGCTCTTTAAATCTATAGGGCACCACCACCATGCCCTGATAAATATCTACGGGATGTTTTATCTGGGTAGCCTGTCCGTCAACTAATACCAGGGTATCCCCGACCATTAAATTTATTTTATGCGTATCTTTAGTTAAGGCCGCTGTCCGGGTAAATGTATCATACTCTAAAGCAATGCCTTTTTGGTTACACAGAGAAACTAAAGACAGATAAGTCGTGCCGTTGATATTATAAGTCGGCAGGGCTTCTCTGGTAGGAACGGTGGCGCAACCTATAAAATTCAAAGCACAAAACGTAAAAATTAAACCTACAATCCAATTTTTAATTTTCATAAAATGGTGTTCCTAATCGGTGGCGCCGAAATACATTATTTCGGCATCCACCAATGGTTTCATTAATGAAACCATTGGTGGAGGTGGGCGGAATCGAACCGCCGTCCCTAAGCAATCAGATAAAAGCCGCTACATGTTTAGTCTATCTTTTACGCTTAATCTTGCGCACTCCGCTAAACAGGATTGCGCAAGCCGCAGCCTTTTAAGTCTCACCCTGAATCCAAAGGCGAACCATCAGAGCCAGTCTACTAAAGGCTCTATTTCATCCCGTAGACTAGACGAATAGAGGCTCCGAGTTTAATTAAACCCGAAGGCTGGTACGCCCGCTGGCACCAATGTTGCCATCGGTGCTAAACGGTTGAACACTTGCGTGTTTGCGTTTATATTGTGCAAGGATTGTTCACGCGGCTAACCCTGCCTCCGCGACATGCTACTTTTACCCGGCTTACCTAAGTCGAGCCCTTTTCACCCCCAATTTTCTGTAATTTTATTGTATGAAAATTGGGCCCTGAGCCGCCGAATGCGGCGAAGGACCTCCAAACTATTTTCTTCTTGCCTTCAAAATCCTACGCATGGCCAGCGTTTCTTCCCGGCGCTTGATATCTTCTCTTTTATCGTAGAATTTTTTACCTTTACAAAGAGCAAGTTCTATCTTCAAAAAACCGCGGCCGCTAAAAAACGCCTTTAAGGGAATAAGCGTAAAACCGCGCTGCGCGACCGCGCCCATCAACTTATTGATCTGCTTTCTGTGCAGCAGTAACTTCCTGGGCCTGGTCGGCTCCACATTTAAATAACTGGCTTGGGCATATGGGCTTATATGCGTATTATACAACATAACTTCGCTATGCTCAAGCCGGGCAAAACTGTCGTTTAAATTTATATTACCATCCCTGACTGATTTAACTTCGCTACCCTTTAACTCAATACCGCATTCAATGGTCTCTAAGATGTTATAATCTCTTTGCGCCTTACGGTTAGCAGCGACAATTTTCATTTTATCATAACCCGCGCAAAATATAAACTTAAAAATATGGGGATGGTGATAATGCCGATGATATGGCCGAAAAATACGCCCTGGCTGATGAGCAGGTCTTCTTTTTTATAATGGCTGGTAATTAACGACAGCGATGTTGCCGGCGGCATAGCCAACTGAATCAGTATAAGTAACCCCATTAATTCCGGAAGCTTTAAGCGGATAATCAACCCTAAGCCTAAAAATGGCAAAATCACCATTTTTGCCAGAGCCATCAAAAATATGGCCTTTTTATCTACCTGCCTGAGATGAATCTGGG
>MHGW01000015.1:8855-9865 GCA_001805765.1 Omnitrophica WOR_2 bacterium RIFCSPLOWO2_01_FULL_41_12 | reverse complement strand
CATGGCTGCTTCCCAGATATTGCCTTCCTGTATCTCGCCGTCACCCATCAGCACATATACCCGGTAATCCTTTTTATCCATTTTAGCGGCTAAGCTCATGCCTAAACCAACTGACAGGCCCTGGCCTAAAGAACCTGAGGCCACTTCTACACCCGGAGTGCGCCTGTCCGGATGGCCTTGTAATATTGAACCTAATTGCCTTAAGGTCCAAAGTTTCTCCAGAGGAAAATATCCGGCTTCGGCTAAAACCGCATACCAGAGCGGACAACAATGCCCTTTAGACAGATGGAATCTATCCCGCTCTGGCCAGTTTGGCGCTTGAGGATTATGCCGTAAGACGGCAAAAAACAAGGCAGTAATTAAATCCGCGGCGGAGAGGCTTCCTCCGGGATGGCCTGAGCCGGCCTTAGCCAGCATCTGAACGATGAGCCGCCGGATCTGCCGTGCCTTATTCTCTAGTTCCTTGATCTGATTATCTGTATATTGCATTTCTTAAATCCAAATGTCAAAACTCAAAATCCAAAATAAATCCAAATGTCAAATTTCAAATCACAAAAATTTTAGTTTTGATATTTGTCATTGGGATTTGGGATTTCATTTGGAATTTGGATTTTGTCATTTGTCATTAACTGTTCTATTTTTTTCTTAATTTTATCCTGTTTGGGGTCTAATTCCAAAGATTTCTGCCAACTTACCTTTGCCTTTTCGATATCTCCTATCTTCAAATAGGTATCTCCTAAGTGGTCAAAGATAACCGGGTCTTCTAATAAGCCGGATGCCCTTTCCAGTTCTTTTAAGGCCTCTTTAAATTTGCCTTTTTTAAAATAAACCCAGCCTAGGCTATCTATGTAGGCGCCGTTGTCCGGCTCAAACTCTAAGGCTTTTTTGATTAATACTTCTGCCTGGTCTAAATTCTTATTTTCCTCAACGTATAAATAACCTAAATAATTCAGCGCCTGATGATAATCGGGCTTTATCTCTAAGGCTTTCTTTAACTCTTCTACGGTTTT
>MHGW01000015.1:1338-8817 GCA_001805765.1 Omnitrophica WOR_2 bacterium RIFCSPLOWO2_01_FULL_41_12 | reverse complement strand
AAAAATACGGCTCAGGGTCAAGGGGAGACAACTTTAGTATCAATTTATAGGTATTCTCTGCTTCTTTAAATTTTTTTTGCTGCAGATAGAGAGTGCCTAAATTCTTATAAATTTCAATATTGGCGGGCTGAAGTTTGGAGGCATTTTGCAGCGCGATTTCATACTCTTTTGTGGCCAATGGTTCCTGTTTCTGCGAAGAATAAAGCAGGGCTAAAACTGCGTGGGGCTCAATTGCTTCCGGGTCAAATTCTACGGCCAGATTTAATTCTGCGATTGCTTTTTGAATCTGGTTATCCTTAATATAACTGGAAGCTAAATTTAAATGGATAATGGAATTTTTATAATCTGCCTTTAAGGCCTTTTTATATTCCTGTATTGCTTTCTGGGTTTCGCCTAAGTCCTCATACATCACTGCCAGGATATAGTGGCTCAGGGCAAAAGAGGTTTTTTTGTTCTCAAAACAAAAACCTTTAAGGGTGATGAATAAGGAGGCGATCAGGCAAAAAATGAGCCTGCGCAGGATACTTATGACCATGCCCTTTTCTTAAGATGGCGGAGACGACGACGCATCTTCTTTCTTTTATGGGTCCTTATTTTTCTTCTTTTTCTTTTTCTGCCGCAAGGCATTGCTATTCCTTTCTAATATATTACCTTATTCAGCGGATATTCAATGATTCCCTGCGCGCCGGCATTTTTTAATTCCGGGATTAAGACGCGCACTACCTTCTCGTCAATAATGGTCTCTACCGCCACCCACCCCGGAACCGAAAGCTCAGAGATAGTCGGTTTTTTTAGGGCCGGTAAAAGCGCGATTACTTTTTTCAGGTCTTCTTTTTTTACATTTAACTTTAACCCTACTTTTTCTTCGGCGGCAATAGCGCCTTTTAAGAGCACGGCTATCTGCTCCATTTTGCTTTTCTTCCACTTATCTTTATAGGCATTAATATTAGCGATAAATTGGGTAGTAGACTCAACGATGGTGGCCAGCTGCGTTAATTTATTGGCCTTCAGGCTCCTGCCGGTTTCCGTCAGTTCTACGATTGCATCTACCAGGCCTACTTTTACTTTCACTTCCGTAGCGCCCCAACTAAACTCTACCTCTGCCTTTATTTTATTTTTGCGCAGGTATTGTTGGGTGACATTTACCAGTTCAGTGGCAATACGCTTATTGCGCAAGTCTCTAATAGATTTGATCTTTGAACCCTCAGGCACAGCCAAAACCCACCTGACCTTATTTAAACTCTGCTTGGCATAAATTAAATCCGTAATCCTCACTACCCTGGATTTATTTTCCAGTATCCAGTCGTTTCCGGTGATACCGCAATCTAAAGCGCCGTCCTGAACATAGCGGGACATCTCTTGGGCACGTAGTAACACCGGCTCTATCTCTGGGTCATCGATGGAAGGAAAATACGAACGCTCTGAGGCCACGATGTTAAAACCCGCCTTACGGAACATCTTAAAGGTGGCTTCCTGCAGGCTTCCTTTAGGCAGGCCTAATTTAAGGATTTTGTTTTTCATTTATACTCCAGGTCTTCCTGATTTTTACCCGTCCCTTTAACACAGATGTCTATTATACCCAGCGAAAAATATTTTGTAAAGAAAAATAATTGTAATATTCGGATTTTAGACTATAATACATTTTAATGCTAAAAGAACTACGTAAGAAAAAAAATGCCAAAAAGGTGTGGATTATCTTAAGTATTATCATTGTGCCGGCCTTTATCCTCTGGGGCTCAGGCAGCCTTATCCGCAGTAAGGAGGAGGCTACCTTTGCCGGAAAAATCGCCGGTAGAAAGATCTCCTTTTTGGAATTCAGGGATGCCGTAGATGCTACGAGAAATCAGGCGATTATGCAGTTCGGAGATAATCTTCCTGAAATCCAGAAATATGTAAATTTGGAGGCCCAGGCCTGGGAAAGGCTCATCCTGCTCAATGAAGCAAAAAGGCGTAAGATTACCGCCAGCAACAGAGAAGTTATTGAGCAGATTGAAGATTATCCTTTCTTTAAAACTTCTAAAGGCCAATTTGATAACCGGTTATACTCTCAGATGCTGCAATATACCTTTCATACCCAGCCGCGCATATTTGAAGAGCAAACCCGCCAGAACCTGATGTTGGCTAAACTCTATAAAGAAGTTACGAATAGCGCAAGCTTAACCGAGCAAGAAATTCAGGACGAATACCAAAAGGGCAATGAGGAAATAAGTATTTATTACATCTCTAGCGCCATCTCGGACTTTGCCAAGGATATCGCACCTAAGGAGGAAGAGTTAAAAGATTACTTTACCCGGAATTCAATTCAATTTAAACAGCCGCTCTCATTCAATGTAGAATATTTAGCCGCGGAGTCGGAAGAAAAAATAAGGGATTTTGCCCGGGGAACCAAGGATACAAACCTGAGCTGGAAAGAAACCGGCTGGTTTAGCCAAACCGAGGCCATACCGGGAATCGGCTGGTCGCCGCAGATCTCAAACATCATCTCCAAATTAGAAACAGGTAAATATTCTGCTATCATCCAGCTGGATAAAAATTATTATATCTTCAGGTTAAAAGAAAGAAAGGAACCGCATATCCCGGAATTTGAAAATATAAAAGATAAAGCCGGGCAGGCATTTATCAAGGATAAATCTAAGGCAATAGCGAAAGCGAAAATTGAAGATTGCCTAAAAGGATTGAAAGAATTATCTCAAAAGAACCCCAAGGCAGTGGATTTTGATAAAACCGCCAAAGAATTCGGCTTAAAGTCAGGCGCAACCGGTTTATTTAAATTTGGCAGTTATATAGAGGGTATTGGCGCTTCAGATAGTTTTTGGCTCAAAGCGCGCGGATTAAAGGAAGGTGAATTTAGCCAAATAATGGAGGAGCCCGCGGGTTTTTTTATAATCAAACTAAAGGAAAAAACTCAATTTGACGAAAAAAAATTCCTGAACGAAAAATTGCAATTTATGCAAAAATTACTCGACCAGAAAAAACAAGAATATTTTGTGAAATTTATAGAAGGGTTAAAAAGAAAGGCCCAGTTACTATTTTAACGATTCACTTACCTTGATGGAATTAACCGGGCACTGTTCTGCTACTTCCTGCAGGTTGTGCATCGAGCAAAACTGCATCTTTACATAGGCTAAGCCATCACCCTTAACTTCAAATACCTCAGGGCAGGACTGCTCGCATAAAGCGCAACCCACACACGTAGAAATATCTACACTTACCTTAGACATGATTCTCAATCCTCCTGTTTATCTTTCTAACAGATTTTCAAACATCTCCTCGTGGTCCACTTCTTCAGCTAAGATGTGCGTGACTAACTGGTAAGTAACATTATCCTTGCCTAATGTCTTCTTAGCGATTTTGTTATAGACCTCAATCGCGCCTGCCTCTGCTTCAGTGACTATGCGGATTATCCGGTTGAGATCCGCGGTATTCTTCGGCGGCATCATATAAGGAGAATTCGCGTTTTTCTCTAACTCCATCGGGTTGGCAATAGGAACGTCTCCTAACTTAACGATCAGATCCGCTAACTCCTGAGCATGCTCTAATTCATCCTTGGCGATTTTGTTCAAGAATTCCTGCATATCCTCGTAGGCGCGGCCAGAAACTATCTGTGCCATATACCAGTAAAGATAAAACGCTAACCATTCATCCGCATAAGCCTTATTTAAATCCTTGACTAGTTCTTTTAAACTTAAATCCACAATTGCCCTGGCTTGTTTTCCCATCTCTGCACCTCCCTCTTTCTTAGGTTACTTGGGGTTCTAATTTTAATCCGTACTTCTTTATATTATTATCCGCGATTTCTTGAATCTGTTTTAATTCCTGCGGATTATTGAGCAGATGTTTGAATCTGCCTTGGATTTTTAGATATTCTTCAACCGGCTTAGGCACAATTTGCCTGCGGCCAATGAGTAAGCCATTTTCATATTCAATTAAAGGATAAAGACCGGTTTCTACGGCTAATTTGGCTACCTGAACCGTAGCTTCTGGTTCATGCCGCCAACCCAAAGGGCAAGGCACATGTATCTGGATATATTTTGGCCCTTTAATAGAGATTGCCTTTTTTACCTTGCGTTGTAAGTCCGGGATAAATGCCACTGTGGCAGTAGCTACATAAGGTATGCCGTGCGCCATGGCAATCTCCGGCATGGGTTTTTTCGGCCGGATATTTCCCGTTGATTGCGCGCCTGCTGGGCTGGTAGTGGTATTAGTGGCAAAGGGCGTCAGGCCGCTACGCTGCACGCCAGTATTGTGAACAACAATACCATCCGCGATAAAATTATGCTCATCCTCTACCCTTAAATCCAAAGTTGGCTCTTTACCAATATATTTTATCTCTGTTACTTTTTCTATATCAAAGTATTTATTGTCAATTAAAAAATTCCTATATTTTGTTTGTGATGGCCATTTATCAATATCTGGTTGTTTTCTTTTACTCATACATACATAACCAAATCCTGTATCTTTTAATAGCTTTCTTTTTACGCATTGCCTGTCTTTCTTTACTTCCTGCCAGTGCATTTTACCTACTCTAAATCCGGTAATCTGAGCCAGCAACCTTAATCTTTTCAGAAGTTCTGGGCTTGAAGAAGTATAACGCCAACTATCATTTAATTTATAGCCGTCGGAAAGCATCAGGCCGTCTATAAAAGCCTTTCTTTCGTTTTCCGGAAGAGTAAATATCCAATCCGGAATTATTTTATTCTTAGCACCCTTTCTAAAACCTAAAGAAGAAATAAATCTGGCCAAATTTACTGAATGTGCATATACATACATTTTATCAATACTTAATTTACTTTTAAATAATCGATTGTGTATATCGATAAATTCTTTCCTTTCTTGAGAATCTTCTGGTAAAGCAAAACCTACCTCGGGCCTTCCTTCTCTTACCCATCCATCTCCTACATATACGCCTAAATACTTTAGCAGCTCTGGGCTACTTTTTTCAGGGATTTCAATGGGATTTATTTTATTAACTTTGTAGTCGCCTTTCTCTACTTTATGAAAAGAAAAATCATATGATTTTTCTGCTTCTACCCTTTTTAAAGTAACTATTTCATCATTGGCCTTTATTTCTTCTAAAGTCTTCCAGACAAAATTATTCTTTTTGCCTCTTCCATTTCTTTTCAGAACCAAAAAAGGATGGTTGGAGGTAGCCTTTATGGAATGATGATGTGTTCTTAACTCATAAACGTCTTTTATGCCGTTATCAAATACTCCTGTGCATTTCTTGTAGACTAAATTATGAGTGTTTTGTGCAAAGGCGGCAATTTCATCGCCTACTTTTATATCAAGGATACCCTTAAGACCATGATTAGTCATGATCAAAGAAGAAATACTTAAACAGTTCATATAGGCCTCATTATCGTAGCAGACGTATAAAATATCATGCCCTCTTTCCCACATCCCGGAGAGCGCCTGCAGGCCGATATCTGCTGTGCCGCCGTCTCCGGCCTGGGCAATCACATTAATCCCTTCTTTCTTACCTAAATATATCAGCGCTGCTTCTATGCCTGAAGCCACTGCCGCGGCATTTTCAAATAAAGAATGTATCCAGGGTACATTCCAAGCGGATTCTGGGTATGCCGTAGAAAATACTTCCAGACACCCGGTATTATTGGCGATTATAGTGTTGCTTCCGGATGCCTCTATAACTAATCTTGCCGCAATGGCCTGGCCGCAGCCAGCGCAGGCAGTATGCCCGGGTTTAAATAAAAGTTTATTCTCCATATTCCTGCTTGAGTAACTCCGGTTTTAAATCCATAAATTCTAAATCCAGTTCTTTCTGGTTTAATTTTTTAAATATTTCCTTTATGGTTTCTAAAGTGATATCCCGTCCGCCTAAGCCGGCGACAAAACTGCTGATTACCTGAGGGGATTTTTTCTGGCCAAAGAATGCTGCTCTTACTTCGCAAGCCAACGGCGCATAAGCGCCTAATGAGACTGCCTTATCTAAACAAGCAATTTTAGGCACATTTTTTAAGGCCTGGCATATTCTCTCATAAGGAAAAGGCCGATAAGAGATAATTTTTAATAATCCTACCTTTTTCCCCTTTTTTCTTAATTCATCCACCACTTCTTTAATGGTGCCACAGACTGAGCCCATGGCCACAATTACTTTTTCCGCGTCTTTGGTAAAATATTCTTCTATTAAACCATCTTTGTAATCCCGGCCAAAAACTTTAGAAAAATCTTGGGCCACTTTAGGGATAAATTTTAATAATTCTTTAAAGGTCTCCTGAATGGCGTATCTTGTCTCCAAATAATAATCCGGGTCAGCCAAAAGCCCCATACTCACTGGCTCAGCCGGATCCAGTTTATATAAAGGTTTATAAGCAGGTAAAAATTTATCTACCTCTTCCTGCTGAGGAATATCTACGGATTCCATGCCGTGGGTGAGGATAAAACCATCCATACAAACCATTACGGGAAGCATTACGGATTTATCTTCGCCAATGCGATAGCCCAAAAGATGAAGATCCACTGCCTCTTGATTATTCTCGGCGTATAATTGTATCCAGCCGCTATCGCGCAAAGATATTGAATCTTGCTGGTCATTCCAGATGTTGATCGGCGCGGATAATGCGCGGTTAGCGCAGGTTAAGACCAAAGGTAAACGCATACCGGCAATATTAAAAAGCACCTCTGCCATATAGATCAGCCCTTGGGAACTGGTGGCAGTAAAGGCGCGCACCCCTGTGGCTACTGCGCCTAAAACTACGGAGGCTGCCGAATGTTCGCTCTCTACATTGACGAATTGAGACTTAAGCTGGCCATTGGCAACCATCTGGGCTAACTCTTCTACAATGTGGGTCTGGGGAGTAATGGGATAGGCAGAAATAACTCCGGGCTTACATAACCGCACTACCTCAGCTACTGCCCGCGAACCCTCTAAGAATTCCTTCATTTTGTTTTTCCTTTAGTGCCTTCTTCTTCCATAAGAATATCTGCTTTAGGGCAAACCAAGGCGCACAAGCCGCAGCCTTTGCAATAATCGTAATCGCAGATATAGGTATTTTTCTCTTTTCCCTCTACGCAATGTTCAGGACAGATTAAAACGCACATCTTGCAGGCAATGCAGTCCTTCTGCAGATACTTCGGCTTTACCTTTATCCTCCAACTGCCGGTTTTATCCCCTTTACTTTTAACTGCTTTTATGACTAATGGACCGAACATATTCAAACCCTTGTTTTACCGCTTCTATGTTTCCTTCCTGCGCCTTACCAGTAAACCTTTTTTTAATTACCTCTAGGATAGTCTCTAATTTTAACTCACCCGTAGCCGCAGCAAATGCGCCGATTAAAGTGGTATTGCCCAAAGGCCGGCCAATCGTCTTTAAAGCAATTTCACTAGCCGGCACCAAGAAAACTTTTTGCCTGGCCTTTACCTTAGCCTGCTCTGTGTTTTGGCTGGCATTTATAATCGCCACACCTTCTTCTCTCAGGCCAGAGAAACAGTCAAACCCGCGCATCAGGGTAGAATCCA
>MHGW01000015.1:0-1324 GCA_001805765.1 Omnitrophica WOR_2 bacterium RIFCSPLOWO2_01_FULL_41_12 | reverse complement strand
TCCGGCTCATAAATCTGGCTTCTTAAACGCACCGGACGCGTATCTACGCGCACAAAGGCATTCATCGGCGCTCCCATTCTGGCAGCGCCAAAGTGCGGAAAGGCAGAGGCGAACTTACCTTCTAAAAAATAGGCATAGCCTAAGAGGCTGGCCGTAGTAATTGCGCCCTGTCCTGCCCGCGCATGAATTCGTATCTCTTTCATCATAATCTGAAGCTTAAAGGATGTGTAGGGACTGTCCCCGCAGGGGACTGTCCCTATTAGGAATATCTATAATATAATTTTTCCCTTAAATTGTCAAATAGTTTATTTTAAACCAGTATCTTCTGCAATAAATTAAACAGATAACCCGTAAATATAATGCCTAATGTAGTTATGCCAAAAAAGATAACTATTAATTTTAGTTTCATTGCTCTGCGCAGCATGATCGCCTCAGGCAGGCTTAATGCAGCCACCGCCATCATAAATGCTAAAGCAGTGCCCAAAGGAAATCCTTTCTGAAATAAAACCACCGCAATAGGCACAATAGCCGCGCAACTTCCGTACATAGGCACGCCTATAAGAGTAGCGACAGGCACGGAAAATATTCCGGCTTTTCCGGCAATTGATTGCACTGCTGCGTTGGGGACATAATTATGGATGACTGCTCCTAAACCTACGCCAAATAATACCCAAAGCCAAAGCCTCTTTACGATAGATTTTGCTTCATCTATGCCAAAGATAATCCTCGCCTTTATCCCTTTAGGCTTTATTTCACAACTGTCTTGTGAGTTTACAGCTACAATATCTTTTTCAAGATATTTTTCTAATTTCATTCTCCCCAGAATTATCCCCGTGATAACTCCAATAGTCATGCCGCTAGCTATATACGCAAGCGTAATCTTCCAGCCAAAGAAGCCGAGCATCAACACTACCAGATATTCATTAATCAGCGGAGAGGTAATGAGGAATGAAAAAGTCACTCCTAAAGGAATTCCGGCATCCAGGAAACTTATGAAAAAAGGAATTGAAGAGCAGGAGCAAAAGGGAGTCACTGCCCCAAATAGCGAGGCAAAAAAATTACCCCAGCCCTTTCTCTGCATAATCCAGGCCTTAACCTTCTCCTGCGGAAAGAAACTGCGCAAGAATCCTATCACGGAAATCATGACAAATAAAAGCAGGACTATCTTTACGGAGTCATAAATAAAAAAATTTAAGGCCTGGCCTATCTTAGAATTTACATCCAGCCGCAAAAGAGAATATGTAAACCAATCAACAATTAACTGCAGCATGAGTTATTTCCCTTGTTACTGGGCCCACAACAAGAGTTTTGAGATTTAGCCTTA
>MHGW01000014.1:6723-9835 GCA_001805765.1 Omnitrophica WOR_2 bacterium RIFCSPLOWO2_01_FULL_41_12 | reverse complement strand
TATATTAGGCAAAGATTGATAAAATTGGGCAAAACTCCTGCCTTTACTTGGGGCTTTAGCAAAATCCCCAATCTCCACCTTGCTCTTGCGCGCCTTCACCGAATATGTCTTTACCTTATGTATATTAATCATACGAACTTATAATTTTAGCATAAAATTACATTAAATCAACTTGAATTTGGGTAATTTTAATTAACCTTTCAAAATCGAATCTGCGACTTTCAAAACCTCATCCACTACGATTGCCTTAAGGCAAATGAATTCTTTAGCACAGTTGTGCGCCAGGCATTCTATGCAACCCACTTCTTTATGCAAGATACGGTCTTTTAATCCCACTGGCCCCCAGCGCCTGGGGCTTAAACCTTCCTGATCCCGGCCAAAAATGGAAATTACCGGCGTGCCCACGCTTGAGGCAATATGCACTGGCCCGGAATCATTAGAGATAAATAATTGGCATCTCTTTAGGAGAGAAGCCAATTGGCTCACTGAGGTCTTGCCTGCTAAATTAATCACGGGATGATGCATATTTTTCATCACATTTTGCGCTAAGGCAATGTCTTTTGCGCCAGATATAATTAAAACCTTAAAACCATAATTTTGCGTTAATCTGTCCGCAACATCAGCAAATCTTTCGCTCGGCCAAACCTTAGACAGACAACTTGCTCCGGGATGAATAGCTAATAACTTATCGGTCTGACCTATTTTTTCTTGTTTAAATAGTTCTTCTACCCATACCTCTGAAGCGGGTTTTATGGGCATAAATAAATTTTTATCTTCTGGCATAATGCCTAAATATCTTACCAAGTCCAGACTATATTCTACTTCATGTTTTTCGCCCAACTGTTTGCTGTGTTTTATTTTATCCGTGAGCAAAAAGCCAAGTTTTCTATCATAACCGATTCTTCTTTTGATACCCGCCAGAAAACTTACCAGATGCACGCGGTTAGTAGGATGTAAAATTACGGCTAAATCAAATTTTTTCTTTTTTAAATTAAGCGCAAATTTAATTGTCCTTAAAGCGCTTCTGTGCTTACCATCTTTATTATAAATAATCACCTCATCCAGATAGGGATTACCTTCTACTATCTCTTTTGCATAAGGAGAAACTATCATCGCAATATAGGCATAAGGCCAAGCATCCCTGAGCGCCTTTATCACCGGAGTAGACAAAAGCACATCTCCAATTCTATCTGTGCGCACGATAAGGATGCGTTTGTATCGGTAATCGGCAATCGGTAATCGGCAATCGGTAATTAATACTTTTCTGATTGCTCTCAACACATCTTCAACTTGTATCAGCGACATACAATCCAAAGTCCCTAATTTACAAAGCGCCTTTGCGCAAGGACGGCAAAAGATTTCTTTTTTTACTATTGTCTTAACTTGTGACCAAGGCCCGTATTTTTCTTCATTAGTCGGACCAAATATAGCCACAATAGGAATATTTAGATAACTGCCCAAATGTAAAACCGCGCTATCATTACCAATCAAAAGTCTGGCCTTTTTTAATAAATATGCCAGTTGGTTAAGCGTAGTCTTTGCGCTTAAATCCAGTATAGCGCCTGGAGAATGTTGCGTGATATATTCATTAATAAAAACATCATCCTTATCGCCAACCAGAATTATCTTTACCGCAAATTCCTCTTGCAATAATGCAATTAACTTGACAAATTTCTCTTTAGACCATCTCTTAATATGGCTTCTTGCCCCGGCAGCAATCATCACAATTTTATCCTGTGGCCCGATATTATTTTCTTTTAATGTTTGGTTAATATATTCTTCATCCTGCTGACTGATAAATAAGGATTTTGTTTCTATATTTGAAATTTGGATTTTAGATTTATTTTTGATTTTTGATTTGGGATTTTGGATTTTATAAATATGCCTATCCCTCATATGCTTTATATTTTTGGGAATAATCAAGAAAGGCGAGGTTTTATATTTTGCCGGAAGCAGCATACCGAAAAGGCTGTTGCGTAAATCCACGATCAGGTCAAATCCTTCTCCTCTAAGATTATTGAATAATCTTAATTTTTCGCGCAGCCTAGCCTGCTTATTGTAAATGATGAACCGATTAATATTGGGATTATCCTGAAATATTTCTTTTGGCCTAGGGCCAGCTACCACGGTAATTTTACTTTCAGGAAAGTTTAGCCTTAAAAGGTCTAGCACCGGCAGGGTCAAGATTGCGTCGCCGATATTACTTAAACTAATTAAGAGAATCTTATTGATTTTGCTGCCTCCAATACGTCTTCAGGGGTAATTGCCTTCATACAACGGTTATCTTTGCAGCCCACTACATAACAAGGAATTTTACAGCCTACATCTTTGGTTAAGATAGTTACATTATGCGCAGGATACGGCCCGGTTATTCCCACGGATGTAGGGCCGAAAAGGGCAATTATTTTCTTTGCGCCAACGGCATTGGCAATATGCAAAGGCCCGGTATCGGCAGTGATAAATAAATCTAATCTCTTACACAATGCCCCTAATTGTTTTAGGTTAAAGATGCCGCAGGTAATAATGGGTTTAGTCTGCATTAAATCCTGGATTTCTTTTGCGCAGTGTAAGTCATTGAGGCTTCCCGTAATCACAATCCTGGCTTTAAACTTAAAGGCTAATTTATCCGCAATTTGCGCCCAAAACTCTTTTGGCCAGCGTTTAGGCATCCAGTTTGCTCCGGGGTTTATTCCGATTAAGAAATCGCTTTTGTTTACGGATTGTTTTTTTAAAAAATCATCTACGAACTCTATGTCTTCTTCGCGCACAAAAAATTCTGCGTACCTGTCTTCCACTTTAAGGCCTGCCTGCTCGATTAAATTCAGGTAATAATCTATGCGGTGCAGTGTATTCGCATCAGGAGCCACAATTTTCTTACTTAATAGAAATCCGCGCTTTTTGGTATAATAACCAATGCGCTCTCCAATATTTGCCATGCGGCAGAGCAGCGCGCGGCTAAATGAACGGTGCAATAAAAATACCACTTCAAATTTCTTATTTTTAAGCAGCTGCACAAAATTTAATTTTGCAAAAACTCCCCTGTGCCTGTCCTTTTCATCAAAAACGATAACTTCATCCAGGTGCGGATTATCTTTTAAGATGGGATAACAAC
>MHGW01000014.1:6534-6687 GCA_001805765.1 Omnitrophica WOR_2 bacterium RIFCSPLOWO2_01_FULL_41_12 | reverse complement strand
AATTTCTGCGGATATTTCTGATCGTGGCCGTAGAAAATAATACGTCTCCCAGCCAGTTTACATTAAATATAAGTATGCGTTTAGTCTGCATCCCGGCGTTCCTTCAAAAAAGTATAATATCCTGAAGTTTCCACCCAAAAAACAAATAAATTA
>MHGW01000014.1:4230-6511 GCA_001805765.1 Omnitrophica WOR_2 bacterium RIFCSPLOWO2_01_FULL_41_12 | reverse complement strand
TCTCTTTAAGGCAAATATATCATCATTAGCAAATTTTTTCCCCGGTGAAGTGGTTACCGCTACTTTGTATCCGGCATTAATCACCATTTGCCGAAAAGCAGCAGTAAATCTTCCGGTAGGATAGCTAAAGATATTCACTGGCCTGCCTAACTTTTCTTCTAATATTCTTTTTGAATCAAAGACCTCTTTTTTTAATTCCTCCTCGCCCTTAAACTCCTCCAGATATTTATGGGTTAAGGTATGGCTGCCAAAAGTAATCAACCCTGAATCCTGCATTACCTTAATCTCATCCCAACTTAACTTATCATTCTCCTTACGGCCTACCTCATTAATAATCAGGAAAATGGTGGCCGGTAAATTATATTTTTTGAGTATGGGAAAGGCATAGGTATAATTATCTTTAAACCCGTCATCAAAGGTGATGGCCAGGCTATGCGGCGGAATTTTCTTTTTCTCTTTAATCAAAATAGCCAGTTCTTCCAAGGACAAAACATTATACTGATGCTTTTTTAAAAATTGCATTTGGCGCTGGAAGGTTTTCTCGGTTACTGCCAATCTATTTTTGGGAAGAGCGCCGGGATAAACTGAATGATACATAATTATGGGGACAACGTACTGCTGGCGGATAAAACTGAACAGTACTCCTGCTGAAATAACCAGTATACCGATAATAAATATAATTAATCTTTTAAGTTTAGGCATTCTGAATACACCCTTTCTGTTTCGGAAACCATCTTTTCTTGAGAAAAATTCTGCGCTATAAATCTTTGCCCTTCCCTAGCCAAAGATTCTCTTTTTGGGGAATCTTTGAGCAACCCTGATATTACCGCGGATAATCCTCGAGCATCTGCCGGCTTTACCACTAATCCATTAACTCCATCCTGAATCAGGCTCTTTATCCCACCCACATCTGTGCCGATAACACAAACTCCGGCGGCCATGGCCTCCATTAAAGACAATCCCAAGCCCTCTTTCGTGGAAGGCAAAACAAATATATCCATAACTGACAGAATCTCGCTTGTGTCTGTAATAGAAGGTATAAAAAATATGTGTTTTTGTAAACCTAACCTTTCTCTTAAGGCAAAAAGTCCTTTTTGCATTCTGCCTTCACCGATAATAAGTAACTGCGCTGCGGGGATTTCGGAGACGACCTCCTGCATCGCCTGGATTAAATAGATATGGCCTTTTTCTACGGAAAGCCGGGCAATAATGCCTACCACAGGCCCTTCGCCTAAACCCAGTTTGGTTTTTCCGAATCCATCACGACTTATGGCGGCAAATTTTAGCACATCAACCCCGCTATGTATAACCCTGATATCTTCTTCTTTCACGGCAAAATCCTGCATCAAATGTTCTTTCACTGATGCACTGATGGCAATGGTTTTTATTCCCCAGCAGGGAAAAACCCGGCGGAAAAATCTCTTTTTAAAAAATCCATGACAGGTAGAAACATGGGGAATGCCGGTTTTTCTGCTTAATAAACATCCCAAGATTTGTGTGGTCCGGCTGTTAGAATGCAATATATCAATCTGATTTGACTTTAAGAAATTGATTAATTTAAATTTACTCATTAAGACCTTAGGCCCCAAGTCCTGCTTAGTCTTTATAGGTATCTGAATAAACTTTATGCCTTGATCTATAAATCTGGGAAGAAGTTCTCCGGCGCTTGAGGCAACGTATATATTGTGCCCCCTCTTTTTTAGGCCGGTGGCTAAAGTGAGACAATAACTGGTTATCCCGCCGACATTAAGATGGTTGGTAAGAAATAAAATATTCATAATTATTTTAATAATTTATTAATCGCCTCTAAGACCTCCTGCGGCTGGATTAATTCCATACACTCTTTAGTCTTACACTTAGGTTTATAACAGGGGCTGCAGGATAAATCTTTTTTTATCACGATACAGTTTTCTGCCGGAGCCAGGTGCCGTCTAGAATCTGTAGGGCCAAAAAGCGCGATAAAAGGTACTGCGCAGGCAGCGGCAATGTGTAAAGGTGCGGAGTCAGATGAAATATATACGCTGCATTTTTTAATCAAACAAGCCAGTTGATTCACACTGGTCTTTCCGCAGGCATTGATAATTTTTGTATTCTTTACCATATGCGCCAAGGTATCGGCAAAAGTGCAATCTTTCTCTGTACCGGTGACTAAAACCCGGATATCCCGGCGTCCTAACTCTTCGCAGAGCGATGCAATATGGCGTAAAGGCCAACTCTTAGTCATCCAGCGCGGGCTGGCGTTTATATTTATCCCGATCAACCGCTGATTTGCGCTCAGCCA
>MHGW01000014.1:0-4181 GCA_001805765.1 Omnitrophica WOR_2 bacterium RIFCSPLOWO2_01_FULL_41_12 | reverse complement strand
CAGAGTTCTAATCTAGGATCTTTTAAATCTATATCCAGCATCTTGAGTATTTTAAATTGGTGGGTGATAGGATCTAAGGCTATTTTTTCGTCCTTTATACGATGATTAAGCAGAAAGCCAAATTTTTTATTATCATAGCCATAACGGTTTAAAGCCAAAGAGAGGAAAGAAAGCAGGTGGCTCTTACGGTTATTCTGCAGGTCAATACTTAAGTCAAAGTTTTTCTTTCTTAAAATAGAGGCTAAATTTAAGAGGCCCCTTAACCCCTTATCCTTATTTTTAAAATTGCAGACCAACAACTCATCAATGTGGGGCGAGGATAAAAGGGCATTTTTTGCTTGCTCTCCTGTAAGCGCGCTGATTTTGTGCCGAAGTCTCGGCATCCCGAAGTTAGACTTCGTAGAGTCACTACATTCGGGATAGCCATTTGGAAATTTTTCTCTAATTGCCCGGATTGCCGCCGTAGAAAGAATAACATCGCCCAACGAACTAAACTTAATAATTAAAATTTTAAAATTGGAAAGCGCATCCTGATAAGCCTCAAGGGTCCTTTTTACCAAAAGCTGCACATTATATTCCTCTTTGACCTTTTTATAGGCATTTTGCGCTAAGCGCAGGCCTAAGCTATTATCCTTAAATATTTTTATCACTGCCTCTGCCATACTATTATGATCGCCAGGCGCAACTAACAGGCCGGTCTTTTCATCCTCAATAATATCCACTACCCCTCCTACGCGGGTAGCCACTACCGGCACTCCGCTGGCCTGCGCCTCCACAATCACCCTGCCAAATGCCTCATGCGTGGTAGTAGCCAGAACCAGAAGGTCTAAATGTGATAAGACTGCGGGTATATCTCTGGTCGTGCCTAAAAATTCCGTGCAATGCCACAGCCCCAGCCTTTTTACTAATACCTGCACCGACTCTTTGTAGGCTTCGCGCGATGCCGGCGCATCTCCGACTATCCAAATCTTAAGCCTGGGCACTTCCCGGGCTACCTTGGCCATGGCCTTGATAAAATCTAAGTGGCCTTTTATAGGGGTGATTCTGCCGATGATGCCGACATTAAAATCCTGCCTTCTTTTTTTATCCGGCCCGACATAATTAAATTTCTCTAAATCTACGCTGCGCGGGATTAACCTTATGCGTTCATGCGGTGTAGAAAAATCGTCAATCATATGCCGGCCAATCACATTACTTAAAACAATCACCCTTTTACCCCAGCCCATCACCTGGCTAAAGGGATGTTTCTTATAATAACCGTGGCAGGTAGTAATAAATATAGTATTGGTTTTACGGCTGGCAAAATGGGCAATCCAGGCCGGGACCCGCGAACGCGCATGCACAATTTGTATCTGCTCTTTTTTAATAATCTCTACTAAGCGCGTAATCATTCTGGCCATAGTAAATAGGGATTTTTTATGCACCGGCAATTGATAATGAATGGCGCCGTAGGATTCCAGTTCCTTTACCAATTCTCCTCCATTAGAAACCACTACTGCCTTATGCCCTAATTTTACTAAATGTTTGGCCAGATCTAATGTGCCGGTCTCCACCCCACCGACATTTAATTCGGGCAAGATTTGTAGAATATTCATATTATTCTTTTTAAAGCCTCAACAACTTTGAGCCTGTCGTTTAAAATATTTATTTTTGGCTGCTTTCTTTGTAATTCATCTATCAGCGCAGATATCCTGGACGGTGCACAGAGACGAATATATCCTTGCTTAGCCAGGTGATTTAAAAAACTATTGTGGCGCGGATTAACTTTGGATTTAAACACAATTATATAACGGCTGCTGCTGGCTGCCTCTGAAATCATCGAGATACTCTCCGCAGACACAATTACCACTTTACTTAAGCCTAAAATACCGCCCACAGTAAAGGGAAAATTTTGCTCATTAGCAATGACCAGAAGTTTACAGCGGGGATAATCTTTAAATTCGCTTTTGATTAAGTTTTCCGTATCAGGGTGAGTCCGGCGGGAAGTAGAAATCAGGATATCGGCATTATTACTTTCGGATACGGATTTTACCTGTTTTATCACCTCTAGAATTGTCCCTTTCTCTAAACGGAAATCTTTGGTATTGCCGCCGATTAATAGACCTATATAATAGTTCGTAGTTCGTAGTTCGTAGTTCGTAGATAATGCTTGGGCTTGCTCTCTTAAATAATTTTGGTCAATCAAATTTAACGCCCCTTCAGTCACGACCACATTTCTCCTTCTGGGAGGGTGATCGTGTTTGGGCATAATTACTAAATCAAACCGCCTGACACTAAAAATAGACGGCCGCATAATCACTATTGACTTAGCCAAGTTCTCTCGCGACACTGCAAGATTAATCGCTGTAATTGATGCGCCGCAGGAAATCACAAAATCGCATCTTTCGCCGGAGAGTTTTTTATTTTTTACTTCTACAGTATTAATTCTGGCTTGCCGGCCTTTTTCTTCCAGCAGGTCTTTAAGCAGATAGGCTACTGCTTCGGATTGGCGCAGGTGCCCGATTTTATTATCGCTTAAGATCAGGATATTCTTTTCATCGCTATATTTCCAGATTTTATAAGTCCAGAGATATTCTTTAGGGTATCTGGATATATATCTTTCAAATATCTGCACTACTTCTTGTAGATTTTCTTTTATGTCATCTCCTAAATTTGCTCTTTTCTTCATATTAATAACGGGTGAGACAAAAATTTTAAGATAGGGGCCCTTTATCCGGGTATAAAAAACCGGGATAACTGCAGCATCGTATCTTAAGGCCAACTTTATTGCGCCAGAAGGCATAGAGGCATTTTTAGCAAAAAATTTAACTAGTGTGCCGCTTTTGCCTCCCTGGTCAGCCGTCATGCCAATCGCCTCGTTATTTTTCAGCGCACGGATTAAACCTCTGATTCCATTTTGCCTCTGGATTATCTTACAGCCTTTCTGCCGGCGGTATTCGTTGAGAAGATTATTTAAACGGGAAAATCCCTGCTCACGGATAAACAAACTAAAAGGAAAACCCAGAATAGCGCAGATAATATTGGAAAATTCCCAGCTCCCAGCATGGACACTTAAAAGGATTACTCCTTTTCCTCTTTTAAAACCTTCTTCTATATGTTCTAATCCTTCAATCCGGATATATTTATGGATGTATTCTTTGTTAAATAAAGGGATAAAAAATACCTCAAACAGATTCTGGGCAAAGGTGCGATAAAATTCTTTAGTCAGCAGAGATAGCCCTTGGGCAGACAAGGAAGTCCCTAAAGCATTCCTTATATTAGCGCGGGCAACTGCCTTATGCTTAACATCAAGATAGTAAAATAATTCCCCCAGCCTTCTAGCCAAAAATAGGCTGAAATTTAAAGGCAGGCGCCTGATTACGGGCGCAATTAGTTTAAAGAGAATATAGGCTAAGTAATCTGTGCTGGAATTTTTCTTCATCTTTGGTGATGACCAGTTCAATGCGTAGGATTAAAAGTTGTAAGTTATAAGTTTTAAGTTGTAAGTTGTAAAGTCTTACAGCGTCTTTTTCCGTGGTTACAATGGTATCTATGTTTTTTTCTCTTGAAGCTGCGGAAATTTTAGCTAAATCTTTTTGTGTATAATTATAGTGGTCGGGAAATCTAAATGATAACCCAATATTAATACCCATACTCACAATTAAATTTTCAAACGAGTCCGGGTCTCCGATTCCGGAAATCAAGGTTACGGTTTTTCCTTTTAAGGTATTCCTGTCTAATAATACATTGCTCTGATTAATCTCATAAAAACCTATTGGCCTGTGTTCGGCGGTAAAGATTATTGCCTTAGGGTTAATTTGTTCTAAAAAATATTTTAGATCTATAATATCCGGGTTAAGATTAGTCTTGGTTAGAACAAATATATCAGCGAGCTTAAGTGATGAAAGAGGCTCGCGTAAAATCCCCCGCGGCAAGAGATATCGGTTGCCAAAAGGGTTAGTAGCATCAATAGTAACAATTTCTAAACCCTTTTTTATCTTCCATTGTTGAAAACCATCGTCTAAAATTACGCTGTCTACAGAATAATCCTTTATGGCTTTTTTGGCTGCCCTGATTCTATTGGTATCCACAATCACCGCTACATCTTTTAGATTCATCGCCAGCATAGAGGGCTCGTCACCCATAGTGTTAATTTTTCTTTTATAGCCCCTGGTCAATATTGCCACCTTATGGCCTTTTTC
>MHGW01000013.1:25261-28164 GCA_001805765.1 Omnitrophica WOR_2 bacterium RIFCSPLOWO2_01_FULL_41_12 | reverse complement strand
AAGAGTTCCTGGTAAATCTTAGGCATGGCCTTTTCTAAAGTAACCAAATCTTTATTCTGTCCTGATTTTGAATATTCATTTATAGGCGCGGGTGTGCGGATTCCCGCTACCACATCCTCGCCTTGGGCATTGATTAAATATTCTCCGTAAAATTTATTTTCCCCGTTTCCGGGATTACGCGTAAAAGCCACGCCTGTAGCGGAATCACTGCCCATATTCCCAAAAACCATAGTCTGCACATTCACTGCCGTGCCCCATTCATCAGGAATATTTTCTATGCGCCGGTAACTCTTTGCGCGCTTACCCTGCCAGGAACTAAACACAGCACCTATGCCGCCCCATAACTGCTCATAATGGTCGTCAGGAAAATCTTTTTGCAAAACTTCTTTTATTTTGGCCTTAAATAAGGCGCAAAGTTTTTTTAAGTCGTCGCTGGTTAAGTCCGTATCATTCTGGTAACCCTTTTCTTTTTTTATTACACTCATTATTTTTTCTAATTGCTTACGTATTCCGGATTCATCCTTTGGCTCTAACCCTGCGGCTTTTTCCATCACCACATCCGAATACATCATGATCAGCCGGCGATAGGCGTCATAAACAAAACGGCTATTGCCATTGCTTTGCTTTATCAATCCCGGGATGGTCTTTTGTGTGAGGCCGACATTTAAAACCGTCTCCATCATTCCCGGCATTGACCGGCGAGCTCCCGAGCGCACTGAAACTAAAAGCGGGTTATCCGCATCCCCGAATTTTCTCTCCATTAATTTCTCTATATTTCTTAAGGCCTTTTGCACTTCTTCTTTTAGGCCCTTAGGATAAGCCTTTCTATTGTTATAATAATAAGCGCAGACTAAAGTAGTGATGGTAAAACCCGGCGGCACCGGAAGCCGTAAATTCTTGTGCCCAGCCATCTCTGCCAGGTTTGCTCCCTTGCCTCCGAGTAAATTCTTCATACTTTCATTTCCCTCTGCTTTACCGCCGCCGAAGAAGTAGACATATTTATTGCTCATTACTTTTAAACCCTTCCTTTCTTAATCTTAAACTAATTTCTCTAAGAGATATTCTTTTAATCTATCAATACCAACCCTATCCTGCAACATTGTATCCCTATCGCGTATCGTCACCTGTTTATCTTCTAAAGACTGCACATCCACAGTAACGCAGTAAAGAGTACCCACTTCATCTTGCCGGCGATAGAGTTTTCCGATAGCTGCAGTATCATCGTAAACCGTAACAAAAGATTTTTTTAAATCCCCCAATATCCTTTTAGCTAACTCTACAATCTGCGGCCTATTCTTTAAAAGCGGCAGCACTGCCACTTTCGTAGGCGCTAAATCTTGATGTAATTTTAAAACTACCCGCGTGTCATCCTTTACCCCCGCACCAATTTCTTGTTTATCAGCAGCTTTATTCAAATTGGTGCGGGGGTGAACCTTCTCTTCAAAATAAGCATCCGCCAAAAATGCCAATACGCTCCTATCCACCCCGCCTGAAGGCTCTATGATATAGGGATAAAACTTTTCCTTGGTGGTATCGTTAAAATATTTAAAATCCTTTCCACTAAATTTTTCATGTTGTTCTAAATCAAAATTTGTGCGGTTGGCAATGCCTTCTAATTCGCTCCAGCCGGTGGTTCGACTACGCTCACCATCGGCACTGAGCGCAGTCGAAGTGCCGAAGGCAAAATTATACTCAATATCCGTGCAGGATTTGGCATAATGCGCCAGCTCATCTTTTGTATGCGGCCTTTTTCTTAAATTCTCTTTTTTGAGGCCTAATTTTAGATACCAGTTAAATCTTTCTTCCACCCAATAGGCAAAAAATTTATCCGCTTCATCCGGATGCACAAAATACTCAATCTCCATCTGTTCAAATTCACGCGTGCGAAAGGTAAAATTTCCCGGTGTAATTTCATTGCGGAAGGCCTTGCCAATCTGCGCCAGGCCAAAAGGAAGTTTCGGATGCTTGGTATCCAAGATATTTAAGAAATTGACAAACATCCCCTGCGCAGTTTCCGGCCGAAGATAGATTAAATTTGCCGCATCCTCAACTGGCCCTTGATGAGTTTCAAACATCAGGTTAAAGGGCCGGCTTTCGGTCAGCTGTCCGCCGCATTCAGGGCATTTATCTTTATCTTTTAAATCCGCGGACTTAAACCTCTTTTTGCAGGATTTACAATCGCTTTTTAAATCAAAGAAATTTTTGACGTGGCCACTGGCCTGCCAGACTTTAGGGTGCATTAAAATCGCCGCATCTATGCCAAAAACATCCTCCCTGGCATAGACATTTGCCTTCCACCAGCTAGACTTTAGATTATTTTTTAATTCTACGCCAAATGGGCCATAGTCCCAGGTATTTGAAAGGCCGCCGTAAATATCGGATGACTGGAATATAAATCCCCGGCGCTTACAAAGAGAAACCACCTTTTCCATTAAATTCTCAGCCATAGTTTTTTATTTTTAGCGCAAATTATACTTAAAGTCAAGTAAAATGAATCGTAGAAATGATTGCTAAGACCTTATCTAAATCTAATATTGCCCTTCTATCTTTTATGTATATCTTGAAAAAATTCCCCTGCCGGTCAATTATATTGCCATCAAAATAATTTTCTTTATTACTAATATTATAATTGATAAAACCTTTTGCATTGCCAAGAGTAAATTTAACCATCTTGATATTCTTTTGGCCGCCCAAATCCGGAGTAAATACCGACTTCATAATCACGAAAAAAGCATCGGTTAAATTTTTAATGTTTTTGATATCGGCGTACATTACACGGCTAATAAATTCGTAATCGTTTTTTATGCCCTCTTTTTTTGCCCTGGGGAACAGATTGACAAAAAAATCTGCTTCTTCCTCAAGCAGATAAATAACCGGTTCTAAATGCGCCCGTTTCTTTTTTT
>MHGW01000013.1:22110-25249 GCA_001805765.1 Omnitrophica WOR_2 bacterium RIFCSPLOWO2_01_FULL_41_12 | reverse complement strand
GGGTAATTTTCTCTTTTACTACCGTGAAACCTTTGGGTAGATAGATCCCCATTCCCGGAAAATCATAATAAACCATTTGCGCAAGATATTCTTTACGGATTTCCGGATTTATTATTTCTTTTTCTGGGATGGCGCAAAGGATGGGATTATTTTGGCAATTACCAATACCGCTTTCCACATACAACCTTAAGAGAGAGGGCCCGCCGAACTTTGACACGAAGACAACTGCGCAGACTAAAACAGCCGCGCTTAAAATATATTTTTCAAGGATCTTCTTTTTCACTGGGCTAACCTAACTTTTTAAGTTCTTCTTCTTTTATGCTAAAACTATGCTCTGGAGTAGGGAATTTTTCCTGAATCACCTCATCTTTATATTCCTGTATGGCTTTTTCAATCAATGCCGAAAGATTGATATATTTCTTCACAAATTTAGGCGTAAATCTTTCAAAAAGGCCCAGGAGGTCATGGGTGACTAAAACCTGGCCGTCGCAATGTAGGCCTGCGCCGATGCCAATGGTGGGTATCTTTAATCTTTGCGTAATCATCCCGGCAATTTTATCCGGTACGCATTCCAGGACCAAAGAAAAACAACCTAATTTTTCTAAATCCTCTGCCTGTGTGATTAGGCGCTGGGCAGCTTGGGCATCCTTTCCTTGCACCTTAAACCCGCCTAATTTATCCGCAGTCTGTGGAGTGAGGCCAATATGGCCCATCACGGGAATTCCTGCCTTTATTATTTTATCTGTAACCTCTAAGCATTGGTCAAACCACTCTAATTTTACGGCATCACAATTTGCCTCAGCAATAAATCTTTGGGCATTTTTTACGGCATCTTCTATTCTGACCTGGTAAGACTCATAAGGCATATCGCCGATGACCAAAGCGTGCTTTACTGCGCGGGTCACTGCCTTGGCATGATGCAACATCTCCGTCATTCCCACTTTTGTCGTAGAATCTAATCCCAAAACCACATTCGCCACCGAATCACCCACTAAAATCAAGTCAATCCCTCCCCTGTCAATCAAAGATGCCAGAGGATAATCGTAGGCGGTAAGCATGGTGATTTTGCGTTTATTTTTTAAGGCTAAAATATCTTTTACTGTTATCTTCGTTTCCATGTTATTCTCCCTTGATATACTTATCAATTGCAATCGCAGCCTTCTTTCCTGCTCCCATGGCTGAGATGACAGTATCTGCTCCGGTAATAATATCACCGCCGGCAAAAACACCGCTCATAGAAGTCATAAAATTCTTGTCGACGACGATAGTTGCGTCTCTATTAGTCTTAAGGCCGGGGGTAACTTTGGGTAATAGCGGATTAGGATTTTGTCCGATAGCTACAATCACCGTATCCGCCTCTAAAACAAAATTTGAATCTTTTATGGGAACAGGCCGCCTTCTGCCTGAGGCATCCGCTTCGCCCAATTCCATTTTTATGCATTCCAGTCCTTTGACAAATCCTTTTTCATCACCCAAAATTTTTACGGGCTGGGTCAAAAACTGTAAAATCACCCCTTCTGCTTTAGCATTTTCTATCTCCTCTTTGCGGCCGGGCATTTCTTTTTCCGTGCGCCGATAGACTAACATCACTTTAGCCCCTATTCTTAATGCCACTCTGGCAGAATCAAGGGCAACATTACCGCCGCCAATCACCGCTACCTGCTTACCTATATTTATCGGCGTGGCATATTCAGGAAATGCATACGCCTTCATCAGATTTACCCGGGTCAAAAATTCATTGGCAGAATAAACCCGGTTTAAATTCTCACCCAAAATGCCTAAAAATTGCGGTAGGCCTGCGCCCACAGCAATAAATATAGCCTTAAACCCATCTTTGAATAAATCCTCAATAGTTAGGCTGGCGCCGATTAAAGTATCGGTGGCTATTTCTACGCCCAGGCTCTTTATATATTCAACTTCTTGCTGCACTATCTTTTTCGGCATCCGGAATTCCGGTATACCATAAACCAGCACGCCGCCGGCTAAATGCAAAGATTCAAAAAGGCTCACCCGATAGCCCATCTTGGCTAAATCTGCAGCACAGGTTAATCCTGCAGGCCCAGAACCTACTACTGCGATCTTCATAGGGACAGTCCCCTTAAACAAGGAATTTGTCTTTCTAACGGGGACAGTCCCTTGCTCACTTTCATAATCCGCGGCATATCTTTCCAAAGCTCCAATATTAATAGGTATCTTTTTCTTATTCAGCACACAGACTGCTTCGCATTGGTCTTCCTGCGGGCAAACCCGGCCGCAAACTGCCGGCAGGTTATTTCTTTCTTTTATTTTTTCTAGTGCTTCTTTGCGTTTACCTTCCTGGATTAATTTTATAAAAGCCGGAATATTAATTTCTACCGGGCAGCCTTGCACGCAAAGTGGCTCTTTACACTGCAGGCAGCGCCGGGCTTCCTTTTCTGCCTCTTCTTTTGAAAAACCTAAGGCCACTTCCAAAAAATTTTTTATTCTTATCTTTACGGGCTGCTGAGGAATTTTTTGGCGCATCTTATTTAATAAAAGTAGTAAAAATTAAGGCTATAGATAGCCCGACCATACTCACAATCACCGAGATTACCAGAATATTATATATTTTAGAATTGGTATATTTGCCCATCAGGCGCCGATTATTCACTAAAAGCAGCATAAAGATTAAAACAAACGGTAAAAGCAGGCCATTAGTTGCCTGCGAGATCAGCATAATGGGGATAAGTTTAACCCCGGGAAAAAGTATTATTGCAGCACCGATGATAATTATGGCGGTATAAAGTGCATAAAATTGAGGCGCCTCTTTGAACCGCCGATTTACGCCTACCTCCCAACCCATGCCTTCACAAACAGAATAGGCGGTAGATAAAGGCAATATGCAGGCGGAAAATACCGAGGCATTTAAAAGGCCAAAGGCGAATAAATAAAAACAGTATTTGCCTGCTAAGGGCTTCAGGGCTAAAGCTGCATCTTTAGCGGTTTCTATTCTAATACCGTTTTTGAACAGGGTGTTGGCGCATACCACCACAATAAATATGGCTACGATATTTACCACAAAAGAGCCGATAATCACATCTAATCTGCTATATTTATAATTTTCAATTTTTATGCCCTTTTCTACCACTGAAGACTGCTGATAAAATTGCATCCAGGGGGC
>MHGW01000013.1:21802-22004 GCA_001805765.1 Omnitrophica WOR_2 bacterium RIFCSPLOWO2_01_FULL_41_12 | reverse complement strand
ATGAACCCGGAAAACACATAGGAAAGATAAAATACACAGGCCAATAAAAATATCTTTTCCACAGATTTATAAGTGCCTTTTACAATCAGCCACCAGACAAAGATAGCGCACAGCGGTACTAAGGCGTATTTGCTTATACCGAATAATTCTGCGCTGGCAGCAATACCGGCGAATTCTGAAATCGTATTAAAGAGATTGGAAA
>MHGW01000013.1:21027-21775 GCA_001805765.1 Omnitrophica WOR_2 bacterium RIFCSPLOWO2_01_FULL_41_12 | reverse complement strand
TAACCCGCACTCCGAATTCTTCCCGGATCAGATCTGCCAAGCCCTTGCCTGTGACGACTGCCATACGGCTGGACATCTCCTGGATAATTACTAACGCTACGATAATGGGTAAAAATGACCAGATCAGCGCATAACCAAAATGCGCGCCGGCCACAGAATAAGTGGTAATTCCTCCGGCATCATTATCCACATTGGCAGTAATAATGCCCGGGCCCATTACCGAAAGGAAAATAAGCATTCTTACCCAGAAATTTTTTAAACCCTTATTCATCTTTGAGGTAATATTTTAATCTTTTTTAACCTGCGCCAGGCAAAAGCAATTAACTGGCTGAGGATATCGTCCACGGTAATAATGCCCTGCAGGACATTATTTTTATCTACAACAGGGATGGCATAATATTTATACTTCTCCATAAGATAGGCGACCTCTTTTACACTGGAATCCAGATGCACGAAATACGTCTTGGGGAAAACAGCATTTTGTATAGGTTCCTGCGGATTAGCTAGGATCAACCTGCGGAAATTTGTGGAGCCAATCAGACAGTGATTCTGATCAATAACATAAACAAACTGCGCCGGTTCAACTTTAAAAACGCGTTCTTTAATCTGCCCTAATACTGACTCAATAGGCGTATCTTTTAAGAAAGCCATATATTCGGTAGTCATCAGGCCTCCGGCAGAATCACTGGAATAGCCCAAAAGTTGCGAAAGCCTCTTGGAATATTTACTCTCCATTAAACTCAAAAAC
>MHGW01000013.1:20698-20885 GCA_001805765.1 Omnitrophica WOR_2 bacterium RIFCSPLOWO2_01_FULL_41_12 | reverse complement strand
TTCTCGAGCGGGTAGATAAATCCAAAGATTTAAAAAGCAAGATCTGCTGTTTAATATTTAAATCCAAAAAAATATCGCCTAAATCCGCGGCGGGTATACTACTGAACTGTTGCTGCGGGACATCTACCTTGATGGTCATACTCGCTGGATTTATGGAAAGCGGTTGAATATGTTTCCAGGAGATTAA
>MHGW01000013.1:17156-20648 GCA_001805765.1 Omnitrophica WOR_2 bacterium RIFCSPLOWO2_01_FULL_41_12 | reverse complement strand
CAGAAAATTTTTCTAAACCTAAGCGCCGTAACAACCCCCGCGCGCTTATATCCGCATGGGCTACCATCAAAGAATGGTCCACAAAAAGCAAGTGGATATCGTTAACCCGGATGACCTTATGATTAAAGGTATCTACTACCTGCTGGTCTAGAATATCCCGGCGTAAGGTCAATTCTTCTTTATTGTTGCGTTTTTCTCTAAAGGCAATTTTTGAGTTTTCAATTGTTAAGCATATCTGGCTGCCCTCTATATTTACAATATCCGACCATGCGATTAGTGCATACTTGCGGTTAGGAAAACCCTTGCGGATAATTAAATGCGATGATTGCGGATAGACCTGCGTGGGCCTCACGACTATATCATAAATTTCTCCGACAGATATTCCATTATTATCGACAACAGGCCTATCCATCAACTGAGAGAAATAAATGAACATCTGATGATTATTCATGGCATTTTCTTAAGCTATCTTCCTGGGCTTTAAATAAATTTAAACGCGCCTGTAATTCATCAAAATCTATTCCCTGTGCCTCAAAGTCCGGGCCATCCACGCAGCCAAATACAGTTTTGCCCGCCACTGTACAGCGGCAGGAACCGCACATACCCGTAGCATCCACCATTATGGGATTTAAACTCACGATAGTTTTAATCTTAGAATCAAGGGTGAGTTGAGCAACTGCCTTCATCATCGCCACCGGGCCGATGCAATAGACTAAACTAGGATATTTGGTATGCGTAGATTTTTCTATCACGGTCAATAATTCCTTTAATACATCGGTCACAAAACCTTTGCGGCCGTAAGAGCCGTCATCCGTAGTAATAAATAACTCGTCGCAAATCTGCTGCATCTGGTTTTCTAATATCACTAAATTTTTGCAGCGCGCTCCGATGATGCCGATTACCCGGTTTCCCGCTTCTTTAAATGCCCGGGAGACCGGATAAACCTCGGCAATCCCTACTCCTCCTCCGATACAATAAACCTCGCCAAAATTTTTTATTTCTGTGGGATGGCCTAAAGGCCCGAGAATATGTGCTATTCTTTCCCCGGCATTAAGCCCTGCCAGTTTACAGGTGCTAAAGCCTACTTTCTGAAAGATCAAGCTGATGGTGCCTTTATCTTTATTCCAGTCGCTTAAGGTTAAAGGGATGCGCTCACCTTTGGCATCCACCACTACTACCACAAATTGGCCGGCCTTAGCCTTCTGAGCTATTTGGCTAGCCTCTACCTCAATTCTGGCGATATCTTTAGCTAAATCTTCGCGATGAATTATTTTATACATCTTTTCTTTTCATTTCGCAATGGATTTTAACAACTCTGCCGCTGACAATGTGTTCACTACGTCATTTTTACCCAACCAGCCGCGCCTGGCCACAGAAACACCTAACCTGATGCCCTGCAGCTGATCTGTGGTATGCGCGTCTGTACTCACCGCTAATTTTACGCCCATTTCTTTGGCGCGGTGAGAATTCAGGTCGTTTAAATCTAATCTCTCAGGAAAGGCATTTATCTCCAGATGAGTGTTAGTCTGTCTTGCCACTTTGAAAATCTCCTCTAAATCAATATCGTAGGCCTCGCGCGTACCCCAGAGCCTGCCTGTAGGATGGGCAATAATATGCACATATTTATTTTTACAGGCTGAAATTATCCTTCTGGTGAGCTGTTCTTTCGCTTGTTTAAATCCGGTGTGGATTGCCGCTACCACCAGATCAAATTCTCTGAGTATCTTATCTTTATAATCGATTTTACCGTCGGATCTTACATCAACCTCAGTGCCATATAAAACCCTAAAACCTTTTAAATTTTTATTTATTTTATCCACTTCCCGCTTTTTCTTTTTTAAATCCGCAATGCTTAATCCGCCAGCTACCTTAAGGCTCTGAGAATGGTCGGTGATAGCAATATAGGAATAACCTAAATTTTTAGCCGCCCTAGCCATTTCTTCAATAGTATTTGCGCCATCTGACCATTTGGAGTGCACATGCAGGTCGCCTTTAAGTTCTTTTAGTTCAATGAGCCTGGGCAATTTAAATTTTTGCGCTAGTTCTACCTCTCCGTTATCTTCCCGTAATTCCGGCTCAATATAAGCTATCCCTAAGGTTTTAAATATCTCCTCTTCGGTTCTGCCGCTGATAAATCTATTACTTCTGAATACCCCGTATTCATTGATTTTTAATCCCTTCCTGATAGCTAACTGTCTGAGTTTAATATTGAAATTCTTTGCTCCGCTAAAATATAAAAGCGCTGCGCCGAAGGACCTTTCCTCTACTACCCGACAATCCACCTGCACATCGTCTTTCGTGCGCACTGAAGACTTAGTCTTACCCTTGCCTAAGACTTCTTTTACCTGCGGAAACTTCACGAAGGCATCCATTATTTTTTCCGGAGCATCAGATATCACTAAGAGATCAATATCCCGCACCGTTTCTTTTTGGCGGCGCAGGCTTCCGGCAATAGCAATCTTTCTGGCTCCGGGTAATTTTTTTAAGGCAGCCACAAACTCATCTGCCGCTTCTATGGCTTGCGCCAAGGTCATCCTTTCTTTTCTTTTTTTCCGCAACTCTATACCTTTTAAGATATTCTGAACGGTTTTCTCTTTTATGCCAAAAATTCCCTGCAGTTTATTTTTGTTAATTGCATTTTCTAAATCCTGAATGTTGCCTATTCTTAACTTTTCATATAGTAATTTAGCGGTTTTTGGCCCTACAGAGGGGATATTCAGTAAATCTAATAAACCAGCGGGTATGGTTCTTTTTAAATCTTGATACACTTTTAGCCTTCCGGTTTTAATAAATTCTTTGATTTTATATGCCAGGTCTTTACCAATGCCCGGGATATCGCCCAATCTATCTTGAGCCACAAAATTTTCTATATTCTCGGTCAGGCCTTCAATATTCTGCGCTGCCCTTTCATAGGCGCGGATTCTAAAAGGATTATCTCCCTTTATCTCCAGGATTTGGGCAACATTACGAAATATCTGACTTATTGCTAAATTTGAATTGTGCATTTAAAATGTCATAATTCCCCTAAAACTTCATTCTCGGGATCCAGTTCTCTTGCGCGCTGAAGATAAAAATTATATTTCTCTATACTGCCTTTCTTTTTATAGGCCTGGGCCAGCCGCGCGCAAGCCGTAGCAAAATCCGGGGTTAACTCTACGGCATATTTTAATTCTGCGATTGCCCTGTCTACGTTTCCGCCTGCTACGCTGGGCGCAAGTAAATAAAATGTGCCTAATCCTAGGTGCACTTCGGTTAAATCCGGGGCTATGGCCTTTGCCTTTTCAAAAAAACCTTTTACCCTTAACCCATAAGCGAGTTTATTGAATAAACCGCCTGTCGAGGATTTTTTAGCATTGATGCTACCCATCAGCATATAAGCCAAGGCCTTGTTTTCTCTTTCTAAATCCGGCTGATTTAAAACCTGCTTTAAAATTCTAATAGCCGCCTCAAATTTATTTTCGTGATATCTGATATAAGATAAACTGATTAAAC
>MHGW01000013.1:10088-17087 GCA_001805765.1 Omnitrophica WOR_2 bacterium RIFCSPLOWO2_01_FULL_41_12 | reverse complement strand
CCCGGCGAAAAACTTCTGCTTTTGCCCATAAGGCGCATAAATCATTGGGGTCTATGGCCAATATCTTTTCTATTTCTAATGCTGCCAAAGCATCCTTTCTTAATTTCAGGTAGTTTAATAAATTCTCCTGACATTTTTTTAGCTGGATACTACAGTAAAGTTTCTCTTTCCCTCCCAAAGGCGGCTTCAATCTGTCTTTAAACATAAAAAACGGAGCAATCCCCGCAATCGCTATAAGTATTATTAAGATATATTTTTTCATTGCTTGTAAAATTTTAGCACGATATATTAGTTTTGCGGAGGGTTTGTGAGCGCACATTAGAAAATTTTTAGGCAAAAGTGCGCAAGGGGTTACGAACCGCTGGAGTGGACAGCACTCTGCGTAAGTCTACACGGAAGCGGCGAGTAAACCGTAGCGCACGGCAAAAATTTTCAGTGCGCGAGCAAGCCCGCAGCAAAACTAATATACTATCTCTCTACTGCTAAATTGTAACTTATTTCAATAGTTTTGACTAAATCTACTAATATGGAATTTACCGGCACGGGGATGCCTAATTCCTGCCCCTGGCGCACAATGACGCCGTTGATAAAATCAACCTCGGTGCGTTTTTTTCTTAAGACATCCTGCAACATTGAAGAAACGTTTGTGCTCGTTGCCTCGCAAACTGCCTCAACCTTGGCCAAGGGGTCATCATAAATAAGTTTTATCCTTTTTCTTTTGGCAATTCTTATTGCCTCAGTAACCGCCTCCCTTAAAATCCTGCGCGTGCCTTCAAACTCCACTAGCCTTCCATTGTTTAAGCGGGTTATTGCAGTTAAGGCATTGATACCTGCATTAATAATTAATTTTGACCATAAAAGGCCTTTGATATCCCGCGAGATTCTGGCTTCTAACCCCGCTTTATTAAAAACTTCGCGTATGGTGCGCAGTTCCATAGGAATCTTTCCGTCTATACGGCCGATTACCGTTTCTCCCTTGCCTGCGTGCCTGACCTTGCCAATATCCATTAAGGTGGCGCCTAAATTCGTGACCCCTGCGATAACTTTTTCGCTGCCCACCACTTCAGCCATGATCTCAATATTACCGATGCCATTTTGCAAGGTAAGCACTTTGGTATTATCGCCGATAAGAGATTTGGCATTACTTATTGCTTCTTTTGTATCATAAGACTTTACACAGATAACTATTAAATCCGCTCTGGCAATTTCTTCTACGCTAGCCGTGGCTTTAACCTCAACCTGCCAGTTTCCAGAAATTCCCTCAACACTAATACCCTGCTGGTTAATTCTCTTGGCGCGCTCTGGATTTTTATCTAATATCCAGATTTCTACCCCTGCCTGCCGGCAGGCAGGGGTAGACTTGGCTAAAAAGGCAGCAAATAAACAACCCATTGCCCCAGGGCCTACTATTACTATTTTCATTTTGCCTCCCTAAAAAAGGAAAATTATTTTACCGTAGGTACAAAGTTTTCTAATTTATTCAATACCTTCTGGGATTTAAGTTCTCTTTCCAAGTGAAAGTGCAAAAATGCATTCAAAATACTTTCCAATTCTCTTTTAATCTGCGGGTTCATGCCTAGGTTAAGGTTGCTTCTAAAATCATTTTTTTCAATATGCAATACTGACGCCACTGTCCCCCTAAAGATTGAACGCGCACTCATGTCCTTATGGCAACAGCGGGTACAAAGTAATCCTCCTAAGGACAAGCTGAATTTTGATTGGCCTAAGATTCTATCCTCACATAAACAGCAGGAATTAAAATTGGGTTTAAAACCCGATAGAGAAAGTATCTTGATTTTAAAAATAGTGGCGATTTTATCTATATTATGATTTACGGCTAACTCCTGAAGGCTCTCTATAAGTAAATTAAATACCTCTTCATTTTTATCTTCCACAGCCATAATGCTATCTATTAATTCAATTATTACGCTTGCTGTGCCCACCTTACCGATATTTAACCTTAAAGAATCAAAATTATTTTTTATATCGCAGGAACTCACCAGATGCAACGAAGAATTCCTTTTTCTATAAAATATAATATCATTATAAGAAAATAGCTCTAACTGACTGGCAAATTTTGCCGGTTCTGTCCTTATACCCTTTAATATGCCGGAAAGTTTTCCAAATTCGCGGGTAAAGAAATTGACTATCAGGGATGTCTCGCGAAAATCCTGCTTCTTGATGACTACAGCTTCAGTCCTTTGTAATGACATATTTTAGTATCTCTTTGGCCTTTTGATCCATTATCTTGCGCTGTTCTTTAGTCTTATCATCGTAACCTAAAAGATGCAAAGTCCCGTGAACCACATACAGATATACCTCATAGAGGCTAGAGGTCTTATAGATTGTGGCATTACGCACAGCCGTGTCCGTAGAAATGACTACATCCGCAAAAATTTCTTTTCCTTGGGTAGAAAAATCAAAAGATAATACATCCGTGCTATAATTCTTATGCAAAAACTCTCTGTTAAGGCTTTTTATCTTTTTATCATTCACAAAGCAAAATGTTATTTCGCCCCGCCCTTCCTTTATGGTTTTATTATATTTCAAAGAAGCGTGGGGTGAAGACAGGGCCTTAAGAACTGCTGACTTTATCCTTTTGGGATTGATGGGAATTTTCTTTTGAAGATTTTTTATGATTATTTTCATCGCTACCTTCGGGGTAGGTTATCCGCCCGTGATATATGCCGCTTAATATACGGATAAATACCAATGAAATTTTTTCCAGGTCCTTTAAGGTAAGTTCGCACTCATCAAGCTGTCCGTCAATAAATTTATTATTGATCACCTTGTGCACGATCTCTTCTATCTTTGCAGGCGCAGGGTCTTTTAATGCGCGGGTCGCCGCCTCTACTGAATCCGCCAGTAAAACAATGGCTGTTTCTTTGCTATTGGGCTTTGGCCCGTGGTAACGAAACCCCTCTTCTTTTATCTCCTGGTCTTCTTCTAACCCTTCTAATGCCCGACGGTAAAAATAATAAACTAAACTATTGCCGTGGTGCTGTAAAATAAAATCTATCAAACGGGGGTTAATTTTATATTTCTTAGCCAGTTCCGCTCCCTCCTTAACATGATTCATAATAATCAGTTTGCTCATGGTCGCAGATAATGTATCGTGTAAACTCATGCTTTTATTTTGATTCTCGCTGAAATACTCCGGCTTTTGGATCTTACCTATATCGTGATAATAGGCACCGATTCTGGCTAAGAGCGCATTTGCGCCTACTGCCAAGCAGGCAGCCTCTGAAATATTTCCCACCATCAGGCTGTGATGATATGTACCCGGGGCTTCTTGTATCATGCGTTGTAAAAGCGGGTGGTTAAAATCCGCTAATTCTAACAGGCTGATGTTTGTCACTGTCTTAAAGAGGTTTTCAAAGACCGGTAGAGTGCCCAGCACAATAATGCTACAGATTATGCCGTTGGTGACCAGTATCAGGTATCTGGAAGGCTCAAAAAGCCAAAAGCGGTCCAGGAAGATGAGCGTTATCGCCTGGATAACGCCGATGATCAGGCCAGCCCGGATAATCGCGATGCGCCTGCGCGCAGCTAACACCATGAGGCTAGAGAGGATTCCGCTGATTAAAAAAAACAAACATAAATAAGGGGAGTAGACGGGCATTATTGCTGCCACAGATATGGAAGATAAAAGAGTAATCAACAACGAGATCTCTATTTGATTAAATAATAACGTGGTTAACATAGGTATTACAGCAAAAGGTATATAGAATATCGGCAGGGCCTTACTAATAATCAAGTAACTGGCGGCAAATATAATTACAAAAAGCAGGCTAAAATTAAGCAGGGAAAAACCGTTAAGGGTAAATTTCCTATTCTTAAGGTATAAGAATATGGAGAGCGAAAAAACCGCAACTGAAAAGTTAATCTGCAGGATAAAACTTAAAACAAAAAGTAATGCCGCACCAAAAATCAGCCCGGAATTTTTAAATATCTTATTTAGCGCGGTTTGTTTTGTCATAAGCCTCAATAATCTGCTGCACCAGGGCGTGCCTGACCACATCAAAACCCGTGAAATAAATAAATTTTATGCCTGCAATGCTGGCTAATATATCCTGCGCCTGCAGGAGGCCTATGGGTTTGCCTTCGGGAAGGTCGCTTTGGGTCATATCACCGGTAATCACTGCCTTGGAATCAAACCCTAAACGGGTCAAAAACATCTTCATCTGTTCAGCAGTACAATTTTGCGCTTCATCCAGAATAATAAAGGCATCATTTAAAGTCCTGCCCCGCATATACGCCAGGGGCGCTACCTCAATGATCCCGGTTTCTAAATACTTTTCAATAGTCTCTGCCTCCATCATATCGTAAAGCGCGTCATAAAGCGGCCGCAGATACGGGGATATCTTTTCATACATATCGCCGGGTAGGAAACCTAATGACTCCCCTGCTTCAATAGCTGGACGAGTAAGGATGATTCTGCGCACCTCTTGTTTTTTGAAAGCTTCCACTGCAGAAGCCATAGCTAAATAAGTCTTTCCTGTCCCTGCCGGGCCAATACCGAATACAATATCGTGTTTTTTAATCGCCTCCACATATTCGTGCTGACCTTTTGTCCTTGGCCCTATCTGTTTGCTGCTTGATGAACGGATAATGTTTACCTCTTGCGCCTCTTTAGCCCCTGCCTTCTTGGGATGCCTAAAATTAGAGATCAGGTAGTGTAAATCTGAGCGGCCTAATTCTGTCTGGCCGGAACGTATGGCCTCTAAAATATATCCGATAAGGCCCGATGCCTTTTTTATATTGGTAGCCGTGCCGTTTAACTTCAAGAAATCAGCGCGCAGGGTAATTTTAACTTTAAAGTCTTTCTCAATTACCTTAATGTTTTCATCGCCAGGCCCAAAGAGTAACTGGGCCTCTTCAGTACTCATCAACTTGATGGTCTTATTCATCTTGTATTATTTCAGGTTTTCTGAGGGTTCTTTCAGCGGCTCAATAGGTATATCTATGACCTGACCGGGATATATTTTATCCGGGCCTTTTAATTTATCCTGATTTGCCTGATAAATTTTGTTCCATTTTTTAGTGGTCCCGTAGAATTTTTGGGATATTTTCTGTAAGGTATCCGCCTTTTGCACGGTATATCTTTCTACTTTTTCTTGTGGAGCTCCTATTTCTTGTATTTCCGGGGTTTCGCTCTGCGTAATGAATCCGCGATTACCCCATACTTGATTATCTTCACTTACTTCTTGAGGTGCTTTCTCTGTGTATTTGGGCTTAGACATTCTTTCAAATCTTATGGGCGGATAAAGTTCGATCTCTACTGTTTGCGTAGTGCGGGTCTTTTTTCTTTCGCGTACTTCTCCTTCTGGCACCTCGCCTTTAAGATATCCGCGATTACCAGCAGTTATTTCCTGGTCAATTCTTTCTTTGGTTACCGGATAGGTCCTGACCACGCAACCGGCTAATAGCATAGTAACTAGTAACGAGTAACTGGTAACGAGTAACAAATCCCTAAACATTTTTTTTCCTCCTTTTCTTTTTAGTTTTTATAGATATCTCCAATTCTTTTAACTGCTTCTCATCTACATCCGAAGGTGCTCCGGTCAAAGGACAGGATGCGGCCTGGGTTTTGGGAAAGGTAATTACCTCCCGGATACTTTCCTTACCGGCTAAAATCGCCAAAAGCCTGTCCAGGCCAAAGGCAATGCCGCCGTGGGGTGGTGCACCGAATTGAAAGGCTTCTAACAGAAAACCAAAACGCTGGTGCGCCTGTTGTTTATTTATTCCGATAACCTTAAAAATCCTTTCCTGTAACTGCTGGTCATGAATCCTGATGGAACCCGAGCCTATCTCCATGCCGTTTAAAACTAAGTCGTAAGAACGCGCCTTTACTTTATCCGGAGCTTTTTCTATTGAATCTAAATCTTCTTGCCTAGGTGCGGTAAAAGGATGATGTTCGCTCTCCCAGCGTTTTTCTTCCTCATTGTATTTAAATAAGGGAAAATCTATTACCCAGACAAAGGCAAAATCTGTATTCAGTTCTTTTCTGAAATCCGGCTTATCTGTAGCAAATTTACTTTGCGCCTCAAGATATTTTATGCGGGGAAAAGGCAATTTAATCTCTATTCCCTTTAGTTCTTTAAAGATGATCTGCATTATGCCTTCGGTTAAGGAAAAAATATCTTCTTCCTCTATAAAAGACATTTCCAGGTCTAACTGCGTGAATTCCGGCTGCCGGTCTGCGCGTAAGTCTTCATCGCGAAAACATTTGGCAATCTGGTAATATCTTTCCATGCCTGAGACCATTAAAATCTGCTTGAATAACTGCGGAGACTGGGGTAGGGCAAAGAATTTTCCCGGAGAAGAGCGTGCAGGCACTAAATAATCCCGCGCACCCTCAGGCGTAGATTTGGTAAGTATGGGTGTTTCTGACTCGATAAAATCTTTTTGGTCTAAAAATGCGCGGATAATCTTATAAAGATTGTGCCTTAAGATAAAATTATTAAATACGCTGCTCCTTCTTAAATCCAGATAGCGATATTTCAAGCGCATCTCTTCGGTAACCTCTATATCTTCTTCTATTTCAAAAGGCGGGGTGAGGCTGGGATTTAATACTACTAAGTCTTTGGCCACAATTTCTACTTCGCCCGTAGATAACCTGGAATTTATCGTGCCTGCGGGCCGGCTATTCACTAAACCTTGGATTTTAATCACGAATTCGTTTCTGAGGGTATTTGCCTTTTGATGAGTTTCTGCGCACTCCTTGGGATTAAAAACCACCTGGGTCAGTCCGTATCTATCGCGGATATCAATAAAGATAAGTTTTCCATGGTCGCGCCGCTTGGCTACCCAGCCGCAAAGCGTAACTTCTTTTCCGATATCCTGTGCGTTTAATTGGCCGCAGTTATGAGTACGTAACATATTTTAAAAATCCCAATTTCAAATAATACCAATACTACCAAATAAATCCCAATTTCAAAATCCAAAAAAAACAATAATTTGGATTTGGGATTTTGGATTTATTTTGGATTTGGTAGT
>MHGW01000013.1:207-10059 GCA_001805765.1 Omnitrophica WOR_2 bacterium RIFCSPLOWO2_01_FULL_41_12 | reverse complement strand
CTTTATTAACTCTTCTTGTTTAACTTCCCTCTGTTCTCCAGAGACCATGTCCTTCAAAGTACTACGTCTTTCTTCAATTCATCCTCTCCTATAATGATGACAAAATGCGCGCCTAAATCATTGGCCTTGCGCAAAGCGCCTTTAAGAGACTTATTTTCATAATCCATATCCGAGGTGATTTCGGCTTTGCGTAGATTATCCAATAGTTTCAAGCCTTGTTTCTTTGCTGCCTCACCCAATGTAATGAGATACACTAAGTTTCCGTTTGACGCTTGACACTTGACGCTTGACACCAACAATAATCTCTCCGTCCCAAAGGCAAATCCGATTGCCCCTACGTCTGGGCCGCCTAATTCACTGACTAAATTATCGTACCTTCCGCCTGCGCCTATAGCATCCTGACTGCCTAAATCCTGATGCGTAATTTCAAAGACCGTGCGGGTATAATAATCCAGGCCGCGCACAAGATATGGGCTGACCTCATATTCTAAATTTAATGCCCCTAATCCTTCTTTTACTAAGGCAAAATGCGTGCTGCATTCAGGGCAAAGGTGTCTATCCGTAATGTTTAATTTAGAAACTATCCTGACGCACTCTTCATTTTTACAATCCAGAATGCGCAAGGTATTTTTTCTAAACCTAACTTTACAATCAGCGCAAAGTTGGCTTAATTTATCCTTTAGGTTTTTAGAAAGAATCTGGGTTAATTCTTTTTTATCCTTTGCGCAGCCTAAGCTGTTAATTTTAATTTTATATCCTTCTATAGAAAAACTTTTCAGCAAATGATTGGCCAAAGAAATCACTTCTACATCCACTTCTGGTTCCCTTAATCCGATTACTTCACATCCTAAGTGGTGAAATTGGCGCAAGCGGCCCTTTTGCGGCCTTTCCAGCCGAAACATCGGGCCCAGGTAATAAAGTTTCTGTAGGCCTCGTGTCTTATCCAAATTATTTTCAATATAAGCGCGCACTACCGAAGCGGTTGCCTCTGGACGCAGGGCATATGTATCTTTATCATTCTTGATAATGAACATCTGCTTCCGGACTATCTCCGCGGAATCGCCTAAAGAACGATTAAATAAAAGAGCTTCTTCTAGTAAAGGCGGGCGTATCTCTTTATAATTATAGCTGGAAAAGATCTGGCGGGTTATTGACTCTATATTTTGCCACCAAGATACCTCGTCAGGCAAGATATCTTTTGTTCCTGAAATTCTCCTTAACCTCATTGAAGACATTTATTTTGAATTTGAAATTTTATCTTTAGGTTTGATAAACGGACTTGTCTTTATCTGACCTTTTTCTTCATCTCAAGGCCCGGCTTAAAGACAACTACTTTTCTCGGTGGGACAGGAACTATCTGACCGGTCCGAGGATTCCTGCCAGTGCGGCTCTTTCTCTGTTTTATCTTAAAGACCCCGAAATTACGCAGTTCTATTTTTTCTCCTCTTACCAGCGCCTCAATAATACAATCAAAGGCTTTTTGTACAACCTTCTTCACATCTATCTGTTTTAAATTCGTCGCGTCAGATACTTTAAGTATAATATCTTTCTTTGTCATCTCTGCACCTCCATTTTACATAACCATAGTACCACCAAAAACTTACAATGTCAATAAGAATATAAAACCTAAAATACCAGAGACAATCTTTCCCTGCCCAGAAGATTCTCGATATCCTGAATTAATTCTTCGGAGGGATTAATATATAGCCCTTGTCCGACGATTAACTGTACCCGGGACTTAGTGGGCGTATTTAAATTCAAGTAAACCGGTATACTGCCCGAAGAAGAAGTTAATAATTCTTTCAAACTCTCAAATAAATTTTCCCGAATTCCGGAAAGATCAATATTTACCCGGGTAATTAACTTATACGCCTCCTCTATGGGAAAAAGGTCATTCACTATAATCTTAGGGGTATCTTCCCTGGCATTCAGCCTGCCCCTGACCAAAACTACACTGTTCGGTTGGAGATAGCGCGATACTTTCTGAAAAGCCGCAGGAAATATCAAGGCTTCCATCACTCCCTCTAAATCTTCTATTTTTAAAATGGCCATTTTTTCCTGCTTTAGCCTGGTAGTGGTCTGCTTAATCTTGATAATCAAACCCACTAAATTTATGGCGTCCTGGTCTTTGTATTGCGCAATATTTCCTATTGAAGAAGAAGAAAAACGGCGCAGCTGTTCAGCATAACGCGCTAAGGGATGGCCGCTGACATAAAACCCGAGCATCTCTTTTTCAAAGGATAAAAGCTGCGGCTCAGGCCATTCTTTTATTTCAGGCAAGTTATTCACGCTATCCTTAAAACTATTTGTCAGGAAATCCTGGTCAAAGAAAGAAATCTGTCCCTTGGCTTTTTCCTTTTGAGTCTTAGAAGAAAATTCCAGCACCTTATCTAAACCGGCAACCATCTGTGCTCTTGGAAGGCCAAAATAATCCAAGGCGCCGCATTTAATCAGGCTTTCCAGGACCTTGCGGTTCACCAGGCGCGGGTCAATGCGCTGGCATAAATCCTGCAGGGAATTAAATTTTCCTTCCATTCGCGCCTGGACCACGGACTCGATTGCTCCGCTTCCTACGTTTTTTACTGCCAATAGCCCAAAGCGAATGGTATTGTTGTCTATGACTTTAAATAAAGCATCGCTCTCATTAATATCGGGAGGTAAAATCTTAATTCCCATGCGGCCGGCCTCGTTAACATACTCTACAATTTTATCGGTGTTATCGCGCTCGGAATTTAAAAGCGCAGTCATAAATTCTATGGGAAAATGCGCCTTTAGATAAGCGGTGCGATAAGAGATTAAGGCATAAGCGGCGCTGTGACTCTTGTTGAAACCATAGCCGGAAAAATACTCTATCTGGTCAAAGATCTTCTCCGCCACAGATTCACTAATTTCGTTTTTGGCGCAGCCTAAAACAAAATTCTTCCTCTGCTGCTCCATTACCTCAGGGATTTTTTTACTCATTGCCCGGCGTAAAATGTCTGCCTGGGCCAGGGTAAATCCTGCCAAGGATGAAACAATCTGCATAATCTGCTCCTGATATACCATTATCCCGTAGGTCTCTTTAAGTATGCCCTCTAATTTCTTATGGTCATATTTTATGGGAACGCGGTTGTGTTTACGCTGCATAAAATCATCCAGTAAACCCGAACCAATCGGGCCTGGCCGGTATAAAGCCAAAAGGGCGATTAAGTCCTCAAAATACTCGGGCTGCAATTTTTTCAGCAGGTCGCGCATCCCTGAGCTTTCCAGTTGAAAGACGCCGAAAGTCTGGGCTAAAGACAGCAATTTATAAGTTTTCTGGTCATCCAGGGGTATATTTTCAATGTCCACAACTTTACCTTGTCTCTCTTTCACTATTTTTGCGCTCTGGTCAATCACGGTTAAATTTCTTAAACCCAAGAAATCCACTTTTAAAAGCCCGATCTTCTCTAAGACATTCATGCTGAAACCCGTGGTGATCTGATCATCGGCGCTTTTAAACAAAGGCATATAATTATTCAGCGGCTTATCCGCAATCACCACCCCTGCAGCATGAATAGAAGCGTGCCGGTTCAGGCCTTCTAAAGATAAAGCCGTATCTATTAATTTAGTGATTTGCGGGTCATTCTTATAGAGGTTCTTTAATTCCGGTTCGCTGATAAGTGCGCTCTTTAAAGTGGTGTTCGGGTCAGAAGGGATCATCTTGGCAATCCGGTCAACATCAGCATAAGCCATAGCCATCACCCTGCCTACATCCCTGACCACTGCGCGCGCCTGCATGGTACCAAAGGTAATCACCTGCGCCACGTTCTCCTGGCCGTATTTTTGGGTAACATAATCAATTACCTCCTGCCTTCTTTCATAACAGAAATCTATATCTATGTCAGGCAGGCCGATGCGCTCAGGATTTAAAAATCTCTCAAATAGTAAGCCGTACTTTAAGGGGTTAATATCCGTAATTCCCAAAAGATAACTCACCAGGCTTCCGGCAGCGCTGCCTCTGCCAGGGCCGGTAGGAATCCCTTTTTCTTTAGCATAATGCACAAAATCCCAGACAATCAGAAAATAACTCACAAAGCCCGTATCTTTAATCAGTTTTAATTCATGTTCTAAGCGTTCTTTTATTACCAGGGTCTCTTCTGTAAACCTTAATTTTAGGCCCTCCCGGCAAAGATTTGTTAAAAAATTCTCTTTGCTTTGGCCGTCAGGAGGTTCGTATTTAGGTAAATGGACTTGGGAAAAATCTAATTCTAAATTACACCGACCGGCTATCACTTGGGTATTGGTAATGGCCTGCGGAATATCCTTAAAGAGTTCCCGCATCTCTTGCGGAGATTTAAAATAAAATTCATCGGTCTGAAAACGTAACCTGTTCGGGTCGCTTAAAGTAGTCTGGGTCTGAACACACAGAAGCGCCTCATGGGCAGAGGCATGTTCCTTAACCAAATAATGCACATCGTTAGTCGCCACTAGAGGGATATTTAATTCTTTAGATATTTTTATTAATCCTTCATTAACTATTTTTTGTTCGGGAATAGAATTTCCCTGTACTTCCAGATAGAAGTTTTCCCTACCTAAAATATTTAAAAAATCATCGCTGGCCTTCAGGGCATCGTTAAACCGCTTCTGCGCAAGCATTACCGGTATTTCTCCTTTTAAACAGGCAGAAAGGCCGATCAGCCCTTCTGAATATTGCGCTAAGACTGATTTATCGATTCTGGGCCGGTAATAAAAACCCTCCAGATAGCCAATAGAAACCAGTTTCATTAAATTTTGATATCCTGTTTCATCGCGTGCCAGAAGTATAAAATGGTACGCGGCCTCTTCAATACCGGAGGTAGTTTTGTCTAAACGGCCTTTCGGCGCAATATAAACTTCGCTGCCGATAATCGGTTTGATTCCGGCATTTTGCGCCTCTAAATAAAAATCCACTGCCCCGAACATATTTCCGTGGTCGGTAATCGCCAAGGAGTCCATTTTATAAAGTTTTGCCAGGCTTAAGAGTTCGGGTATGCGGCAGGCGCCATCAAGAAGGCTAAATTGGGTATGTAAATGAAGGTGAGTAAATTCGGAACGCGGCATTTTTGGATTATTGCTATACTAAATTATTCCCATTCAATAGTGGCGGGAGGCTTGGAACTGATATCGTAGACCACGCGGTTTACGCCTTTAACTTCATTAATAATTCTATTGGCAATCTTCTCTAAGACTTCAAAAGGTAATTTCACCCAATCCGCAGTCATCCCATCCCTGCTTTCTACACAACGCAAGGCTACTACATTTTCATAGGTTCGCTCATCACCCATCACCCCCACGCTCTTTATGGGCAGAAGTATAGCGAATGACTGCCAGACCTGTTCGTAGAGGCCGGCGGCCCTGATTTCATCAACTACGCGCCGGTCCACTTCACGCAGTATTTCTAGGCGGTTAGGTGTGACCTCGCCGATAATCCTGATGGCCAGGCCCGGGCCGGGAAAAGGCTGGCGCTGAATGATATTTTCCGGCAGGCCTAATTCTTTGCCGATCTGGCGCACTTCGTCTTTAAATAAATCCCTTAGTGGTTCAAGAAGTTTTAATTTCATCTGCTGCGGCAGCCCTCCGACATTATGGTGAGTTTTTATCCGGCTGGAAGGCGCGCCATGAGGAGAAATAGATTCAATGACATCAGGATATAAAGTCCCCTGGGCTAAGTATTTTACCTTCTTGACCTTGGCTGCCTCTTCTTCAAAAATCTTCACGAATTCATCGCCGATAATTTTTCTTTTTTCCTCAGGATCGGTTATACCTTTTAAACGAATAAGAAAACGTTTACTCCTATCTACGTAAGCTAAATTTAAGTGAAACATAGTGCGGAATATCTTTTTTATCTGTTGCGGCTCGTCCTTGCGCAACAGCCCATTATCAATAAAAATACACCGGGAATTCCTGCCTATGGCTTTATGGATTAAGAGCGCAGCTACAGATGAATCTACCCCGCCGCTTAAGCCTAAAACCACCCTATCTTTTCCCACGCTCTTTTTTATGTTTTCTATTGTTTCGTGAATAAAATGCTGCATGGTCCAGCGGCTTTGACAGCCGCAGATTTTAAACAAGAAATTGCTTAAGATTTTACTACCGTGTTCGGTGTGGGTCACCTCCGGATGGAACTGCACCGCAAAAATTTTCTTCTTAGGATTTGCAATAGCAGTAATAGGGGTCTTTAAGGTGTGGCCGCTGATCTTAAAGCCGGGAGGCGGTTTAGTGACATAATCACCGTGGCTGGCCCAACAGGTAAAATTTCCCGGAAGGCCGCTGAATAAATTACGGTTATCATCCACGAATAATTCTATCTTTCCGTATTCACGTTCTTTGGTATGCCTTACCTTTCCGCCTAACATTTCGGTAATCACCTGCATACCATAACAGATGCCCAGTATGGGAACGCCTAATTTAAAAATTTTTTTATCCGGATAAGGGCTTTTCTTTTCTATTACTGATGCCGGGCCTCCGGAAAGAATTAACCCTTTAGGGTTCATACTGACGATCTCTTCTACCGCAGTGTTATAAGGTATAATTCTAGAGAACACCTTATTTTCTCTTACCCGCCGGGCAATTAACTGAGTGTATTGCGAACCAAAATCTAAAATCAGTACGGTTTGTCTGGTCATTTGCCCATCCCTACCTTCTGGCCCACCTGAAAGATTTTTCCTTCGGTTTGTATTGAGGGAGCAATGATTATCTCTACGTCGTGCATCTGTTTGATACTGGCTACGCCCAAAGCGCCCATGGATGTCTGTAAAGCACCCGCTAAATTTTGCGAACCATCATCCACCCTGGCCGGGCCAAAGAGGATTTCTTTTAAAGTACCGGTTGTGCCTACGTAGATACGCGTGCCGCGCGGTAAATTTACATGCGAGGTAGCCATACCCCAATGATATCCTCTCCCCGGGGCTTCTTTTGCCCGGGCAAAGCTTGAACCGATCATTACTGCATCTGCGCCGCAGGCAAAGGCTTTACAGATATCGCCGCCTCTGGACATCCCGCCATCAGTAATAATAGGAACGTATCTGCCGGTCCTTTTATAATAAAAATCGCGCGCCGAAGCAGCATCTACAGTGGCGGTCACCTGAGGCACACCAATGCCTAACACGCCTCTGGTGGTACAGGCAGCACCCGGACCGATACCGATTAATAAGGCTGCGGCGCCGGTTTCCATCAATTCTAAAGTGGTTTCATAAGTTACGCAATTTCCGATAATCACCGGAATTTTTACGGATTTACAGAATTTAAATAAATCCAATCCTTTATAATCCTTGGAAACATGCTTTACCGTGGTGACTGTAGACTGCACCACAAACATATCTGCGCCGGCTGCCACACTAATCTGGCTAAACCGCTCAGCATGGCTGGGAATACAACTGACCACAGCCGTGGCTTTTTGACTCTTTATCTGTTTAATTCTTTGGGAAATAAGTTTTTCTTTGATCGGCGTGTTGTATATTGACTGGATTAATTCTGTGGCCTTCTGCGGGCTGGCTTTAGCGATTTTTTCTAAAACTATGTCCGGATTTTCATAGCGGGTCTGCACGCCGTCAAGATTTAATACGGCAATCCCGCCTAACTTGGACATCTGTACGGCAAAACCCACATCTACTACGCCGTCCATGGCTGCAGCTAAAATCGGCACCTTGAATCTCTTTTGGTCAATCTCAAAAACAGTCTCTACTTCATTGGGATTTACGGTTTGCCTGCCGGGAACCAGGGCAATTTCATCAAAACCATAGCACCTGCGGCCCCGCCTACCTATACCTATCCACTCAGCCATTTTTCTTTAACTCCTTATTTTTCAATTAGTTATAATAAAAAATCTTTTGAGAAAAGATAAACAATTTTACACCAACATCTGCAACTTGTCAATGATTTTTTTAAAAATAAAGGGCAAGTTTTTACCTTGCCCTTTTGGTTGTGCCGTTAGCAAAACTTATCTTGTCGCGGGACAGTCCCCTTCGGGGACAGTCCCTGGCTGCAAAGCTTTTAATACATCCCTCCGCCGCCATAACCGCCGCCTCCGGGTGGCATAGGTGGCATCTTATCTTCTTTTTCCGGCTTATCGGTAATAACAGCCTCAGTCATCAATAATAAAGCAGCTACACTGGCAGCATTTTGTAAAGCCGAACGGGTAACCTTGGTCGGGTCAATTACGCCGGCGTCAATCATATCCACATAGGCGTCTTGACTGACATCATAACCGACGTTGGTCTTTTCCTGCTTCACTCTCTGCACCACTACCGAACCTTCTAGGCCGGCGTTCTCTGACAACTGCCTAATCGGTTCTTCTAAGGCGCGCTTGATAATATCCGCACCGATTTTTTCATCGCCTTCCAGTTTTAACTTATCTAATGATTGGATACTGCGGATTAATCCTACGCCGCCGCCGGGAATTATGCCTTCCTCAACTGCTGCGCGGGTGGCATGCAGTGCATCTTCCACGCGTGCCTTTTTCTCTTTCATTTCGGTTTCCGTGGCCGCACCCACATTGATTACGGCTACACCACCGGCAAGCTTTGCCAGGCGTTCCTGTAATTTTTCCTTGTCATAATCCGAATCTGTATCTTCAATCTGTTTCTTAAGTTGCCCAATTCTTGCGTTAATCGTAGAAGTCTTGCCTGCGCCTTCAACTATGGTAGTATTCTCTTTATCTACTTTTACCCTCTTTGCCCGGCCTAAATCCTCGATATCCACATTTTCTAATTTTATGCCTAAATCTTCGGTTAAAGCCTTGCCGTTAGTGAGAGTAGAAATATCTTCCAGCATAGCCTTACGCCTATCGCCATAACCCGGAGCCTTTACTGCGCAAGCAGATAAGGTCCCGCGAATTTTGTTCACTACCAGAGTTGCCAGGGCCTCGCCTTCTACTTCTTCGGCAAGAATCAAAAGCGGCTTTCCGGTACGGGCAATCTTTTCCAAAAGCGGCAATAAATCTTTTAAAGAAGATATTTTTTTCTCATAGATCAGGATGTACGGGTCCTCTAAAAGGCATTCCATTCTTTCTGCATCAGTGACAAAATAAGGAGAAAGATAGCCCTGGTCAAACTGCATACCTTCCACTACTTCTAATGTTGTGGCAGTAGACTTTGCCTCTTCTACGGTGATTACACCGTCCTTACCTACTTTATCCATGGCCTCGGCAATTAAGTCGCCGATGGCAGTATCGCAGTTAGCAGCAATAGAAGCTACCTGCGCTACTTCTTTTTTGTCCTTGATCGGTGTAGAAAGTTTCTTTAATTCTTCCACTACTTTTTCTACTGCCTTTTCAATGCCGCGTTTTAAGGCCATGGGATTTGCTCCGGCAGTCACGTTTTTCAGGCCTTCGCGATAAATCGCCTCAGCTAAAATGGTGGCGGTAGTAGTTCCGTCTCCGGCAATATCCGAAGTCTTCTCAGCTACTTCCTTGACCATCTGCGCGCCCATATTTTCAAAGGGATCTTCTAAGTCAATTTCCTTGGCTACGGTTACGCCGTCTTTAGTGATGGTCGGCGAACCAAATTTCTTATCAATCACTACATTGCGCCCCCTAGGGCCCAAGGTTACTTTTACTGCTGCAGAAAGCTGCTCTACCCCGCTTAAGATCTTTCTGCGGCCCTCGTCTTTAAATAATAATTGCTTTGCCATTCTCGTCGCCTCCTTTTTAGATACGTTTGTATCAAAGTATCATGTATCAGAGTGTCAAAGTTTTTTGATACCTGACACTTGATACCTGACACATACTATTTAATAATCGCTAGAATATCCTCTGCGCGCATAATCAATAATTCTTCGCCTTCTTTGGTGGTAATCTCATTACCGGAATATTTCCCGTATAATACCTTATCCCCTACCTTTACCTCTGGGGCC
>MHGW01000013.1:0-125 GCA_001805765.1 Omnitrophica WOR_2 bacterium RIFCSPLOWO2_01_FULL_41_12 | reverse complement strand
GCAAGACTATGCCGCCCTTGGTCTTAGACTCTGCCTCTAAAGGTTTAACCACTACCCGATCACCCAATGGTTGGATATTCATCTCTTACACCTCCTCAAATTTGCGAAGCAAATTTGATCCCGAG
>MHGW01000012.1:8658-10186 GCA_001805765.1 Omnitrophica WOR_2 bacterium RIFCSPLOWO2_01_FULL_41_12 | reverse complement strand
TAATCTCCTCTAATGGCGCCTGCCTAATCACCATACTCTTTATCGGGTCATCTACCTTTAATGCCTCTAGCAGCGCTACCCGGCCAAAGTAACCGCTATGATTGCAAACCGGACAGCCTACGCCATGATAGAATTGTAGGTCCTTGTCTATCTCTGTCCCCAATTCTTTGAGTATTTCTTTGGGCGCAGACTTTAGCGGTTCTTTACAGCGGTGGCAAATCCGGCGGCAAAGCCTTTGGGCACAGATAAGCATCAATGCCGAGGCCACCAGATAACGCTCCACTCCCATATCTATCAGCCGGGCAAAGGCAGACACCGCATCATTGGTATGCAGGGTGCTTAAGATTAATTGGCCGATGAGTGCGGCCTTAATGGCAATATCTGCGGTTTCAGTATCCCGAATCTCGCCAATCATAACCGTATCCGGGCTTTGCCTTAATAGGCCGCGCAGAGCCGCAGCAAAAGTCAATTCTATTTCCGGCTTTACCTGGGTCTGGGTTACTCCGTCAATCTGATATTCTACCGGGTCTTCTACTGTAACTATATGCCTTTCAAGAGTATTTAACTCGGTAAGAATGGCGTAAAGGGTAGTGGATTTACCGCTGCCCGTAGGCCCGGTGATTAAAATCATTCCGTGTTCTTTAGCCACTGCCTCTTTGAGCAAACTTAAAGGCTGCTCGGAAAATCCCAATTCATCTAACTTGACAATGGTCGTGGTTTTGTCCAATATTCTTAAGACAAATTTTTCGCCAAAAATTGTCGGCAGCGTAGAAACGCGAAAATCTATGTCCCGATTTTCCGTGGCAATGTGAAACCTTCCGTCCTGGGGGATATAAAATTTAGTGATGTCTAAACCGGAAAGGATTTTAATGCGGGCGGCAATGCCTCTCTGGATTTTTTTAGGAAGATTGTAGATCACATGCAATATGCCGTCAATGCGATAGCGCACGGTCAGGTCTTCGTCTGTAGGTTCAAGGTGTATATCCGAGGCCCGCTTTTGTATCGCCTCATTGATTACCAGATTAACCGCCTGCACAATCGGCTGTTTCTGGCTCTCCTGGATTAAATCCAGAGAAACCGCCTCTTCCGCCTTCCTGGATTTCACTACCTCTAGCGATTCCTCATATTCAAAGTCTAATATTTGCGGAAGGGTCTCTATCTTGGAATAATAATTATCTATCCACTGCAAGATCAGTTTTTCTTTGCTTAATACCTGCTTGATGTCGCACCCTATGGAGAGGCGCAGATTATCCAAGGTGATAATATCCAAAGGCTCAGCCACGGCAATCAACAGGCTGTCGTAGGATTTGCATAAAGGGAAAAGATTATAGTTGCGCGCTACATCTTCCGGGATTAACCTAATGACCGCAGGGTCAATCTTAAATTTAGCCAGGTCAATGAAAGGGATGTAAAGATAGTAAGAAATCAGGGAAAGCAGTTCATCTTCGCTGATAAATCCTTCCTCAATTAAAATATCCCGGAGTTCCTTTTTGCTCTTCTTTTGTAGCGCTAAGGCCTTGTCCAGCTC
>MHGW01000012.1:6192-8630 GCA_001805765.1 Omnitrophica WOR_2 bacterium RIFCSPLOWO2_01_FULL_41_12 | reverse complement strand
AATATTTTATTTAAATTTATCTTTGATGTCGGCATATATTTTAAACCCTAAACACTAAACTCTAAATCCTAAATAAATCCAAAACCTAAAACACAAAACTCAAAACTTATACTTTAGATTTTTCTACTATCGAACCAAAAATCTTCGTCAATTCCGTCGCTTCCCTACTTAAGGTTTCTTTCTCTTGGATCTGATTTTCTTCTGGCTCTATCAATTCAAGCCAGTATCTAGACTCTTTTGCTTCTTTCCTACATATCTTTATTCTAATTACAAAATCTTTTTTACTTAAGGATTCTTCCGCTTCGATATAGTTCGCGCCTACCGAGCTAGAAGATTTAATAAGTTGTTTCGCATATTCAATATTAGCCGGGGTCTTAATTAAATTTTTTACATATTCTCTTATTCTTTTAGCAAATTTTAAAGTTCTTTCTCCTAAATCATACGGTTTTGGATTTTGAGTTTGGGACATTTGAGTTTATTTAGAGTTTAGAGTTTTGAATTTAGAGTTTATCATTTAATCAGCTGGTGTTACCCTAAGAACTTCTTCTTCTGTGATAATGCCTTGCTGCGCTAAAGCATCCCCTTCTTCTCTAAGCGTCTTCATTCCCTGCGAGCGGGATATCTTTTTAATCCTGATCTCATCCAAAGTTTCCGAGAGGACGGCCTCTTTTATCTCCGGGCTCATATATAGGATTTCCGGAATCAGGACCCTGCCGCTATAACCGGTATTTAAACATTCTTTGCACCCGCGGCCGCGAAAGTAAGGCTGTTCCGGAACCTTTTCTTTGCAACGTATACAGATTCTACGCGCTAATCTCTGGGCAATAATACAGATTAAAGAGGCGTTGATTAAGAAAGGCTGCACACCCATATCCACCAGGCGCACAATGGACCCGGCAGCAGCAGTGGTATGCAGGGTGCTTAAAACCAAATGGCCGGTAAGGGCGGCCTTGATGGCAATATCTACAGTTTCAAAATCCCGGATTTCTCCAATCATAATTATATTGGGGTCCTGTCTTAAGATAGAGCGCAGGCAGCGGTTAAAAAGTAACCCCACTTTAGGGTTTACCGAGACCTGATTTATCCCTTTTAGCTGATATTCTACCGGGTCTTCTACGGTAACGATATTTTTCTCCGGCGTATGAATGTACTTTAGCAATGAATAGAGGGTAGTGGTTTTGCCTGAGCCGGTAGGCCCGCAGAGTAAAATCATGCCGTAAGGCATGACTGCGGCTTTTTTTAATCTTTCCACTGATTCTTCCCTGATGCCTAATTTGTCAATATCTAACAGGCCTAAGGATTTATCCAGAAGCCTGATGGCTACTTTCTCGCCGTTAGTGGAAGGAAAAACAGACACGCGAAAATCCACTTCCCTGCTCTTAGATTTTATCTTGAATTGTCCGTCCTGAGGCAGGCGGTGTTCGGCTATATCCAGATTAGAAAGGACCTTGATCCGGGAAATAATAAAGGTATGGAAAGACTTAGGCAGGGTGTCTATTTGATGCAGGATTCCGTCAATGCGAAAACGGATGCGCGTCAGCGCCTCTAAAGGCTCAATGAGAATATCGCTGGCCTTAGATTCAACGGCCTTTTCCAGAATTAAATTGGTGGCTTTGATAATCGGAACTTCCTGGGTGATATGGGCGAGTTCAGAAAGATTAATGTCTTCTGTCGTCCGGCCAGATATTTCCGCAATACCCCCTAAGATTTCCTCTAGTGTCTGCGGCTTAGATTCGGTTTGGCCTTGCGCTTTAAGATAATTGTTTTCAATTAATTTCAGCAGTTCGGGCTCAGGGACAATTACCGGATTGATATTATATTCCTCTAATTCTTTTATCTCGTTTAAGTCCAGAAGAGTCAAAGGATCGTCTATGCCTAAAGCGAGTCCTCGCTCTTTTTGTACCAGCGGCATGATGTGGTACTGGTGGGCGATTTGGTGAGAGATCAAACCAAGAAGGTCAGGGGTGATTTTAAGTTCTGCAATCTGTGCGGCATCAATACGGTTAAGTTTAAGGTTAATGCTGATAAATTCACTGAGCAGTTCTTTTTTGAGGAATTTTTTTTCTACTAAAATTGAGCTGAATTTTACGCCTTCTTTTTGCTGGCGTAGGGCGAGTTCCTCTAATTGCTGAGAAGTTAAGAGCCCTTCCTTGATTAAAAGGTCGGTTATCCTCTCTCTTAAATTCTCCATAGCCTCACATTATAAATAAAACTTGATTATAAGTCAAGAAAGATGTTATGCGAAAAGATAAATCCCAATATCAAATACTACCAAATCCAAAATAAATCCCAATTTCAAAATCCAAAAACTTTAAGATTTGGACTTGGGATTTTGGATTTATTTGGTAATATTGGTATTATTTGGATTTTGGATTTTTCTTCTTGGAAGGAGTTAATATTATTCTACGTCAAGCATCTCAATATTTCTATCAATAATG
>MHGW01000012.1:0-6162 GCA_001805765.1 Omnitrophica WOR_2 bacterium RIFCSPLOWO2_01_FULL_41_12 | reverse complement strand
ATTTTGGTTCCGGGCTGGGTATAGGTAGTATCAAATGCGCTCTGGCCAGATTCAAGTTTTGCCGTTCCCAGGTCTCCTGACCACAGATACAGCAATTCTACCGGCATACAGCCGCTTTCCGGAGGATAGCTAGTAGCGTTAATTTTAACCGCTTCTTGCCTCTTTAATTTATAAGCAGAAGCCCTTAGATCTATTTTTGTCGCATCTAAATAGGCATATTCTTCTTTTAGCGCGGCATCCAGAAATGTCTTTAAGTTATATTCTATGGGTTTTTGCCCTTCTATCTCCTTTAGCCTTTCTAAGCCCTTAGCGGCTGTTTCGGGAAAACCCTGGCCTGCTTTTTCTAACAAATTATGATAATATTTTTTTGCGTTTTCGCTATTCTCTTCCCATTGGCTTAAAAGGCCTAACTGGTAGAGGCTGGAGGAACCTTGCGGGCTTAATATTTCTTTTTCTGCCAGTCTTTCAAAAAACCTGCGGCCGGATTTTTTGTCCCTCAATATATAGGTATAGATGACCGCCACCTTAAAATCTGCTTCATCAGCATGTGCGGCTTTAGGGAAACGCTTCACTAAATCTATATAATAATCTTTTGCCTTAGTGTATTCCTTGGATTTTTCTAAGTTATAGGCGCGCAAATAGATAAGTTGCTCATTAAAAACGTCTTTACCGCCTAATCCTTCCATCTTCTCAAAATACTTCTCGGCGTAAAAAGGATCCTTTAGCTGGCTGTCAGTGCCAAAGGAAAATAACCTGGCAATATCTGCTAGAATGGGAATTAATCTTTCTGACCCGACGGCCTTTGCTATCCTCTCAATATACACATCATAGGTAGCCTCGGCTAATTCTAAATTCCCTTCTTTATAGAACCTCAAGGCCAAGCTATTTAGTTCATTATCCTTAACCTCAGAGGCAAAGAGCTTCTCCACGTAAATGCGGTATAGCTCTTTGGATTTTGCTTTTTCTCCGTCAGCCAACAATCTATCTGCCGCCTCTTTAATGGGTTTGATGTCCTTGGCTTCTTTGGCATAGCCCAGAACAGAAATCATTAAATCCGAAAGCAGATCTTGGGCGGATGTATACTGCTCGTCTTTATAAAATTGCCAGAGGAGTAATTTGGAATAAATATGTAAGGTGTCTTTTAAAGAAGTAGCGTCTATTGTCTTTTGGGTTTTGCTTGTGATTTCATCGCGGTAACTATTGCCCTGATTAAAATACTCCTCCCAGTTTTGCGTTTCCTGCAGATATTTAAGCTGGTGATAGCGCGAAAGCGCAATATAGTAATTTACAAAAGGCCCTAAGGTTTCCTTTTTGGCAATCAGGGACTTTAGGTATTCTACAAAATCAGCGTATTTGTGCTCGGCTAAATATAGATCCTTTAGTTCTGCAAAAGGAACGTAGAGTTCTTCATTGGATTTTGCTTCAATGATTTGCTTAGTTAAAGTGACCAATTGATTATTATCCTGAGCGTAAATGGCAAATGGCAAATGGCAAATGGCAAATGAAATACAAATGACAAATAACAAAACTTTATTTTGGATTTTTGATTTTGACATTTGGATTTTTCCAGAATTCCCTGATTACATAATAACTTTTTTTAGGAATCCTTTTATTAATACCGCCCTCTAAATCCTCGGATAAAGCCGTAATACCGAACCACTCTTCGTTCATATTTTTATTTTCCTTGGCCTTGACATCAAAATAATAACTGGGATTAGACCAGTTTGAGCCGGTATCGTGCGCCTTCCAGCTTTCCGGGTCGTATTCGTTGTGTTTCCACCATTCATCCAGCCATTCGAACATTGTGCCGCCGATGCAATTACCCGCGCCTTCTTTATTATTCGCCAAATTTTTGTAAATCTGGCGCCACTGCGATTCCAAAAAGAAGGCCTGCATATTCTGGTCTTCTTTAATCTGATAGGCGTCAAAACTATCCGCGCCAAATTCCGATAAGACCAGCGGTTTATCAAAGGTTAATTTTAAGGAATTAAAAAGATTGCCGAAAGTCTTGCCCCGATAGATAATACAGGCCACCAAATCAATATCAGGCGCAACCCGGCTGGCTACCTCCAAACCCACTAACTCTCCGTTGCCTAAAGCCGCGGGATGATGAGGGTCTATTTTATGTATGCTCTTCGCTAAATCATTGACAAAAGAGTAGTAGATCTTAGCCCGCATGATTTTTTGTTTTTGCGGGTCAGGCTCTTTATCTATCTCGTCATTTGACCAGGAATTGACTGTGCCTAAACAGGAATAATTATTTTCATTGCCTAAAATCCAGAAAAGCAGCCCCGGCTCATCTTTGTAGGCAGCAGCCATCTCTAAAACTTCTTTTGTAATCTTGTCGCGGAAATCCTGATGGCCATAAAAAGGGCAGGGATATTCCCAGAAACCTAACCAGTGGCCTAATATAGTACGGATGCCGTAAAGTTCGTATAAATCCCGGATCACTTTTTTTACTGCCTCAGGATTTTCTCCGGGCTGATAAATCCTGATTGTATTTATGCCCATCTCCTGCATTAGTTTTCCGTCTTTAATCCAGGGTTTATTCGGATCCGACCACCAGTCGTATTGGTGATTCTGGCCTATGGGTATGGGGTTGTAACAGACGCCTTTGACAATGTAAGGTTTGCGGTTAACGATTAACTGATAATGGCCGTTTTTGAGTTTCTTGATGTAGACTTTGGACTTGGTCTTTGAGGCCATGCCTAAAAGACAGGCCATAAAAAATAGGCCACAGGCCGCAAGTATAAATAACCTGCGACCTGTAGCCTGCAGCATGACACCTGATACATGACACCTGATACTTCTTATTTTACTCGTATTTAATCTCATCCAGATAGAACGTTGCGCCATCCGGGTTGACATCAATATTTGTCGCCCAGCAAAAACCACCGCTGATATAGGACATATCTTTGCCTTTTAAATCAATGCTGTATTGCGTCCATTCCTTGTTTAAAAGGACCGGGCCGATACCGGCGGAGTCAGAATCAGAAAATTCCCCCATTATACCGCCGACCTTAAACTCTTCAATGCGCTCACCGCCCTTGGCGCCGCGCGCCCAGAAGGTAAGTTTGGTGGCTTTGGATAAATCAAAACCTGCGTCAATACTACCCCAGTTATTCGGTGGGTTCTGCCAATAAATACCTGCCCAACGGTTGCCCGATACATCATTATAGGCAATTTTAATGCAGGTATCGCCCAGATAGGGATCTTCTTTATTCACCCCGTCGTATTTTAAATCCTTGGCTGTTCCTGCATCCGGCATCCAGCCCGAAGGTATGAAATGGTTTCCGGCTGAACGGCTGTCCGCATAGACGTAAAAAGGCATACCCCGTTGCTTTTTACCTTCGGGTTTAACCAAAGGGTCAGCCACAAATTTTATGTCATCAAGATAAAATGTAGCGCCCTCAGGATTTAAATCCGAGGTAGTCACCCAGCAAAAACCGCCGTTGATATAGGAAAGGTCTTTCCCGGCGAGATTAATGCTGTATTCTTTCCAGGTATCGGTAAGTTCAATGGGGCCCATCTCAATTTCCGCGCTATCCGGATAGGTTGCCTTTGGCTCAATGCCAATGCCGCCTACTTTAAATTTCTGGATTACCTCATCGCCTTTGGCGCCGCGGCCAAAGAAGGTAAGTTTGGTCATCCCGGTCAAATCAAAACCGCCTTTTTTAGAACCCCAGTTCTGCGCCGGATTTTGCCAATACACGCCTGCCCAGCCCTTTCCCTGCGACTTCTTGCCGGAAAAAACAAACTGCATACTGGTTGTGCCGGAATGGGGATTATCCATAGATGAGTCGTTTAATTTAATATCGCCGTAGTCGCCCATCCAACCCGAAGGAATATAGTGATTCTCGCGGCTATTTTTGTCTATATAAACCGCAAACTCCTTGGGTTTTTCTTTTGTCTGTTCTTCTGCTAGTGCCGGGGTTAAAAAACATACTGCGATTAACCCCATTATTATTAACTTCTTCATATCTACACCTCCTTGATTATTTTAGTGTCACATTATAATTTTGAATTTTGATTTTTAAATTTTTGACGTGCCTCCTTTCTACCTCACTCTTTCTATCTCTCTTACTTCCAAATCTTCTTATACATATAATACGTTTGCCGCAATTGCCTTAAAAACGGGCTTAATTTTCCGTCACCCTGGCCGCACACACCCAGCCACTCCTCATGCATATACCCATCGGGAAACGGACCGGTAAATAATCCCTTGGTATCATGGATTGACGGCTCGTATGCCTTCCACCACTCATCCAGCCATTCAAAGACTACTGCACCCAGAGAATTATCCGTTCCATCATGAAAAGCCATATTGTATTCAATGTCTTCCCACGAACCCCGGTGATATTCTGCCTGCAGAAACTCTACTTCATCAGATTTTTTGCCTTCTCCGTAAGCCGGGCAGCCAAATTCGGTAATGAATACGGGTTTATTCGTCTCTTCTTTTACCTGTTGCCAAAGATAACCAAAACCATAATCCCCTCTATAGGCATTCGTGCCGAAGATATCTATATCCGGGCAATCTTTGCCAAACTTATCTAAAAACAAGGTATCGCCGCTGCAGATAGCCACAGGATGCTCGGGGTCTATAGTTTTTATCTGCCTGGCCACCTGGTTGGCAAATTTAAAAAAGGCATCTGGCTCTTTATTGGCATTACAGGCAAAACCGTAGACATTCTCATTTCCCAAAAGCCAGAATAGTATGTATGGCTCATCTTTAAATTCCAAGACCATATTGGTTACGGACTCCATCATATTTTTTTTATGCTCTTCATTATTATAATCTGTGCCCGGATACCAGGGCGCGCCAGAGCCGATAGCGTATTTACCTAAGAAATCACCCAGGATTACCCTGATGCCATAACGGTCATACAGCTCTCTTAAAAGTTCCTTATCTGCTTTTTTAGGATGATGATAAAGCCTGATGGTATTGATACCCATCTCCTGCATTAATTTAAAATCCCCCTTTGCCGGTTCATTTTTATCCTGCAGATTATTTTTATTTTTATCCACAAAAGCATCATAAGGCCCGTCGATTTTACCGTTTTGATTAAAATCCTCCTCCATCCAGTTGCCCAAGGTGCCTTCATCAGGAGACTGGCCTATTTTTGTCGGCGCATAGGTAACACCCCTGATAGAATAAGGTTTATTCTCTACCATTAATTGCCAGTCACCGGTTTCATATTGAATAACGTGGACCTTGCCCTTGCCTAGCCTCCTTTTTATACTCAATAAATCCGTGGAGGGCTTAGATTTCAATTTTTCTAAAAGTTTTACTTTGACAAATCTGCCCGGATTAGCGGCCACAATATCATTGGAAAGGTCATGGTCAAAACCATTGATGATACGAATATCCGCATCCACCAGTTTATACCCTAAATCCGGATGGCGGCGCAGGAGAAATTTTATTTTTGCGATAGCGGCTTGAGCCACATACCAGGGCGTATGCCAATAAGTCCAGCCGTAACTGCCGGGAAAATGCACCACAATGGCATAGTAGCATTTCAGGGCGGATTTAATCAGGCCGGATTTTTCTAAAATCAACCCGGTATAAAATAATTTTACTCCCTGCGGTTCAGGGGCAGTAGCCCATTTTAAAAATGCCGCCTCTAAATCCGGTGAATGCACAAAATCCCAGTGTGTACCTTCCAGCCTTTTTTCTTTCTGGGCTTTTTTATATTCCGGGTCCCATTTAATAGAGGTAGTATTGGGGTATATCCCTTCGCCTAGCGCCGCGCTCAAACCCTCCTGATCTTTAAGCACATACTGATAATCCTTAGTGCCCACATTCTTAAATTCTCCGTATTTAGTATAATCAATGAAGTCTTCCTTCCCCGCATCGTAGAGGACTATTTTTGTGGGAATCTGGCTGACCTTCTTCTCCTTTTCTATTTCAATGGAGCCGGTCTCTATTTTTTTAATGCTCTGTTTGGCTGCCTCTGCCACCTGCCAATACCAGCCCCGCGGGTCCCAGGCCTGGGCATAAGAATATTTATCTATAATCATCTGGAATATTTTCTTTGCCGCATCTATTTTCTGCTGGCGCATATAACTTTCTGCCTGAATAAAATAAGCCGTAGCCACATCATTTAAAACTGCCGCTGCTTCAATTTCGTCCTTACTTTTAGGCAGGGCCTTTAATCCTGCCTG
>MHGW01000011.1:4173-16800 GCA_001805765.1 Omnitrophica WOR_2 bacterium RIFCSPLOWO2_01_FULL_41_12 | reverse complement strand
AATTGTATCAGGCATTCCCTTAGGCGAAGTACGCACTTATAAATGGATAGCCCGTAAAGCCGGCAGGCCAAAGGCGTATCGGGCGGTAGGGCAGATATTAAAAAATAATCCTTATCCCTTGATTATTCCCTGTCATCGCATCATTGAATCCAGTGGTAAGTTAGGCGGCTATATTTTGGGAAAGAAAACCAAAGCCGCACTTTTAAATCTGGAGCGACAAATTAAGAAATTAGTGTTATAATTATAAAGACAGTTTAAAAAATAGGTAATTATCCGGAGGTGAAAATGAGCATAAAGAAATTATTAAAACAGATGGTTGATAGTGAGGCCTCGGATTTATTTTTGCGCGCCGGCGGCCCGCCGCGCCTGAGGATTGACGGCAAGGTGACCGGGGCTTCGGATGCCGTATTAAGCGTAGACGATATGATGAAGGCGGTGGAAGAAATAACCACTCCCAAACAAAGAGAGAATTTTAAGCATAGTTTAGATATAGATTTTGCTTTGTATTTAGAAGAATTTGGCCGCAGGTTCAGAATAAATATATTTACCCAGAGAAACTGGCCTGCCATCGTGATCAGAAATGTCCATTGCGCCACCAAGACATTTGAAGAGCTTAATTTACCGGCTGAAGAAATTAAGAAATTAGTGTTATAATTATAAAGACAGTTTAAAAAATAGGTAATTATCCGGAGGTGAAAATGAGCATAAAGAAATTATTAAAACAGATGGTTGATAGTGAGGCCTCGGATTTATTTTTGCGCGCCGGCGGCCCGCCGCGCCTGAGGATTGACGGCAAGGTGACCGGGGCTTCGGATGCCGTATTAAGCGTAGACGATATGATGAAGGCGGTGGAAGAAATAACCACTCCCAAACAAAGAGAGAATTTTAAGCATAGTTTAGATATAGATTTTGCTTTGTATTTAGAAGAATTTGGCCGCAGGTTCAGAATAAATATATTTACCCAGAGAAACTGGCCTGCCATCGTGATCAGAAATGTCCATTGCGCCACCAAGACATTTGAAGAGCTTAATTTACCGGCTGAAGTATTAAAGAAATTAGCGCTGGAGAAAAGAGGCTTGGTGCTTTTAACCGGAAGCGCCGGCAGCGGAAAGTCCACTACCATCGCCAGCATGATCGATTATATTAATAGTAATACGAGCAAACATATCCTCACGGTAGAAGAGCCGATTGAGTTTACTTTTGAAGACAAAAACTCTATTATTAATCAGCGGGAATTGGGCGTGGATGTTTCCTCCTACGCGGTGGCTTTGCGCGCCTTTACCTTACAGAGCCCGGATGTCATATATATAGGTAATATCCGCGATATTGAAACGATGGCCAGCGCTATCACCGCTGCAGAAACAGGGGTGTTAGTTTTAAGTACCCTGCATACTGTAAATGCCAGCCAAAGCATAGAAAGAATTATCAATTTTTTCCCTCCCCACCAACACCAACAGATCAGGACGCAGTTATCTTATTTATTAAAAGGCATAATCTCGCAGAGGCTGGTGCCTTTAAAAGATCAGTCCGGACGCATACCGGCCGTAGAGATTATGCTACTTACCCCTACTATAAGTAGATTAACTAGAGAGGGAAAGACCTGGGAGATACCGCAGTTCATTGAAGATGGAGGAATCTTCAATATGCAATCTTTTAATCAATCCTTAATCAAATTAGTCAAAGAAGCCAAGATCACCGAAGAAGAGGCATCTAATTTTTCCGATAACAAAGATGAGTTTTTGCTGAGCCTCAGAGGCATAAAAAGAACATAACACCCGGCCCTATCGCACCTTGGCATAAAGGATTGCCAAGTGCGCCCTTTTTAGGGCGGATGGGCAGGTGTTCATTACTATGAAGGAGGAATATAATGTTAGAAAACATCAAAGCCAATTTTTCAGCTATATCCACCCGCCTGGAATCTTTACGAGGTTATCTTTGACATAGATAACCAAAAGAAAAAAGCCCAGGACTTATCCCTGCAGATGTCTCAAGGCGGATTCTGGCAGAATACGGATAATTCTACAAAAGTAGTAAAAAAACTAAAGGCCCTTAAGTCAGCGGTTGAACCTTGGGAGAATACCTTTAAGAGATACGCAGAATTAAAGGAAATCGCTGAGATTCTTAAAGAGGAAGACAAAGAGTTAATCGCAGATTTATCCAGAAATATTGATGCCCTTCTCAGCGAGGTGGATAAGTTAGAATTTAAGGCTTTGCTTTCGGCTGAGTTTGATAAAAATAATGCGATTTTAAGCATTAATGCCGGAGCAGGAGGAACGGAATCTTGCGATTGGGTGGGAATGCTCTTTCGCATGTATAGCCGTTGGGCGGAAAGCCACAAGTATAATCTAAAAACACTGGATATACTTTTCGGTGAAGAGGCAGGAATAAAAAATATCACGGCATTAATCGAAGGAGAATATGTGTATGGCTATTTAAAAGCGGAGCGCGGAGTGCATCGACTGGTACGCATTTCTCCGTTTGATGCTAATAAACGCCGGCATACCTCGTTTGCCTCGGTAGACGTAATTCCGGAAATAGAGGAAGGCGCGGATGTAAAAATAGAAGACAAGGATTTACGCATTGATGTTTATCGTTCATCGGGCCCGGGCGGCCAGAGCGTAAATACTACGGATTCGGCGGTAAGGATAACGCATATCCCTTCAGGCATAGTAGCACAGTGCCAGAATGAGCGCTCCCAATATCAAAACAAACAAACTGCTTTAAAAATATTGCAGGCCAGGCTTTATGATTTAGAAAGAAAGAAGAAGGAAGCAGAGTTGTTTAAGCAATACGGTACAGAGAAAAAAAAGATTGAGTGGGGAAGCCAGGTCCGCTCTTATGTCATGCATCCTTACAGTATGGTTAAAGACCACCGCACGGATTATGAAACCGGAGATGTGAACAAGGTGATGGACGGCGGAATTGATGAGTTGATTGAAGCGTATTTGAAGAAAAATGTTAGGACTGATTAAAAAACAACTTTTAAAACAAAAACAAAACATTATCCAGAAAAAATACCCCTCGGTTAATATCGCCTTACATCAAGATCTGCCCGGGCCATCCATAAATAAGATGGTAGAACTGGCTAAAATCGTGGCTGCTGTAAATGCGTGGGAACCTAAGATCAGCAGCCTTTCGGATTTAGATTTAAAGAAAAAAACAGAGGAGTTTAGAGAACATGTTTTAGAGAAGGCAAAGGAATTAGAGCCGCAATTTCAGGAATTAGAGGAAGCGCTTCTTGCCGTAGCCATACCCGAAGAAAAAGACAGGATAAAAGAAAAATTGAAAATTACCCGCAATAGAATTTTTCAAGAAATTTTGCCGGAAGTTTTCGCTACAGTAAGAGAAGCAGCCAGGCGCACGGTAAATATGCGCCATTTTGATGCGCAGATAGCCGGCGGCATAGTGCTGCACGAAGGTAAAATCGCGGAGATGGCTACAGGCGAAGGAAAGACCTTGGTAGCCACCTTGCCGGCTTACCTTAATGCCCTGCTGGGTAAGGGCGTACATATCGTTACGGTTAATGACTACCTTGCCCGGCGCGACCAGGAATGGATGGGGCCGATTTATGAATTTTTAGGCCTTTGCGTAGGAGTGATTCAGCATGATATGTCCGATGAGCAGAGAAAACAGGCTTATAATTGCGATATCACCTATGGCACGAATAATGAATTTGGCTTTGATTATCTGCGCGATAATATGAAATACAGTCTGGAAGATTTAGCGCAGCGGCCTTTTTATTACGCCATTGTGGATGAGGTGGATTCCATATTGATTGATGAGGCGCGCACGCCTTTGATTATTTCCGGGCCGGCAGAAGAGTCCACTGAAAAATATTATATCATTAATAAGCTTATCCCCCGGCTTAAAGGCAGGGTAATTTTAGAAAAGGATGAAATTGAGGCAAAATATAAAGGAGAGGATTTATCCGCCGGCTTTGATTATATTGTGGATGAAAAAGCGCATACCGCCCATCTTACAGAACAGGGCGAATCTAAGGCCTGTTCTATGTTAGGCGTGGCTAATCTGCATGAAATTGAAACTATGGAATGGCGCCACCATATTATTCAAGGCTTGCGCGCGCACAACCTTTATAAAAAAGATGTGGATTACGTGGTAAAAGACGGACAGGTGGTGATTGTAGATGAATTTACCGGCCGGATGATGCCGGGCAGGCGCTGGTCAGACGGCCTGCATCAGGCAGTGGAAGCAAAAGAGGGGATGAAGATAGAACGGGAGAATCAAACCCTGGCTACGATCACCTTTCAGAATTATTTCCGGATGTATGAAAAATTAGCCGGGATGACCGGCACCGCCTTTACCGAGGCAAATGAATTTAAGGCTATATATAAATTAGATGTGGTGATTATTCCTACCAATAGAGTTCTTATCCGCACTAATTATTCCGATTGTATTTATAAGACAGAGAAAGAAAAATTTAAGGCCGTGGTTGATGAGATAGCCGAGCTTTATAATTTGGGCCGGCCGGTTTTAGTGGGTACGATCTCCATTGATAAGTCCGAACGTTTATCCGAGATGCTTAAAATGCGCGGCATTAGCCATCAGGTGTTGAATGCCAAGTATCATGAGATGGAGGCCCAGATTGTTGCCCAGGCCGGCAGGTACAAGGGAGTAACTATCGCCACGAATATGGCTGGCAGAGGCACTGATATTTTATTAGGCGGTAATCCCCAAATATTGGCCAAGAATTTAAGCAGAGAGAAACTAAAACCCGAAGACCCTAATTATCCAGAAGAATATAAAAAAATATTAGAAAAATACAGGAAGGAAACCGAAGAAGAACATAAAAAAGTAGTTGCAGTAGGAGGGCTGCATGTCTTAGGCACAGAGCGCCATGAAGCCCGGCGCATTGATAATCAGTTGCGCGGCCGTTCCGGTAGGCAAGGAGACCCCGGTTCTTCTAGATTTTATGTGGCATTAGAAGATGACCTGATGCGTTTATTTGGTTCAGATCGGCTGGTGGGGATTATGAATAGGTTAGGATTAGAAGAGGGCCAGGTCATTGAACATCCCTGGGTGAGCAAATCCATTGAGATTGCCCAGAGAAGAGTAGAGCAGCATAATTTTGAGATTAGAAAACAGCTTTTGGAATACGATAATGTGATGAATAAACAAAGAGAGGTAATCTATAGTCAACGTAAGCACATTTTAGAGGGTGTTTCTTTGAAAGATGAGATATTAGATATAGCGCGAGATATCCTCGATAATATTTTAGCATTATATCTGAGCGATAATACCGGGGACAGACAATGGGATATGGTAAGTTTAGCTAATACCCTAAGATTAAAATTTGGCTTAGAAGTTGATGCCTCCAAATTAGAAGGCCTGAATAAAGAGCGTATCAAAGAAGAATTGTCTAAAAGCATAACGCAGGTTTACGAGAATAGAGAAAAATCTTTTGGCCAGGAAACATTGCGGCATTTAGAGCGCATGGTATTTTTGCAGATCATTGACAGTAAATGGAAGGACCATCTCTACGCCATGGATAATTTAAGAGAAGGAATAGGCCTGCGCGCCTATGGCCAGCGCGACCCTTTAATAGAATATAAGCGCGAGGCCTTTGAAATGTTTACGCAAATGATTTCTAATATTGAGGAAGACGCGGTTGAGGCAATTTTTAAATTACAGCCAATTAAACCAGAAAGATTTAGAGGCGTTTTTAGTTCCTTGTCTCAGGAATTGTTGCATCCTGAAGGGACCCGCTTTGAAAAACCTACGGAAGAACCTGCACAGATACCGAAAACCCCTACCCAAAAACCCTCATCCCAAGCCAAAGTCGGCCGGAATGACCCCTGTCCGTGCGGTTCCGAGAAAAAATATAAAAAATGCCACGGAAAATAAAGTTCAGAAAAGAAATATTTCTGTGTTTGTCTTCGGCAATTCTACTTATTTTATCTTTCCCTGCTTTTAATATTGAATTTTTGGCCTGGGTGGGATTTGTGCCTTTATTTTTTGCCCTTCAAGGTAAATCTCAGAGAAAAGCATTTTTACTCTCTTATCTTGCCGGGATTATTTTTTGGTTTGGCATTATTTATTGGTTAATCCATGTTACCTTTGCCGGTTTAATTGTTTTAGTTTTGTATTTAGCAGTCTATTTTGGAGTATTTGGGTTGCTTGTATCAGCCATCAGCCATAAGCCATTAGCTATTAGCCAGTTAATAATCCCCTCCGCCTGGGTTCTTTTAGAACATCTGCGCAGCCATCTCTTTACGGGTTTTCCCTGGGCGCTTCTGGCCTATTCCCAATATCTGAACCTGCCCATTATTCAGATTGCTGATATTACCGGCGCCTGGGGAGTTTCGTTTTTGGTAATGATGGTGAATGTAGCAGTTTACTCGCTGCTTGCCAATCGTTGCTCACTGCCCGTCGCTATTAAAAAATATCTTGCAGTTTGGTTATCGATAATTTTCGCTATCGCCTACGGATATTATAGATTAAACCTAACACCTGATATCTATAACCTATCACCGATCAAGATTTCCCTGATCCAAGGAAACATACCCCAGGACTTAAAATGGAATGTCCGGGCCAGGGATTCTATTCTCGGTAAATATTTTGCCTTAACTAAACAAGCTGCAGTCAAAGATAACCCGGATTTAATCATCTGGCCAGAGGCATCCTTACCTGCGGTCTTGGAAGAAGAACCCGTATTTTTTGAGCAGATAAAAAATTTTGTCCAGGAAATTAAAACGCCTTTGCTTTTTGGTGCAGTGACTTTTAAAGAAGATCAGTATTATAATAGCGCTCTTCTGTTATCTAGCGAAGCCAAACTATTAAATCAATACGATAAACTGCATCTTGTGCCTTTTGGCGAATATATACCTTTAAGAAAAGTCTTCAGGTTCCTAGAAACAGTGGTTCCCATCGGTGATCTAGTCTCTGGCAGAGAGCATATGGTTTTTAGGCATAATGCCACAACTAGTTCTGTCTTGATCTGTTTTGAGGATATCTTTCCTGAGCTAGCGCCAAGATTTATGAAAAAAGGCGCTCAATTTTTAATCAATATTACCAATGATGCCTGGTTTGGCAGGACCAGTGCACCCTATCAACATTTTCAAGCCTCGGTATTCAGGGCAGTGGAAAATCGGGTATATGTGGTGCGCTCGGCTAATACCGGCGTATCCGGTTTTATTGCGCCTACGGGAAAAATTATTGCTTTAGTCAAGGACGCATCCGGCCGGGAGATATTTATCAGCGGATATAAAACAGAAAAAATCAGCATTCCTAAAGGTAGCCTGACTTTTTATACGCGCTACGCAGATATTTTTATCGTTTTTTGTTTATTATTAGTTCTATATGGTATAATTGTAAAATTTAAAAAATGAAAAAGAGTATTTTCTTCATATTTTTGATTATCTTACCGGCCTATCTCTTAATCAGCCTTCATTTCTTAGATAAAGAATATTTTTTATGCCCGATAAAATTTGAAAGGGATATTCTTATTCGTAGCGACCACTGGGGCAGCGGCCTTTTTGGCGCTGAACGTAGTGGAAGAAGGGTGCACCAGGGGATAGACCTTTTTGCGCCCATAGGAACGCCGGTTTATGCCAGCCGCTGTGGCCGGGTGGTGGCGGCAAAACAAAATCGCGGCATGGGAAAATATGTGGTCATCAAACACGCGTATGGTATAATTACTATTTACGGCCATCTTTCTCAAATTTTAGTTGAGCCGAATAATTTCCTCCGGCAGGGCGATTGTATAGGCCGAGTGGGTAAGACCGGGAATGCTAATTTACGCGCTATCCAACCGCACCTGCACTTTGAAGTAAAAAATTCAGGCATTCCCCAGGATCCGTTGGATTATCTGCAATAGAGCTAATATGTTTAACATTATTTTACTTGGCATAACCAGTTTATTGACCGACATCTCCAGCGAGATGGTTTATCCGATATTACCGATTTATCTGGTTACCCAATTAGGAGCAGGCCCGGCAATATTAGGTTTAATTGAAGGTATTGCCGAAAGCCTCGCCAGTTTAATCAAAGTATTTTCGGGATACTTTTCAGATAAAACTAAGAAAAGGCTCCCCTTTACTATATTAGGCTATAGCAGTTCCACCCTAGGTAAATTTATTTTATATATTTCTACTAATTGGTTTTATGTTTTAGCGGCCAGAACCGTTGACCGTTTTGGCAAAGGTATCCGCACTGCTCCCCGCGACGCCCTTATTGCTGAAAGCGCCAAAGACGGTAAGAGAGGGGCGGCTTTTGGTTTACACCGCACCCTGGACACCATAGGCGCAACCTGCGGAGTTTTATTAGCGTATCTGATCATTACCCGATATCAAGGCGAATATAAAAGCATATTTCTTTTTTCATTAATACCTGCTTTCTTAGGAGTTTTGTTTCTATTTTTTGTTAAAGAAACAAAAAACCAGGCCCAAAGCGCCAAAACAAAAATCCAATTCAAATGGCAGGCCTTGGATAAAAGATTAAAACTCTTTTTAATTTTTACTTTTATCTTTACCTTAGGCAATTCTTCTAATCAATTTTTATTGCTGCGGGCAAAAAATTTAGGCAGTCCCTTAGGCACGGTCATTCTTTTTTATCTGGTCTATAATATCACTCACGCCTTAGTGAGCTATCCGGCAGCGCGCCTATCCGATAAAATTGGCAGAAAAAAATTACTAGTTTCTGGATACATGTTGTACGGCCTGGTCTATTTAGGATTCGCCATGAACAATTCTTTAAATAATTTTTGGCTTTTATTCGGGATTTATGGTTTATACATCGGCTTTACTGAAGGGGTAGAAAAGGCCCTGGTAGCAGATATAGCTCCGTCTGGCCTGCGCGCCACGGTTATTGGTTTGCATGCCACATTCGTCGGTATTGGATTATTGCCGGCATCGATATTAGCAGGATTACTCTGGAAGTTTTTCGGGCCGCAGGTGCCTTTTTATTTCGGTGGGCTAATGGGTATATTTGCCAGTATTGGTTTATGGTTTATCCTGAAGGGGATTTAATTTTTCTTTCGGCTCCATATGCACTACCACGTCAGTAACTTGCGGGATGCCGCGCTTAATGGTCTCTTCAATGGCATAACTTATTTTATGCGCATTATCCATATGCATATCCGGCGCAACCTGAACATGTAAGTCAACGCAGATATCGTCGCTCCTACCGCGCGTCCTGATCTTATGACAGGCCTGCACGCCTTTTATACCCAGGACAATGTCTACTATTTTTTTCACATCTAATATCGGTGCAGTATCGCAGAGTACCCTTGAACTCTGTTTGGCTATATTGTAACCAGACCAAGCAATGAATAAAGAGATGATTATGGTAGCAATAGGGTCAAATATGGGATAACCCAATTTTATGGCTACCAGCGTAATTATTACTGATAACGAAGTAAAGATATCTGCTTTGGTATGTAAAGAATCCGAAATAAGGATATCGCTTTGTAATACCTTACCCTGCCTGTGTTCATAATTCATCACCCACAGGTTAATACCCAAAGTAATAAGTATGACGAGAAAACTTTTCATATCAATTTGCGGAATAATCGGGTAATACAGGCGTTTTATCCCCTCTTGAAACAGGTTAAAGGCAATAATAAACAGCAATGCGCTGATACCCAGGGAAAAGAAGGTTTCGTATTTTTTATGGCCATAAGGATGGTCTGCATCTTTAGGCCGGCAGGCAAAATTTATACCCACTATACCGATAATATTGGAAGCGCCGTCAGATAAGGAATGGAAGCCGTCCGCAGTAATACTGGCACAGCGGCTAAATAGGCCATACAAAATTTTGGCTAATGCTACCAGCCAATTGAGGACCAAGGTCAGTATTAATATTCTCCTGATTCGGCGGTAGTGTAGGTCTAATTCGGTATCCATAACTTAAATTATATATTGAACCTGCCAGATGTGCAAGTTGATTTATGGATTGGTATATGATAGAATAAGTCAACAACAAGGAGGCAAGGATGTTGGATTTAAAATCAGTCAAGATTAAAAAACCGGATGAGGTAAACTTACGTTCGCTACCGTTGCGTAAGTTGTGCGCTCACTTATTTTTTCCTTGCAATTTCTCTTTTTTTTGTTATAATTGCTTTACTTCGTTAAAGGGACGGAATGGATTTTAAGAAGATACGTAAGACCATCAGCCGCTTCTTTGGCTGGTTAGGATTCAATTTTTGTTCTTTGATAATCAAGGTAACTCCGGGCAAATACCTCTATGGCCTAGCCAGAAATATTGCCTATATCGGCTATATTGTGGCGCGTAAACAAAGGAAAATAGCCTTGGAGAGTTTAAACATTGCCTTTGGCAGCGAAAAATCACCGCTGGAACGGGAAAGAATTGCCAAGGACTGTTTTACCTTTATGGCTAAGGCAGGAGTAGAGATTCTTTTTCTGATGGATAAACCCAGTCTTTTAAAAAAACGCGCGCAGATCGTGGGCAAAGAAAATTTAGACTCTGCTTTTTCCGATGGTAAGGGAGTAATTTTGGTGAGCGCACATTTTGGCAACTTTCCGTTGCTGCTGGCAAGGCTGAGCCTGGAAGGATATCAGGCTGCAAGTATAATCCGGCACATGCGGGACAGCCGGATGGAAAAATTATTTATGCAAAAACGCGCACAGCTGAATATCAAAACAATATACAGCCAGCCTAGGAGGGCCTGCGTGGAGGATTCTTTGCGCAGTTTAAAAAATAAGGAGTTACTTTTTATCCCTTTAGACCAGAATTTTGGCAGCGGCGGTGTATTTGTGGATTTTTTTGGCCGTAAGGCTGCCACAGCCACCGGTCCGGTAGTTTTAGCCTTACGCACCGGCGCAAAAATACTGCCTTGTTTTATTGTGCGGCAAGAAAACGATACCCATAAGATTATTTTTGAGCCACCTCTTGCCTTAGAAACAGGCAAAGACAATCAGGAAACTGTAATTATAAATATCCAGAGATTAACCAGTATCATTGAGCGCTATATCCGTAAATATCCTGCGCAGTGGGGCTGGATTCATCGTAGATGGAAATCAACACCAAGTTAAGGGAGGTGAAGCATGGCAGAAGAAGTGAAACAAGAGGAAACAAAGACAGACGTAAAGAAGATATTTTCCACCATACTTAAGGTTATTTTAGGCCTGGCATTTTTGGTCTTGGGTGTGGTAGCGATTGTGTCCTGGTGGAGTGATCTTTTACTGGTAGTCAAAGGTTGCCTGGGCTTATTTTTAATTTTAGCCGGCGTAATTACTTTGGCCATCGCAAAAGAATAACCCAAAGGTTATTTTGGATAAGGGTTAATAAGGAAAGTACTCCTTATTAACCCTTTTTTGTAGGAGAGGCAAATGAAGGTAAGAGAAATAATGACTAAGGATATAAATAGTATTACGCCTGAAACTACCTGCCAAGAGGCCGTAGGCTTATTAGAGAAAATGCAGATCAGCGGTTTACCTGTTATTGATGAGCAGGATAAACTGGTAGGGATGTTTACGGAAAAGGAAATACTATCGTATATACTGCCTAGTTATATAGAAAAAGTGGGAAGATTTATTTACGAAGCAAACCCCAAGGCCACCAAGACGAAATTTACCCAGTTAAGCAAGATAAAGGTAAGCCAGCTGATGCGCCGTAACGTCATCACCACCACTGAAGATACTGCTCTTTGCGAGGTAGCCAGAATTATGTTGACTCAAAAGGCCAGGCGCCTGCCGGTATTAGATAAATCCGGCAAAGTAGTGGGTATTGTTGCGCGCGGCGATGTATTAAAGGCTCTGACTAAGGAAGCAAAAGCGCTCACCAATGTTTAGGAATTAAAAATGCTCAAGAAGTTTATTATCCTCGTTTCCCTATCTTTATTATTAGGATTTTTAAGCAAGACAATCGGCTTAAACTCTTACCAAGCAATTTCTATATCCATATTTTCCGCCTCTATATTGGGCACATTATTTTTCTGGGAATTCCGTTTAAGTTTTGCTTTTCTGGGGGTGTCGGTTTTATTGGCCACCCGCACCATAGATTTAGATAACCTGATTAAATTCTCTTCTTTAGAAATTATTCTATTTTTAGTGGGGATGATGGTGATCATCGGCCTGCTTAAAGACGCCGGGTTCTTTGCCTGGATTGTGAGTTTAATCCTACGCATAAAGAACCTAACGGCTAAGAAATTTGTCTTTACAGTATCCGTAATCTCTGTGCTCTTGGCTTGCGCAGTAGATGAGGTAACTTCCATAATATTTATCGTTGCGGCGGTGTTAGAAATCTGCGATTATTTTGAAGTTGACCCCGTTCCCTATATTATAATTTCAGTCCTGGCCACAAATATCGGTTCGGCAGGCACGGTATTAGGCAACCCCATCGGCATATTGATCGCCACTAAATCCGGCCTGACTTTTGAAGATTTTATTATCAAGGCATTCCCTCTGGTAGTAGTCTGCCTTTTGGCGATGGTATTTTTGGTTTTATTTTGGTACAGGCGCGCATTTGAAGAATTAGACCGCAAGATAAAGGAGTTGGGTTATAACGAAATGTTAATTCGGTTGATTTCCGTACCTGCAGATAGATATACCAGAATCGCTCTTTCTATTTTTTCTTTTACGCTTTTATCCATAGCCTTTTCTCACCGCTTGGATGTTTTGTGGGGATTAGAGGCAAATACGATCCTGCTGA
>MHGW01000011.1:0-4053 GCA_001805765.1 Omnitrophica WOR_2 bacterium RIFCSPLOWO2_01_FULL_41_12 | reverse complement strand
CAGGGACACTGAAATATACCGGGGCAACAGATATCCTGGCCACAAAAATAGTTGGCTTAACCGGAAATAACCCGTATCTTTTGACCACATTTGTATTATGGGTAAGCGCTGTCGGCTCAAGTATCTTGGATAATGTGGTCTTGGTGGCTGCCTTTATCCCGGTGATTCAGAGTTTCCAGGGTTTAAATCTTAACTTACAACCGCTCTGGTGGGCATTGCTTTTTGGCGGCTGTTTAGGAGGCAATATTACCTTAGTAGGCTCTACTGCAAATATTGTTGCCTTAGGGATTTTAGAAAAAGAAAAGAATATCCGCATGACCTTTTTTAGATGGTTTTGGGTAGGCCTGAGCGTGGGAGTGATGACCACTGGAATAGTCTGGCTGGCCTTGACATTCTTACCTTTTTATAGATAGTTGACCCCCGCACCTTCTTTGTATTAAAATTAATATCTTGATACTTTAGATTAGATGAATTTAGAGAAGGTGCGGGGGTTGACAAAACCTTTAATCTGTGCTAAATTATTTCTACTTTGGGAGGTGCAAGATGAAATCAAAAATAGGTTTAGTTTTAGGTATCATAGTTTCTTTAATATTGGTCAGCATAGATTCAACTTTTAGCCAAGAGCAGGCCCTAGAAGAACCAGAACAACAGGCAGTCCTTCAAGCTGAGCCGGAGCTGCTCTGGCTGTGGGGTGAGGTAGTTTCAGTAGATACCCAGAAAAATGAAATCCTGATCAAGACCCCGGATTATGAAACTGACCAGGAGAAAGAAATAGCCATTAGTGCGGATGAGCATACCGCCTATGAGAATGCCGCATCTTTATCAGAGATAAAACCTAGCAATACATTGACTATTGATTATACGGTTAGTTTAGACGGTAAGAACATTGCTAAGAACATAAGTGTAGAAAAACCTGAAATTGAGCCGATTCCTTTGCCAGAGTCTATCCTTGAAACAACGCCTGAAACTGCTCCAGAGGCATATCCTGAAGAAGCGCCTTTAGAAATTCCGCCAGAGGGATAATTAGTTTGGCGCCATCCTTCCTACCTTCTTAATTTATTATGCAGGGCCTTAAACTAATTATCTTTGATTTGGATGGCACCTTAGTAGACGCCTATCCGGCAATTTACCGAAGCTTTAATTATGTGATGCACAATCTAAGGCTACCGCCGCAGGATAACCTGGCTATTCGCCGGGCAGTAGGATGGGGAGATGAGAATCTTTTAAGGCCTTTTATAAAATTAAAAGATTTAAAAAAGGCCATTGCTTTATATCGTAGCCACCACAAGACCGCTTTACTTAAGGGTGCGCGTTTATTTCCTAAGGCCAGGATAATATTATCCTTACTAAAAAAGAGAGGGTATAAACTTGCCGTAGCCAGTAACCGGCCCACGCGTTTTTCCTGGATTTTAATCCGTCATCTAAGATTAGATAAATATTTTGATTATGTTCTCTGCGCGGATAAATTAAAGCGGATTAAACCCCATCCGCAAATTTTACATAAGATTATGCGCAGATTTTCTTTTGCCCCTTGGCAAACCCTTTATGTAGGCGATATGGTTATTGATCTCCAAGCAGGAAAGCGGGCCAAAGTAAAAACCATTGCCGTGACTACCGGTTCAAGCACAAAACAGGAACTTAAAAAAGAAAAACCTTACCGCATTATCAGTAATATTACAAAATTACTGAACGAATTATGACTAAAAAAAGATTACTAATTACTAGTTGCTGTTTATCCCGAATGAAGTTACTTTTTAAGGGACGCTTCGGGATCCCGATGAGTCTCTTCGTAGCGATACTACTTTCGGGACTAGTTACTATTTTCTTGACAGGCTGCACCACATTAAAAAAGATTGTTCTGCCTTCCAGTAAGGTAGAGGCTCCTTCGGGGATGGCCGTACTTCCTGCTTACGTTGGCCCTAAGGCCAGGATTACCATAGTAGATTTTGAGACCACCAAGGCCGGTGCCGAGATTGGTTTGGGCCTGCGCCAGATGCTCATAAATGCACTGATAGAAAGCAATCGTTTTCTGGTGGTAGAGGTAAAGGAATTGCCACTTGCGGATTTAATCATTAGTTTAGCAGTTACAGAATTTGAGCCTCAGGCTTCAGGCGGCAGGGCAGGTGTGGGCGGCGGCGGCGGAGTAGGTAGAGGCCTATTGGGTGGATTATTAGGCAGCAACGTAAATAAGGCGCAGATACTTTTGGGTATCCGTATTGTAGATGCATCTACGTCTAAGGTTTTAGCAGTCACCGACGTTAAGGGCCAAGCCGTGGATATTGAAAAGGCGATGCGTATCTGTATTATTGAGGCAGCGCGTTATATTTCCAAGGCCACCCCCGCCAAGTTTTATAAATATTAAGCGAGGCCATAAGTTATGGAGCATGGAGTGCGACATAACTTATATGGCCGAACTTATCCTTGACATCAGAGATGTCAAGGATTTAATATGTGCTCATTAAATGGGAAAAAGAAAACGTAGAGGAAAATTAAACTGGCGTTCTAAGAGGGCGAATAAAGGCGTCAAGCCTTGTTTGGGATAGCCATAAATTAAAATATTGGTTGCTTTTTTTAAAAACCCGTATTATAATTAATTTTGTCATAGGGGGAGGTGCGTATGGAAGAGAAAGAGATAGGCAAGATTACGCATTATTATAGCCATATCAGCGTGGGAATAATTGAGCTGAGCGATGCTCTGAAAGTGGGTGAAAGCATTCATATCAAAGGCCATTCTTCAGATTTTACCCAGAGTATTGATTCCATGCAGATTGAGCACGCATCTGTCCCTGAGGCGAAGAGCGGAGACGTAATCGGTATAAGAGTTTCCCAGAAGGTCCATCCTCACGATAAAGTCTACAAAGTAAGCGCTTAAAACCAATTCCTCCCATGGTTCTGTCCTTAATTCTTCTCAGCACATTCCTGGTTGCAGTAATTTCACTGATTGGTATATTGACCTTAACCATAAAAGAAAAATTATTACAGAGGATCTTATTTTGCCTGATCGGTTTCTCTGCCGGCGCATTAATCGCCACCGCATTTTTACATATCTTGCCAGAGGCCTTGGAGAAAACAGAAAGCACCTTAGTATTTTATTATCTTATTTTAGGCATAGTTTTATTTTTCTCTTTAGAGAGATTTTTTTATTGGCGCCACTGTCATAATGGTATTTGTGATGTCCACGCCTTTACCTATTTAAATCTCATTGGAGATGGACTGCATAATTTTATCGATGGCATGGTGATCGCTGTCAGTTACATCGTTTCTATAAAGCTAGGTGTCGCCACTACTTTAGCAGTAATCTTCCATGAGATACCGCAGGAACTAGGGGATTTCGGCGTGTTGGTTTACGGTGGATTTAGCAAACAGAAGGCCCTATTCTATAATTTTATCTGTGCTTCCTTGGCTATGCTGGGGGCAATAGCCGGATATTTTATATCTGATATCACCATGGCTTTTTCTAATTTTATCCTGCCTTTGACCGCCGGAGGCTTTATTTATATTGCTGCCTCTGACCTCATCCCTCAGATACACAAAGAAAGCGATCAGAGGCGCTCCGGCCTTGCATTTTTTGCCTTTTTCTTTGGTATCGCTTTTATGGCCTTAGCCAAATTATTATTAGCGGGTTAAAAAAAGTTCTTGACAAAATTTTTTTTTAGCATATAATTGAAAATAATTTTCAGTAGGATAAAAGGCCAAGGTTACCCATGAAAAAAGAATCTGAAATATTCCGAAACTTTATCGCCGCAAAGAGTTTAAGGCATACCTTCCAAAGGGAGAAGATTTTGGATATTTTCCTTTCTACGGAAAGGCATGTCTCCTGCGATGAATTATATAAACTGGTAAGAAAAAAAGACCGAAATATTGGCTACACTACGGTATATAGGACGATGCGGCTTCTGTCTGAATCCGGGCTTTGTCAGGAACTGGATTTTGGCGATGGAGTATTAAGGTTTGAGCATAAATACGGCCACGAACATCACGACCATCTTATTTGCACCAAATGCGGCAGGTTTATTGAAGTGCTCAAGCCTCAGATTGAGCAAATGCAGGATA
>MHGW01000010.1:4452-10985 GCA_001805765.1 Omnitrophica WOR_2 bacterium RIFCSPLOWO2_01_FULL_41_12 | reverse complement strand
AGAGTAGATTTTGCTGCTGCAGTATTAGCCGTTCTTCTCGCACTTAACAAATTAGGTATAGCGATTGCTGCCAATAAGGCAATGATGGCTACGACGATCATAATTTCTACGAGCGTAAAACCTTTTCTCATTTTGTATTTACCCCCTTCCTAAGGTAAGATTGACTTTTGCGCTCTTTCTGCCTCTTTTTTAATTTATAAATTATAGCTGCTTGAGTAGCCACATTCGGCATAACTCTTAATTTTATACCACCTCCTTTCACGTTTGTCAATAAATAATGAGAGAAAGCGGTATTTGATTATAATTAAAATTTTCCTGTTAGATTACTCCTACTTTTACGTCTATTAAAGTAGAAAGGAGGGATTTTTTGTTTGACAGATAAATATTACTAAGATATAATTATGGTCTAAAATTAAAAACACCCGGTCCTATTAGATGGACCGGTGTTCATTAGTATGAAGGAGGGTATCATGGTTTTGGAAAAAAAGACGAGCGTGAAGGAAGGCGCGCACGATATTTCTGAACGCCAGAAGGCCTTGGAACTGGCGCTTGCTCAGATAGAAAAACAGTTTGGCAAAGGTTCCATTATGAAGTTGGGCGGTCAGATTAAGGCGGATGTAGAGGCAATTCCTACGGGCGCGCTTACTTTGGATGTAGCCTTAGGTATTGGAGGCCTGCCGCGGGGCAGGGTGATTGAAATATTCGGGCCTGAGGCATCTGGTAAAACCACGCTTACCTTAAGCGTGATCAAGGAGATTCAGAAAAAAGGCGGGGTGGCTGCTTTTATTGACGCGGAACACGCCTTTGATTCCACCTATGCTAAAATTATCGGAGTCAACCTCGATGATTTATTTATCTCTCAGCCGGATACCGGTGAGCAGGCATTGGAGATTACTGAGACACTGGTGCGTTCAAATGCCGTAGATTTAATTGTGATTGATTCTGTAGCCGCGCTTACTCCGCGCGCAGAAATAGAAGGCGAGATGGGGGATGCGCATATGGGTTTACAGGCACGGCTGATGTCGCAGGCGTTGCGTAAACTCACTGCCGCTATAAGCAAGTCGCGCACCTGCGTGATTTTTATCAATCAGCTCAGAGAAAAAATCGGGGTAATGTTTGGTTCGCCTGAAACCACTACCGGCGGCCGGGCTTTGAAATTTTATTCTTCAGTAAGGCTGGATTTAAGAAGAATCGTTTCCCTAAAATCCGGTGATCTGGTTATCGGCGGAAGGGTAAGGGCGCGGGTAGTGAAGAATAAAATTGCCCCGCCGTTTCGCGAGGCAGAATTTGAGATATTGCACGCTGAAGGCATTGCCAAGGCTGCCAGTATCATAGATGCCGCGATTAATTTAGAGATTATCGAAAAGTCCGGGACCTGGTTGTCTTTTCAAAATGAGAAACTTGGCCAGGGCAGGGACCAGGCCATAAAATTATTAAAAGAAAAACCTAAAATTCAAGACGATATAGAAAAAGAAGTCCGTAAAAAAATTAGTCTGGGATGAAAAGAAAAATAATATTTTTCGGGTTAGCGTTGGTTATAGGTTTAATCGTGGGCCTTCTGGTGGCGGCCAGGTTAGATTTTTCTCCCGTAGTGCAAAGCCAGGGTGAAAGACAAGATACATCGCCATCTTTTGAAGGATTCAGGATGGAGGATGCAGTAATTAATGTCGCCAACACTACCGGTAAAGCAGTAGTCTCCATTAGCACAGAACATACCGCTAAAATGAGAGGCGGAAGGCAATTTTATTTTGGTTCACCTTTTGGCCAAGAATCGCCGTTCGGGGAAGACGAGTCTTTTCACCGGTTCTTCAATGACTTCTTTAGCCAAATGCCTGATCAAGAATATAAGCAGACGGGATTGGGCTCAGGCGTAATTATTAATGCCGAAGGTTATATTTTAACCAATGAGCATGTAGTCAGCGACGCGGATAAAATCACCGTAACTTTATCTGACGGCAGGGAGTTTAAGGGAGAGATAAAAGGCGAAGATTCCCGTTCAGACTTAGCCATTATCAAGATAAATGCGCGTAATCTTCCGTTGGCCAATTTGGGTGATTCCGATAATTTAAAGATCGGCCAGTGGGTCGTGGCCATCGGAAATCCCTTTGGTTTTGCCTTGCAAAACCCAGAGCCCACGGTAACCGCAGGCGTGATTAGCGCACTACATCGTTCCCTGGGCAGGACAGTTTCCCGCGAGCGGGATTATAATGACCTTATTCAGACTGATGCGGCGATTAACCCGGGAAATTCCGGCGGGCCTTTGGTTAACCTTAAAGGCGAGATAGTGGGTATCAATGTGGCGATATTCTCTACCAGCGGCGGTTATCAGGGCGTGGGTTTTGCCATTCCCGTTAATAGTGCCAAGAGGATTATTTCCCGGCTGATTGAAGGCAAAAAAATACTTTATGGCTGGCTGGGTGTTACCGTGCAGGATTTAAATGAGGATTTAGTAAAATATTTTGGGCTCTTAGATCAAAACGGCGTGTTGGTTTCCAAGATTTTAGAAAATAGCCCGGCGCAAAAGGCAGGGATAAAAGAAAGCGATGTAATTAAGCAATTTGATAATAAGTCCGTTAATAATGTCAGGGAATTATTGAGTTCGGTGGCTAAAATTGAAGTAGGCCGTAAAGTAAAAGTAAACATCATCCGCGAGAAAAAAGAGTTAACCCTGGAAGTAGAAATCGGTGAAAGGCCGCAGGAAATCGAAGAGGCGGCTCAGGGAGTAAGCGGGGCATGGCGCGGATTAGAGGTGCAGGATTTAGATTCTGATATTGCCCGGCGTTTCAGGATTGAAGAGAAAAAAGGGGTAGTGGTAATTGATGTTGCGCCGAATAGCTTAAGCGATGAGGCAGGTTTAATTCCCGGCGATATTATCTTAGAAATAAATAAACAGCCAGCACAAAGTACCTCTGATTACAAAAAAATAATTAAGGATTTAAAAGGCGATGCCCTGATAAAGACATCGCGCGGATATTTTTTGCTGAAAAACCAATAAATGCAAGATGATTTACAGAAGGCCAGGAATTACGCCTTTTTACTGCTGAAATTCAGGCCGCGCAGCGAAAAAGAAATCTTTGCGCGCCTGGAAAAGAAAAAATTTGCTCCTGAGATAATAAAAGAGACCGTCGCATTTCTAAAAGAGAAAAAATTTATAGATGACGCGTATTTTACCCAGGTCTGGATTGAATCGCGCCTAAAAAAACCTTTAGGCTTTAGAAGGCTAAGGCAGGAACTAAAAATAAAAGGTATTATCAGTGAACTGATAGACAGCCAGATTGAAGAAACCAAGAAAAATTATTGCGAAGAAGAGATAGTCAGCAAAATTGTCCGAGAGAGAGTGGGTAGGTTAAAAAGGCTTGAGCCCCAAAAACTAAAAAGACGGCTTTTTGCATACCTTTTACGCCGCGGTTTCTCTCCGCAAGTAATAACCGATGCCATAAATCAAATCAAAATATAAGCTCTATTGATGCGCGCAGATATCTTAAGGGAAAAATTTCTGGATTTTTTTAAAAACAAAGGCCATAGGGTTATAGAAAGCGATTCTTTAGTGCCTAAGGAAGACCCCACAGTATTGTTTACGCCTGCGGGAATGAATCAGTTTAAAAAAGAATTCTTAGGTTTTTCTTCCGGTTCAAGGCGCGCTGCAACTAGCCAGCGGTGCCTGCGCACTGATGATTTAGACAAGGTCGGCAAGACCCCCAGCCACCACACTTTCTTTGAGATGCTGGGAAATTTTTCCTTCGGAGATTATTTTAAAGAGGAAGCTATTGTTTGGGCCTGGGAATTTTTAACTAAAGATTTAAAAATTAAAAAAGAAAAACTTTCCGTCTCCGTATATAAAGATGACTTAGAGGCCTATAAGATATGGAAGGATAAAATAAAAATCCCGGAAAATAGAATCTTAAAATTAGGGGATAAGGAAAATTTCTGGCCGGCCGAGGCACGGGAAAAAGGCCCAAACGGGCCTTGCGGCCCCTGTTCGGAAATATTTTTTAACCATAAAAAAGGCCAAGTTGAAATCTGGAATCTGGTCTTTACTCAATTTAACCGAAAAGAGGGGGCAAGATTAGAGCCCCTGCCTAAGAAAAATATAGATACGGGTATGGGTTTAGAGAGATTGACAGCAGTAATGCAGGGTGTGTATAGTAATTTTGAGACAGATTTATTTGCGCCGATAATAAAAGAAATTATTTCAGAAGTAAATAAATCGCCGCGTTTGGAATTGGTCTATACTGTTGCTGATCACATTCGCGCTATAGTCTTTGCCATTTATGACGGGGTTTTACCGGCAAATGAAGGCCGGGGTTATGTAGTGAGAAAATTAATCCGTAAAAGCAGGATGCATTTGTGGGCGCTAGGAATAAAGAAGCCTTATTTGTATAAATTAGTTCCCGAGGTTAGCCAGGTTATGCAGGTTCCTTATCCGCAACTGCCACAGCGAAGAGAGAATATCGCGGAAATTATTCTGGCAGAGGAGGAGAATTTTATTTCTACTTTTAATTCCAGCGATAAGTTATTTGCAGAAAAGTTTTCCGGCCTTTTAAAGAAAGAAGACCCGCAAGAGGCGGGAAGAATTGCCTTTCAACTTTACGATACCTATGGTATACCATTAGAGCTCACTTTAGGTTGGTTGAAAAAAAACGCCATCCAGTTTTCGGCGCAAACTTTTAACAGTGAATTGGCACAACAGAAAACGCGTTCAAAACTCAAAAGTAAAATGAAGGGCGAAGTTTTTGCGCTGGGGGATTTATATTTAGGCATAAAAGAAACTAAATTTTTAGGTTATCAAGATTATACTTCTGTAAGCAAGATATTACGCATCGTAAGAGACGAAAAACAGGTGAAAAAAATAATTAAAGGAGAAGAAGGCCAGTTAATCCTGGATAAGACGCCTTTTTATCCTGAATCCGGAGGCCAGGTAGGTGATAGAGGTGAGTTAAAAAAAGGAAAAAATTTATTTGTAGTTTCTGATACCCGCAAGAACAATAAGGTTATCTTGCATATCGGCATGGTTAAAGCAGGAAGTTTGAAAGTCGGTGATTTTGTCTCTGCCAATATAGATGTCAGCAGAAGGCTTTCTTTAGCCAGAAATCATACTGCCTCCCATCTTTTACAGGCGGCTTTAAGAAAGGTATTAGGAGCGCATGTGCAACAGCAAGGTTCTCTGGTGGCTGAGGAAAGGTTACGTTTTGATTTTACCCATTTTAAGGATATAGACAAAGGCCAACTGCAAAGAATAGAAGAAATGGTGAATAGCGCTGTCATAAATAATTATCAACTGAATACCAAGGTAATAACTTTATCAGAGGCGAAGAAGAAAGGGGCACTGGCATTCTTCGCAGAGAAATACGAGGGCAAGGTGCGTGTAGTTACCATAGATGATGTTTCCAAAGAGGTTTGTGGCGGAACACATTTAAGCAGTACCGGCGCAATCGGCTACTTTAAAATAACTACTGAAGGTTCTGTGGCTTCCGGAATAAGAAGGATAGAGGCAGTAACCGGACATTTTGCTTATAAGTTAATCAAGGAAGAGAAATACGGTTTTGAGCAGGAGTTAAGCAAGAAGTCAACCCGTATAAAGGAATTAGAAAAGCAATTGAACCTGCAGAGGGCGGATACAATTAAGGAATCTTTAGATTCCCTGATTCAGAATGCCGCAGAAATAAACGGTATCAAAGTGATTACGCAAAAGATGGAAAATGTAGAGATGGATACGTTAAGAAAAACTGTGGATTTGATTAAAGGTAAGGTCAGCAATACAATTATTGCCTTAGGGGCGGCTAACCAGGAAAAAGCCCTTTTGGTGATGGGTGTAACCGAAGATTTATGCCGGAAAGGATTTTCTAGCCAAGAGCTGATTTCAGCCGTAGCCAAAATTATCGGCGGCAGCGGCGGCGGAAGGCCGGATTTCGCACAAGCCGGAGGAAATAACCCCGAGAATTTTGAAAAAGCATTTCAAGAATTACAAAATATAATTCAGAATAAAGGTCTTTAAGATTATGAAGATAATACGTTTTAACAGCAAAAAGTTAGAAAAAATTTATAACCGCCAGTTTAATAAGTCTAAGCGCTTAGAAGAAAGAGTGCGCGCTATTATAGAAGATGTGCGTTTGTTCGGCGATGAGGCGCTGGTAAAATATACTAAAAAATTTGACGGGGTAAAATTATCCCCCCGGCAATTTAAGGTTTCCCAGATTGAGATCAGCGGTGCCTATCAGAATATCGGCCCGAATTTCGTGGCTAACTTAAAGATTATCATTGACAATATCAACCGGTTCCATCGCAAGACCTTAAGAAAATCCTGGAAGATTAAGGATTCTGACGGGCTAGTTTTAGGCGAGAACTTTACGCCGCTAGAGAAGGTAGGCGTATATATACCGGCAGGCACAGCGCCTTTGGCTTCCTGTGTGTATATGACCGTGCTTCCGGCAAAATTAGCCGGCGTAAAAAAGATAATTTTAATCTCACCCCCGGATAAATCCGGCCATATTAATCCTCATATTTTGGCGGTGGCGGATTTATTAAAAGTGGAT
>MHGW01000010.1:0-4385 GCA_001805765.1 Omnitrophica WOR_2 bacterium RIFCSPLOWO2_01_FULL_41_12 | reverse complement strand
GGGTGGATAAAATTGTCGGGCCGGGTAATGTTTATGTCAGCGAGGCAAAGCGGCAGGTCTTTGGTTTTGTCGGCATAGATATGATTGCCGGGCCCACAGAACTGGTGATCGTTGCTAATCGCTATAGCGACCCCAAATTTATTATTGCTGACCTTAAGGCACAGGCAGAACACAGGCAAGGATTAGCCATATTAATCACCAATTCCAAAAGTTTAGCCCAGGAAATCAGGCAGCAAAGCAGCGATATCCATGGCTTTATTATTTTGATTAAGAAATTAGAGCAGGCCATTGAGATTACCAATAGAATTGCGCCTGAACATCTGGAGATTATGGTAAAAAATCCCCGGCGGCTGATGCGAGGCATAAAAAATGCCGGGGCAATATTTTTAGGCCCTTACAGTCCTACTGCGGTGGGAGATTATGTGGCGGGCCCCAGCCATGTCTTGCCTACTTGCGGGACAGCCAGATTTTTTTCCGGGTTATCGGTATTTGATTTTGTAAAAAGCAACCACGTGATTAGTTACACTAAGAAAGCCCTGGAGAAAATCAAGGAGCCATTAGAGAATATTGCTAGTATTGAAGGCCTCACTAAGCACTTGGATTCGGTGAAGGCGAGGTTTATTTAAAATGAGAAAAGCCATAGTAAAAAGAAAAACCAAAGAGACCGATATCTCTGTAAAATTGAATATTGACGGCAGCGGTAAAGCAAAAATAAATACCGGTATCGGGATTTTAGACCATATGCTGGAGCTGTTTGCCTTTCACGGCCTGTTTGATTTAGAGATACAGGCAAAAGGGGATTTAAAGGTAGATATACATCATACCAATGAAGATATAGGTATAGTATTAGGTGAAGCCTTTAAAAAGGCCTTGGGAGACAAAAAGGGAATTAAGCGGGTGGGTTCGGCAACATGGCCTATGGAAGATGTCATAGCTAGCGTTACGGTTGATATATGTGGCAGGTCGTTTTTTCGGGGAATAATTACTCCCGCTCAACCAAAAGCAGAAAAAGGCTATTATTTAAGCCACGCTAATCATTTCTTTGAAGCCTTAGCAAATAGGATTGGAATGAACTTATGTATAGACCTGAAAAGTTCCAATATCGATTTACATACTAACTTAGAGCCTGTCTTTAAGGCATTGGGTAAGGCCTTAGACCAAGCAACTCAGATTGACCCCCGGAGAAAAGGGATCCCCTCAACTAAAGGCGTGATTGATTAAGATGATTGCTATTATTGACTACGGCATGGGTAATATCCACAGTGTGCGTAAAGCCCTGGAGTTATATGGCGCAAAGGTCCTGGTGATCAATAACCCTAAAGACCTAAAAAATTGCGACAAGGCGGTCTTGCCGGGCGTAGGGGCTTTTGATGACGCTATGTTAGCATTAAAAAAGCAGGATTTGATTTCTGCCATAAAGGAACATATTGAAAATAAAAAAGTATTTTTGGGGATTTGTTTAGGGATGCAGCTTTTATTTACCGAAAGCCAGGAAGCACCTGGTGCCCAAGGTTTAGGGATATTAAAGGGTAAGGTTTTGCGTTTCCCAGACAGGTGCGAGATTAAGGTGCCGCAGATAGGCTGGAACCAGATAAAAATCCAAAATCCAAAATCCAAAATCCAAAATGTTTGTCCTTTGTTAAAAGACATCCCAGATAATTCCTATGTATATTTCTGTCATTCATTTTATCCAGCGCCAGAGGATGAGAATGTTATAGCTGCAACTACAGATTACGGAATTAATTTTTCCAGTATTATCTGGCAGGATAATATTTATGGCGCGCAGTTTCATCCGGAAAAAAGCCAGTCCATCGGGCTGCGAATGTTAGAAAATTTTGTCAATTTATAATGCAAAATGTTAATTATCCCAGCGATTGATTTAAAAGACGGATGCGTGGTCAGGCTGGTGCAGGGTAAGCGTGATAAAAAGATATATTCGCGCAACCCCCTTAAAACAGCCAGGCACTGGGTGCGCCAAGGCGCAAAATTAATCCATATAGTTGATTTGGATGGCGCTTATTCCGGTGTTCCTAAGAATTTAGATCTGGCAAAAGAAATTGCCCAAAATATCGATGTGCCGGTAGAATTCGGCGGCGGCATAAGAAATACGGAAATGATAAAAAAATTACTGGATTACGGTATTAGCCGCGTGGTTCTGGGCACCCGGGCAGTAGAAGATGAAAATTTCTTAAAAAACGCTTTTAAGAAATTTAAGCAGAAGATTATTGTAAGTTTAGACGCCTCTGCGGATACGATATTGGTTAAAGGCTGGCAGAAGAGCTTAAAGAAGACAGGCCTAATAGCATTTGCCCGCAGATTAAAGGACCTGGGTTTTAAACAACTGATTTATACGGATACTTTAAAAGACGGAACATTGTCCGGGCCGAATATCAAGGCCATCAAGAGCTTATTAAAGGAAGTGCCTTTAAAGCTGATTGCCTCAGGGGGGATTTCTTCCCTGGAAGATATATTTAAACTTAAGCTCTTAGAGAAGCAGGGGTTGATCGGCGTAATTGTGGGCAAGGCTTTATATGAAGGTAGATTTACCTTAACCCAGGCCATAAAAATATCTTAATTCGCACTTATAACTTACTCGCACTTCGTGTTCGTAAGTTATGTGCTCATTAAAGGAGGGATGATGTATAAAAATTTTAGATTTTTGATTGTGGTTTTCATATTTACATTTTGCATTTTTAATTTAATGGGTTGCGCTTCATTTGGCAGACAAAAAGACCTGCAGATTCAGGGGTTAAGAAATCAGATTTCTGTTTTAGAGGCGCAGATTCAAGGTAAGGACCAAGAAATTATCGGTTTAAGGGAGGCATTGACTCAAACTACAGAAGCAAGAGAGTCAAAGGCAGCCAGCAAAAAGAAAGTTATCGCAGAAGTGAAATCCCGGCCTAATGTCAGGCAGATTCAGGTTGCTCTACAAAATGCCGGTTACCATCCCGGAATCATTGATGGCAGGATGGGCAGGCAGACCAAAGAAGCGATCAGGGCTTTTCAGCGGGCAAATAACCTTTCCGTTGACGGAAAAGCGGGAAAACAGACCTGGGCCTTGTTAAAAGAATATTTGTATAAGAAAATAAAATAAATGTTCACTAAGCGTATTATTCCCTGTTTAGACATCAAAGACAACCGTGTGGTAAAGGGGGTAAAATTTTTAAGCCTACGCGACGCAGGAAACCCCGTAGAAGTAGCCAAGGCCTATGACCAGCAACAGGCAGACGAACTTGTTTTCTTAGATATCACTGCCAGTTTTGAAAAAAGAAAGACCCTGATTGACCTAGTAGAAAAAATTGCCCAGAATATATTTATGCCATTTACCGTAGGCGGTGGCATCAGGGATATGGATGATATCAGAGACCTTTTGAATGCCGGAGCAGACAAAATATCTATAAATACGGCAGGGGTAAAATGCCCGGATTTAATTGCTGATGCTTCCCGTAAATTCGGGAGTCAATGTATTGTGGTGGCTATAGATGCAAAATTGCAAATGCTAAATAGCAAATGGCAGGTTTATATAAATGGCGGCCGTACGCCCACAGAATTAGAGGCAATAGAATGGGCGAGGAGGGCAGCGCAATTAGGGGCAGGCGAGATACTCCTTACCAGTATGGATTATGACGGAACAAAAGATGGTTTTGATTTGGCTTTAACCCGGTCTGTGGCTGAGGCAGTAAACATTCCGGTGATTGCTTCAGGCGGAGCAGGAAAATTAGAGCATTTTTATCAGGTATTTACTGAGACAGGCGCCACTGCCGGCCTGGCTGCTTCTATTTTTCACTATGGAGAGTATACTGTAAGGCAGGTAAAGGAATATTTAAAAGAAAAAGGGGTATCAGTAAGATTATGAAAAAAATAAAGTTCAATTTAAAAAGTTTGAAATTTGACCGAAAAGGTTTAATTCCGGCAATAATACAGGATTATAAGACCGGCGCGGTTTTAATGCTGGCTTATATGAATAAAGAATCATTGAGGCAGACATTAAGTTTAGGAAAGACCTGTTTTTGGTCGCGTTCCAGAAAGGAATACTGGGTTAAGGGCAAAACTTCGGGAAACTTTCAGTTTGTAAAAAGTATTGCCTATGACTGCGATATGGATGCTTTACTGATAAAGGTAAGACAAGTAGGAGTGGCCTGTCACACTGGAAATAAGTCGTGTTTTTTTAGGAAGATATTATAATGTATTACCCTACATTAAAAGAATTTTTAAAACTGTCTAAAAAAGGCAATGTTATACCAGTGTATAAAGAAATTAATGCGGATTTAGATACGCCGGTTTCTGCATTTTTAAAGATAGCAAAAGATGACTATGCCTTTCTCCTTGAGTCTGTAGAAGGGCAGGAAAAGATTGCCCATTTTTCTTTCTTAGGCGCAAAACCT
>MHGW01000009.1 GCA_001805765.1 Omnitrophica WOR_2 bacterium RIFCSPLOWO2_01_FULL_41_12 | reverse complement strand
CAGCGCCTGAAAGGCTACGGCAATTATCAGCGCAAAGACGCAAAGCCGCACTGCCTCAAGGGCGCCTTTAAATGCAAGGGAATCCTTATATCTTGCATATAAACTTGAGGCAAAGATGATCATTAGTGTGGGAGCTAAAATATTGCCTAAATTCGCCATAATCACTCCCAGCACCCCACCCATTTTATAGCCGGCATAGGTAGCGTATTTAATGGAAATGGCTCCGGGAAAAACCTGCGTTACGCCTAAAACATCCAGAAACTCCTCTTTGCTTAACCATTGATACCTCTGGACAACCTCTCTCTCAATCAGCGGCAAGAAAGAATATGCGCCGCCAATAGCAAATAGCCCTATCCTGAAAAAAGTGAAAAATAAATTTATCCAGACCATAACCATCAACCTCCGATCTCAGACATCAGATATTGCCTTTGAGAATTAAAATCTAAGTGGTGGCCTTGCGGCTTAAGAAATACGGCCTGCTGGATTAACTGCGCTACTTCTTCTTCTTCACCAAAGCGCAAAGGCCTTTTCAAATCCAAGCCTTGCTCACTAACTAAACAAGGTTTAAGCATGCCATCTGCAGTTAATCTTAAGCGATTGCAACTAAAACAGAACTTACAGCTCATCGGGCTGATCAAACCGATGATGGCTTGAGTGCCCTCTATTTTATAATATTGCGCCGGGCCATGGCCAAATTTTGCGTAGAGCCTCTTGAGATTTCCTAAGGCAGTTAATCTTTGTTTAATCTCTTCACCGGACATATATAAATCCTCACTTAAAATACTATTTCCGGCCATGGGCATTAATTCAATGAATCTAACGATAATTTGTCTGTCTTGGGCAAAGCGGACAAAGTCTAAAATCTCGTCATCATTTAGTCCTTTCATCATCACCACGTTTAATTTAATCAAGAATTTTTCTTTGCCGGCAGCATCTATGCCTGCCAAGACATTATCCAGTTTGCCAAATCTGGCTATATGTGCAAATTTTTGACTATCTAAAGTATCAATACTGATATTCAGTTTCTTTAATCCTGCTGCTTTCAGCTCTTTGCTGTATCTGGCCAGCAGCATTCCATTTGTAGTTAGTGACAGGTCTTTTAAGCCCGCGAGTGAAGAAATCAAATGCAAAAGCCGGGGTAAGCCCTTTCTGACCAAAGGTTCACCGCCGGTGACTTTAATCTTATCTATTCCCATGCCTATGGCTAGCTTTACGATGCGGGAGATTTCCTCAAAGGCCAGAATCTCGCCGGGCGCTTTCTGTGAGACGCCGCATTGCGGCATACAGTAGACGCACCTTAAATTGCATCTGTCCGTAACAGACACCCTCAAATAATCTATTCGGCGGTTAAATTTGTCGGTTAGCTCTTCCATTGTCTCTAAAAAACTAAAGCCAATTCCTCGTGTTTTAAAGAATTGGCATTTCTCCTTTCCAAGCACGAGGAGGCAGGTTCATTTCTTTCCCTGCCCGAATCGGCCCCTGCCCCATATCTTAACCATGATTTAGGTGCAAAGGCTCGGAGAACAAATATTATTATATCATAAAGTCAGCACTAAATCCGCTTTTTTAATTGCGGGCCACGCAGAATCTTTTAAAAGCGAATTTTTTCTCTTTAGGAAAATTGCTAAATCCGGCTCGATATACCTAAGGGCACTATTGCCTTCGATAATAAGGCCTTTTGCGCCTTTAAATTTAGCTATGGCTTTCTTAAGCCCCTGTTTTAGCCCTTCGGGTTTAGCTTTCAGCCAAAGCACTTTTTTAGCCCCTGATGCTTTAAACCGCTGCGTATCCTTATCTTTCTCTTCTATTATATTTTCATCGCTCACGATGCAAAACTTGGAGCTTAGCGTATCACAAACCCCACAGTCTCTGCCTGTAGGACAAAAACCACCATTATGCCTAACAGTTACCTTAAGACAAGACCACCCTTTTAGTTTTTTAAGTAACGCCTCTGCTACAGTCGTTTTACCGACACCGCTATGTGCTCCTGATACTGTAATTATTCTCATGAATCTATCCCTAATTCTTTCATTTGAGCATAGGAGAAATTTGGGCCATCCAGGCAAACATATTTTCCTTTTATATAACAATGGCCGCATTTACCTATGCCGCATTTCATATACCGCTCTAAGGATGCATAAATATTGTTTTCTTTAAATCCTAATTTTAAAATATCTTTAATTGCAAACTTGATCATTACCCCTGGGCCGCACAGGAAAACTAAGGAAGTCTTGGGGTTTACTTTAATTTTGGGCAATAAGATACAGACTACTCCGCAAGTTCCTCCCCAGGCCTGATCAGGCTCATCCACAGTGAGGTGAACGCTACTGTTTGGGTTATTGGCCCAAGATTTTATTTCCTCTTTATAGAATATATCTTTTGGGCTGCGACAACCATAAATAATCTCTATCCGGCCATAGTCTTTTCTGTTTTTAAAGACGTATTGAATAAGCGGGCGCAGCGGCGCCATTCCGCATCCGCCAGCAATAAAAAGGATATCTTTATTCTTTATCTTAGCCAAAGGAAATGTATTCCCGTACGGGCCCCGTACTCCCACAATATCTTTTTCTTTTAACTGATGCAAAGCATGGGTAAGGATTCCTACCCTTCTTACTGAAATCTGAAATACTCCATCTTTTATAGGAGAAGATGCATAGGTAAATGGCGCCTCACCGTAGCCGGCTAAAGAAAGCATCACAAATTGGCCGGGTTTATGTTTGAGCATATGATTAGTCTTATCTATAGGCCTCAAGATGAAAGTCTTGGCATCCGGGCTCTCAACAATAACTTTCTCAATTACGGCTTTTATCGGTAAGTATTCGTTTTTCATACTGTATCAATAAACTTACGTATGCTTATATTACCGGGGCAGGTCTGGATACACCTTGCACAACCAACGCAACTGGGAGTTCCATATCGCTCTACGTCTATATTCAGCTTATGCTCGAAGAATCTGCGTATACGATCTTTGTGTAGAGGAAAAGGCGTATTTTCTCCTGCCATCCTGGTGAAACCAGCATACGGACAACCGTCGCAATATCTAAAGCGCGTGCCGCTATCGCCATCTAATCTATCTGCAATACCGAAACAGCTACACGTAGGGCATAAGGTTATGCATCCGGAACAGACCACACAACGCAGGCCTATATCGTCCCAGACCGACGGTTTGAGTTTGTCCTCTTTCATTATCTTGGCAAGTTTTTTATAATCTATCCTTTTGCGTCCTTTTGTCATACCCCTTAACGTTACCGCGGCCTCTTTTGCATCTGCTGCCTTTGCCTTTGTAAATAATTTTTTGTTCTCCCTCACTATCTGGCGGCCTTCCTTTGCACCCACATCCACAAGATATCCTTTGGCTATCGCAACGAGCTGTAGAGCGTAACCCTCTTTTGCTACAGGCCCTGCATCCATCTCGCAGCAAAACGCCTCATCGCAACATAGCCTATTACAGGCAAGGGCGATAAAAGTGGAACGCTCATATTTTTCTTGATAAGGCAGATCGATGAAGTCGCCGCTAAAAAAACTGCGCATCAGTGTCAATGCCTTTATATCGCACGGCCGCAGACCATAGAATATGCGCTTCTTTTTATCTTCGATCGGAGAAAAACTAGCATTCTTTACAGATTTTATTTCAAAAAGCTCTTCGGTTTGCGGCAACAAAAATGCCCTTGGTGATATTACTGAATTGCCTTCGTAGTTTAGGAGTTCAGCATGATCGTTCTTTGTATCAGCAAAGACAATGTCATCCAGGTGCTCTTTTTTAGGCGCAATAAATTCATCGCAACTCTTTTTTAAGTTCGCGACTAAGATTTTTAAATTTTCACTGGTTATAAATAATCTTTGCATTTTATTAATCTAAATTTTCTCTATTTTCGCAGCGCAGGCCTTATACTCTCCTGTCCTGCATACAGGGTCAAATGCATTATTAGTCAAAACATTAGTCGGTTCATCGCTAAAATGAAAAGGCATCCATAAGACACCAGGCTTAATCTTATCTGTAATTTGCGCGGCAACTTTCAATTCTCCCCGGCGCGTCCTTACCATTACCCTCTCCTGTTTTTTTATCCCCAAGCGTTGGGCATCAGCAGGATTTATCTGGACAAAGTTACGCGGGTATTCCCTTAATATATTGGCTACCCTGGTAGTCATTGTACCTGTATTGTAATGAAAGAGCATCCTGCCTGTGCTTAAAATAAAAGGGTACTCCTTATCCGTAACCTCGGCAGGCGGCTTATGTCTAACCGGTATGAATTTACCCAGCCCTCTAATAAATTTACCTAAATGCACAACCGGCGTTCCGGGATGATTCTTTTCAGGTACCGGCCATTGCAGGCCATTGTCTTCTAATCTTTCAAAACTTACACCTGTATACAGAGGAGTTAAACTTGCCATTTCATCACAAACCTTTTCCGGATCAGATTCCATAGTATAACCTAATCTCTGAGCAATTTCACAGATGATTTCACCGTCTGTCTTACCGGATATGGGTTCTATCGCCTTTCTCACTCTTTGGAACCGGCGCTCAGCGCAGGTAAAGGTGCCGTCTTTCTCAGCAAAAGATGCTCCGGGTAAAATTACATCTGCTTTTTTGGCGGTCTCGCTTAAAAAAATCTCCTGAATCACTAAGAACTCTAAACTATCCAAGGCCTGTTCTATCCAATGGGTATTGGGATCAGTGCGCACCTGGTCTTCACCGATGATGTAGAAGCATTTTAAAGGCCCCTCAATTGCCTTATAGATCATATCCGTAAGAGTGAGGCCTTTAACCGCTGGCAAATTTACCCTCCAGGCATCGGCAAATTTTTTACGTATTGCCTCATCAGTAACCGGCTGATATCCGGAATACACGTTGGGAAGCGCTCCCATATCACAGGCGCCCTGCACGTTATTCTGGCCGCGCATCGGATATAGGCCTGAAAATTCTCTTCCTACGTGTCCGCACACCATAGCCAGATTTGCCATGGCAATAATATTATCTGTGCCCACAGTATGCTCAGTCATGCCCAGAGAATACATTATACAAGCTCGCTTGCTGGTAGCATAAAGTTTGGCAGCCTGTTTTATAAGTTCGGCTTTGACTCCGGTTACATCTTCTACTGATTCGGGAGTATAATCCTTAACCGCATCCCAAAGCTCGCTAAAACCCTCTGTCCTCTTTGCAATAAATTCTTTATCGTGCAGTTCTTGAGTCACGATAAAATTTATCATCGCATTAAGCAGGGCAATATCTGTTCCGGGATATTGCTGGATATAGACATAAGCGCTTTCAGCGACTAATATTTTTCGCGGATCGCAGACAATGATTTTTGCGCCATTATCAATAGCAGTCCTTACGCGCCAGCCAACTATGGGATGTGCCTCTGTGGGGTTAGAGCCAATAATCAATATGCAATCCATAAAAGGCAATTCATCATATGAATTCGTGCTTGCGCCAGAGCCAAATGACTGATTTAACCCTGCTACGGTCGCCGCATGGCAGGTGCGCGCACAGTGGTCAACATTATTTGTACCCAGGACTGCACGGGAAAATTTCATCATCAAAAAATTCTCTTCATTTGTGCAACGCGCTGAAGCGCAAACAGCCAATGCGTCTGGGCCGTACTTATTTTTTATTTGCTTAAGCCTGGCAGCAACATAATCAAGGGCTGCATCCCAGGAAGCCTCTTTAAATTTACCGTTCTCTTTGATCAACGGTTTCTTTAAACGGTCGGGATGCTGTATTGGCTCATGGGCATGCCATCCTTTTACGCAAAGATATCCTTTGGAAACAGGATTAGACTTTGAGGGAATCACGCCGACAATTCTTGCGTCACGAACGTCAAGATAAAAACCGCACCCCACACCGCAATATGGACAGGTAGTTAATACTCTTTTCGTGATCATTATCTTCCTTCGGTCTTTCCGCGCAGATAAACAAACCAATATACCAAACCTACCAATACGCCTCCTCCGATAATGTTTCCTAATGTAACGGGCAGGAGATTCTTGACTAAAAGACCATGTAAAGTAAGATTAGAAAAATCATTCACTTTACCGGCCATAGAAGCTGCTGCTTCTAGAACTGCAGGATTATTCTTTAATAAAATCCCGGCGGGAATAAAATACATATTTGCTATACTGTGTTCAAATCCCAGCGCCACAAATGCCGTAATCGGAAAAATTATAGAGAGTATTTTATCTGTGGTGCTACGGCCGCTCATACATAGCCACACTGCCAGACAAACCAAGGCATTACATAAAACCCCTCGAGAAAACGCCACTAAAAACGGCAAACCTACCTTAGCATTGGCTATTAAAAGTGCCTTTGCACCCACTAAATTGTTATTCGTATTCCATTGCCGCGTAAGGTATATCCATAAAACTATGGAAAAAGCACCGACAAAATTACCAAAATAAACAATTATCCAGTTAATTAATAATTGGCGCAAAGTAATCTTTTTGGAAACGAATGCCATGACTAGAAGATTATTCCCCGTAAAAAGCTCTGCACCAGCCAAAACTACCAAAATAAGTCCTAAGCAGAAAGTTAAACCTCCGATGAGCTGAGTCAGGCCAAAACTTAAGCGAGAGTCATGCACCACAAAAGTAAATAAAACTGCTCCGAATGCAATAAAGACTCCGGCAAGCATAGCCAAAGTAAATTTTGCCCAGAAATTCAAATTTGCCTTGCCCACACCTACGGTTTCAATGCGTGAAGCTATTTCTTTGGGTGAGTAAGCATCGAATTTTATTTCTGTAGCTATTAATTCTGGCATATTTTTCCTCCTCCTGCCCTGCTCAAGTCTTCTCTGGTATTAATATTCATAAATAAAACATCCGGGGCTCCAAATCTGGATATCTCTTTCTCGTTTAATTCTCTTAATTTAAGTTTATTAAAAAAATTAACAACTTTTAAATCGCCTGTCTTGAGAATCTCAGATATCGCAGATATGCAATTTTTAGAATAAATAGCAAAAAGCGCCTCATAACCTTTTTTAAGCTTCGGGACTACCGCATCAAAATTATCTTTGATACTGACCATGTATTTTATTAACTCTAAATTTACAAAAGGCATATCGCAGGCCAGCACAAAATTATAAAAAGAACCGGAGTTCATCAGGCCTGAATATATTCCGCCTAAAGGCCCTTGGTGAGGAATTATATCATTGGTGATTCTAGTTAATTGCAAAGAGGTTAAAGAATTAAATTGCTTGGGGCGGTTAGTCACAATCAGTATTTCAGCAAAGATAGTTTTCAGTTTCTGCAAAATTTCTTCCATGAGAAAGTGATTATTTATCTTTAAGAGTGCCTTGTCAAAGCCCATGCGGCTGGATTTGCCACCGGCAAGAATTATCGCGGTCATCCGGGTTATTTTTTCTCTTCTTCCTCGTTGTCAGAGCCTATTTCTTTCATGGACTTCTTAAATTCTTTTATCGTCTTACCCAGCGCCTTGCCAATCTCAGGAAGCTTGGCTGCCCCAAAGATTAAAACGCAGATTAAGAGAATTACTAATAACTCCTGCATCCCTATACCAAAAATTCTCATTTTCCTCCTCCGTCTTTAAGTCTTTTTTTCTTTTATATCTTTAGCCAGGATTATCGCCTCAGCGATCTCGCGCATGGATTTACGGGTATCCATACTCTGTTTCTGAATCAGCCGGTAGGCCTGCAAAGGTAATATATTTGCTTCGGAAGATAAAATATCTTTTGCCCGCTCAATGAGTTTACGGGTAGTTAATGCCTCTTCGGCACTGCGCACCCTCAGGTCTAATTCCGCGTTTTCTATGGCTACTGCTGCCTGATTAGCCAGGGCAGTAAGAATATCCATTTCATGTTTGCTAAATTTATGCTTTTTGGAAGTGTAGCAGTTAAGCACGCCGATAACTCTACCTTTTACTGCCAGAGGAACACTGGCCAAAGAACACAATCCTTCTTTTACGGCAATATCTCTATTGAGGTAACGTTCATCTTTTTTTACATCTAAGACGCAGATGGGTTTATTTTCTTTGGCCACCAAACCGGCAATGCCTTCTCCCAGTTTTAGATTAGGTTTTTTATTATAGGCCTCGGAAATAGATTGGGTGGCTCTTACCGCCAATTCTTTTTTTCCCGGGTCAAGCAACATCAAAGAAGAAATCTTAGAATTCATAATCTCCGCAGTAACATTGACAATTAAACGCAGGAGTTCCTCTAAGTATAGGCCCGAGGTAATCAGATTGGCCACCTTAGAAAGCGCCTCAATCTGCTTGATAAAAACCTGATAATTTTTCTTCTCTTTTGTTCTGGGCATCTTTACAATATCGGCAAATATTTATTTATCTCATATTCGGTAACCTGCGCCTTGTATTCATCCCACTCCATTTTTTTGTTACGGATAAAATATTCAAAAACTTTTTCCCCTAAACAGTCTTTAATGAGTTTACTTTCTTCCGTAATCTTAATCGCCTCTAATAAATCTTCCGGCAATGACTTTATGCCAACTTTTCTCTTCTCTTCTTCCGTCATATGATAGATGTTATCATTAGCAGACTCAGCTAACTTTAATTTATTTTTGATTCCGTATAAGCCGGAAGCCAACATCGCTGAAAATGCCAGGTAGGGATTACAGGCGGGGTCTGGTGAACGATATTCTATTCTGGTCGCTTTTTCTTTTCCAGGCTTATACATTGGGACACGGATAAGCGCTGAACGGTTCATCTGCGCCCAACAGATATAAACCGGAGCTTCGTAACCCGGAACAAGGCGCTTATAAGAATTAACCCATTGGCTGGTGATAGAAGTAATCTCCGGGGCATGCTTTAATAGCCCTGCGGTAAAGTTCTGTCCGATCCTGGAAAGGCAATATTTCTCATTCTTATCAAAGAAAGCATTTTTCTCGCCTTTAAAAAGCGACTGGTGCACATGCATACCAGAACCGTTAATACCGAAGATGGGTTTGGGCATAAAAGTGGCATATACACCGTGCTGACGAGCAATCTCTTTCACTACTAAACGGTAGGTCATGACATTATCCGCCATAGTCAATGCATCAGCGTAACGCAGGTCAATCTCATGTTGGCTTGCCGCCACCTCATGATGGCTATATTCAACCTTTATGCCTAATGCCTGCATGGTCAATATAGTATCGCGCCTTAAATCCTGCGCTACATCCAAGGGCACTAAATCAAAATATCCACCCTGGTCAAGCGGCTGAGGCTCTTTAGAATTAGGAAAATAAAAATATTCTAACTCCGGCCCGACATAATAAGTAAAACCCATATCTTTGGCTATAGCTAAATTGCGTTTTAAAACAAACCTGGGATCGCCCTCAAAAGCCTTGCCATTGGGTTCGTATATATCGCAGAACATTCTGGCTACGCTATATTCTTGGCCCGAACGCCAAGGAATAATGGCGAAAGTATTTGGGTCTGGCCGGGCAATCATATCTGACTCTTCAATACGTGCAAAACCTTCAATGGATGAACCGTCAAAGCCCATGCCTTCATCAAGCGCTCCTTCTAACTCATCAGTAGTAATGGCAAACCCCTTTAAAAATCCCAAAACATCGGTAAACCATAAACGGATAAACTTTACCTTGTGCTCTTTGACTAACTTTAAGATATCGGTTTTTGTTCTTTTAGCCACCTTTTCCTCCTTTAGTTAAAAATACCTCTATTCTATTCAACGCCTCTTTTAAGTTATCCAAACTAGAAGCGTAAGAAATCCTGATATAATCGTCAAAACCTCTGCCAAAGGCAGTACCGGGAACCACCGCTACTTTTTTCTCTTGGAGTAATCTTTGAGCAAAATCTAAAGCATTAAGCCCGGTTTTCTTTACCGAAGCAAAGAAATAAAATGCCCCGTCCGGCTTTATACACTTTAGCCCTAATCTATTGAGATTATCAAACATAAATTCCCGGCGCCTTTTATATTCGCGCTTCATTTCTTCAACGCAAACCCTGCCAGTCTGTATAGCTTCGCACGCTGCCATCTGACTGGTGATGGAAACGCACATGATAGTATATTGATGGATTTTAGTCATTGCGGCAATGATCTCTTTTGTGCCGCAGACAAAACCCACCCGCCAGCCAGTCATGGCATAACTTTTGGAAAATCCGCTTAAATATATAGTTCTGTCTTTTGCGCCGGAAAGCGTAGCAAAAGGCGTATGCGCAAAATCATAGGTTAGGTCAGCGTAGATCTCATCAGAGATACAGATCAATTTATGTTTTAAAATCACCTGCTTGATCTTTTCTAATTCCTTTTTAGTATAAGAAACACCCGTGGGATTATTGGGATAATTCAGGATAATCGCCTTGGGGTAATGGTGCATAAATTTTTCTAATAGTTTAGCCGTAAGTTTAAACCCATCGCTCTTTGTATCGATATATATAGGTATACCGCCGGCTAATTCGGTTAGGGGGCCGTAGGATACGTAACCGGGGCTGGGGATCAGGACTTTATCGCCCGGATTGATGATTGCCCGTAAACTCAAATCAAAACCCTCGCTTACCCCCACCGTAATCAGGATTTCATCCTCAGGCGAGTATTTTAAGCCATACCTATTTTTTAAATCCCGGCTGATGCTTAACCTTAATTTATAGAGGCCTTTATTTGAGGTATAGGAGGTAAAACCCTCCTCTAAGGAATATATTCCTGCTTCGCGGATCTGCCAGGGAGTCACAAAATCCGGCTCACCCACTCCCAGCGAAATAACCTCCTTCATCCCCAGTACCAGGTCAAAAAAGGCCCGGATACCAGAAGGCTGCATATCTTGTACTTTCTTAGAGATAATATTTTTCATTTAATACGATATCGCTATCCTCTTATTCTCTTCCTTATGCTTCAAAATAATCCCATCTTCCTTGTATTTTTTTAAGAGAAAGTGCGTCACTGTGCCCCGGATATTCTCCATCGGCGCTAATTTCTCGGCGACAAACCTGGATACTGTGCGCAGGTCTTTTCCTTCTATAATTAGCAGTAAGTCATAGGTGCCTGAGACTAAATAACAACTGGAAACCTCAGCAAACGAATATAAGCGCTCGGCAATCTTGTCAAAACCCACATCTTTTTGGGGGATAATATTCACCTCTATTAATGCCCTGACCTCTGAATTTGCATCGCGGATTAACTCTTTGTTTATCACCGCCTTATACTTTAAGATTGCGCCTTCTTTTTCATATTTTTTTATGGCCTCTTTAATCTTTTGCGGTTTCTTCTTGAGCATCTTAGCAATATCTTCTACGGGCGTGCGGCCGTCTTTCTCTAATATCTCTAATATCTCATCCATATTTTCCTCCGTTTTTTTAAATCCGGTAGATTTTGGGTGTTTTTTCGGGTAACTTTGGGATTATATCATTTAGATGGTAGGGGGTCAAGGAGATATTGAACAAAGACCTAAGCTCTATTTTAATTTTTCGGGATGATGCTTTACTATTTTTGCCTCCACCAGATAAACTATATCTTCAGCAATGTTAGTGGCGTGATCGCAGATACGCTCTAAGTGCCGGGCAATCAGTAGCAGCGGGACTGCGCGGTCAGCAGTTGTACCATCTTTTTTCATATAGTCATCGATCAGTTCACTCTGGATAAGATTACGTAAACTATCTGCTTCTTTATCAGCAAACACAACTTTTTTGGCAACTTGCGCATCCCTTTTAATAAATGCGTCAATAGCATCACGCACCATATTTTGGCCCATCAGAGATAATTTGGGTATGTCAATGAGCGGCTTAAGCAAAGGTTTATCTGCTAATTCTAAAACCCGCTGG
>MHGW01000008.1:11271-17756 GCA_001805765.1 Omnitrophica WOR_2 bacterium RIFCSPLOWO2_01_FULL_41_12 | reverse complement strand
TTTGCGCCCATGCCCTTATAAAGCACAAAATTGGAAGCCGTAATTTTGGCTGCCCGGCTAAAATCAATAATATCCAAATACTGGGCCAGTTCTATATGGGTCACTGGCTTAAAATCAAATTCTTTTTTTTCACCCCAAGTGCGCACAAATTCTTTTTTGGTGGCATCGCCAACAGGAATGGATGAATGCGCGATATTGGGAATCACCAATAACAGCTTATTCAATTCCGCATTAACTTCTCTTAATTTTTCTTCTAATTTGTCTATTTCTTCGGCGATGGTCTTCATAGAGGCAATCTTTTTCTTGGCATCCTTCTCTGTCTTCAATAAAGCAACAATCTCGTCATTCGCCTTATTTTTTTTTGCGCGTAAGGTTTCCAGCTCCAGCAGGTTCTTACGTCGGGAGTCATCCAGTTTTATTAAATCTTCTAAATTTAACTTGAGACTACGGTTCTTGAGAGATCTTTCCACTAATTCCTTATTTTCCCTGATAAATTTTATGTCTAACATTTTAGCCTTTCATAACGCCAACGGGCCGCATCCTACAGACCCGTTTAGAAATCCCCGCATTATGCACCACATCCACTACTTCATTTACATCTTTGTATGCCTGAGGCGCTTCTTCTACTATTGTACCACGGCCAGAGGCCTTGACAAATATACCTTTTGCTTCCAATTCTTTTAATAAGGTATTTAAATTTATGGTTCTAGCAGCAGCGGTCCGGGATTTTAACCTACCGGCACCATGACAGGCGGAGCCAAATGTTTCCTCCATCGCCTTTTGTGTTCCGACGAGCAAATAGGAATTCCTGCCCATGTCTCCGGGAATGATCACTGGCTGGCCTGTCTTCTTATATCTGTCGGGTAAAGCCGGGTGCCCTGGCCCAAAGGCGCGGGTTGCGCCTTTACGGTGGACACATACAGTTTTCTCTCGGCCATCAACTATATGTTTTTCTATCTTAGCAATATTATGCGCCACATCATAAATCAGGAACATCCCCATCTTCTGCCAAGACATACTAAAGACCTTCTCAAAGACCTTACGCGTAAGATGCATAAGACACTGCCGATTTGCCCAGGCGTAATTAGCTGCGCACTTCATCGCCCCTAAATAGGCTTTGCCCTCCTGCGAATTCACCGGTGCACAGGCGAGTTGCCGGTCAGGGACATTAATATTATATTTTGACAAACAATGAATCATGCTCTTTACATAATCATCACAGACCTGATAACCTAAGCCGCGCGAACCAGAATGAATCATTATAGTGATTTGGCCTAGGGTCAGGCCAAATTCATCGCAGAGGTCTCTATCATAAAGCTGGTCGATAACCTGAATCTCTAAAAAATGATTTCCCGAGCCCAAGGTCCCGGATTGGGCTTTTCCTCTTTCATAAGCCCTATCGGAAACTGCCAGAGGGTCTGCGCCTTGAATTGCGCCGTTTTCTTCAGTACACTCCAAATCTTCCTCTGTACCATAACCTTTTTCCACCGCCCATTTTGCGCCTTTGACTAAAATTTCTCTTTCTTCTCTTGCGCTTACCCTGATATCGCCTTTAGAACCTACGCCCGAAGGAACATCTGAAAATAATGCATAAACCAGGTCTTTAATTTTATCTTTTATCTCATCATATTGAAAATTGGTTTTTAACATCCGCACACCGCAATTTATGTCATAACCTACGCCCCCGGGAGAAATTACTCCATCATTTCCGATATCTGTAGCAGCGACTCCTCCGATCGGAAAACCAAAGCCCCAGTGGATATCCGGCATAGCTAAAGAGGCATTGACAATTCCCGGCAAAAATGCCACATTCGCTACCTGCTCCAGCGCCTTATCCTGCCGAATATCTTTTAATAATTTTTCATCCGCATAAACAATGCCTGGCACGCGCATTCCGGGTTTATAGGATTTAGGTATGCGCCAGCGGTAATCGTCAATTTTCTCTAGTGTGGCCTCGCTAGACATCAAAAATCACCTCTACCTCGTATCCGGATTCGGTCTTTTGTAATTTTAAGCTATGATAAGTAGCAGCCTTAATCTCGGTATTTACTTTATAGTCTTTTATATCGCATCCACCTAATTGCGCTTCTAAATTATATTTTCCTAATTTCTTAAAATTAAACGCACAAAAAATCTTTTCCTTGGTTGCAGAAAGAGAAAGGAGCTCATTTAGCCAGTTTATAAACAATTCTTCTAAGTTGTCTGCCTTTTGTCTAACAGTAAATGTTTGAGTCTTTGGTCTTTGGTTTTTGGTCTTTGGTTTTTGGTCTGCTATTATATCAAACATCGCCAGGGCAGAATTTTTAAATAATTCTTTTAAATCTCCTGCCTTTACCCTGATACCTACATCTGCCGTATGCTCAATAAGTTCGTAATTAGGCATAAAAAAAATGGGCCATGTAGGAGTCGGACCTACGACCTTGACATTAAGAGTGTCCTGCTCTGCCAATTGAGCTAATGGCCCGTTAGAAACTTTATATTATTATACCACAAAATATTTAATTTTAAATTTTGATATTTAAATTTTTTAGTTTAAAATGCGCCCAGCAGGAGTTGAACCTGCAACATCTTGCTCCGAAGGCAAGCGCTCTATCCAGTTGAGCTATGGGCGCGGTCTATATTATTTCGCACCTTTCGCCTAAAATTTCCTTAATCTTCTCAATCCTCTTTTTATCTACTGCTTGTACTTGCGGCTCAGCAGTGGAGCGCACCGGAGAATTCAATTGTACTTTATCCGGATTAATCTTATCAATGATTTCTTTTAATTTTCTGACCTGTTCTAAGCCATCATTGATGCCTTTAACCAGCATCACCTCTAGCCAAACTTTACCCTTAAATTCTTTTCTTAAATTCACTAATCCATCAATAATTCCCTCTATCTTGATTTCTTCTTTTGGCCGGTCAATCTTTATAAAGGAGGTAAGGTCTACGGAATCTAAGGAGGGAACGATTAAATCCGCATTGCATAATTCTTTACGCACAGAGGGCATGTTCAACAAAGAAGCATTAGTGATCACGGCTATAGGTAGAGCAGTAATTTTTTTTATTTCTATAATTACTTCTCCTATTTTGATATTTAATGTCGGCTCACCTGCCCCGGAGAGAGTGATATAATTTAGATTTTTTGCCTGCTGTGCATTATTAAAAAACCATAGCTTCAATTCATTGATAATCTCTTGTATTGGTATGTATTCTTTTCTTTCGTGGGCTTGTAATGTAGTCCTGCCTAACTGACAATAGACACAGTTAAAACTGCAAATTTTATAGGGAGTAAGGGTTATTCCCAGCGATAAACCTAATCTACGCGACTTTACCGGGCCGTATATATATTTCATTGTCCTCACTGAAAATTTAAAGGCGTCACAGATGTGACGCCCTTAATCTAGAAATAAACATCAAACTTTTTTAACAGGGTTACTTTATATCTACCACAGAATTTTGCGTTCCAAAGGTATTAGTGGCAAAAGAGGTGCAGCGCGGGTCATTCAGCCAGGAACCGTCCACAAAGAATTTATATTCGTATCGCCCTGGTTTTAAATTCGCCTTTACTGTCCAGTTGCCCTTGGAATCTTTCTTTGCCGTAAGTGCTTTAGTATTCCAGTTGTTGAAATTGCCGGCAATACTGACATTCTTTGCCTGTGGCGCATAAAATCTGAATGCTGTAGGCCTAGAAAGTGTTATTCTTGCCATGTTTGCCTCCTTCATAGTAATGAACACCGGTCCATCCGATAGGACCGGGTGTTTTTTACATTTATATACGACAAATACAAAACTGTCAAGTAAAATTGCTTCTATGCCGCCACTATGGAAATGCCTTTTTTATCCGCTAACTGGATACTTGCTTCTCTATCTATAAAAAGGGTCTTCTCCGCCTCAATAACCAGGCAGGCAGCCTTGGCTCTGATTAGGTTCTTTATAGTGGTTAATCCTACCACCGGGATATCAAAACGCATATCCTGATTTGGCCGGCTTACTTTCACTACCACGATACCCCTGCGCGCAATTTTTCCGGCGCGCCGGATCAGCCTATCCGTGCCTTCCAAGGCTTCTACTGCTACGATGGCCTGACTTTTAGTGGCGATAGTTTGGCCGATATCCAGATGCGCAACTGCCTTGGCTAATCCTAATCCGAAATATATGTCTTCCCATTCGCTAAAATTAGGCTTTCTTTTGGTGAGCGTTCCTTTCTGGGGCAAAAGGCCTTCCAAAAAGAGCGTGGAACTTAATAATTCAAAGCCGCGCTTTTCTAATTTTTCTGCGATCGCGCTAAATATCGTATCTGCCTTTTTATCTTTTATGCCGGAAAGCAGTTTTTTTAGTTCCTCATCATTCTCAATATCTTTACTGAATAACCTTGAGGGGTTTATCTGGCCAGCCATCACTATTTTGCTTACGCCCTCGGACTTAAAAATCTCGCCCAAACGATGGAACTCGTTTATGCCTATCCAATAAATCTTATCCGCGAATTTTTTTAATTTAGGCGAGGTGTCACCTTTAACGGCTATAGCCACGATAGAGCAATTTTTTTTCTTAGCGGCTTGCGCAAAAAGGATGGGGAATTTTCTATTGCCGGCAATTAAACCTATTTTTTCCATAACACGCAACTTAGGGACAGTCCCCTGCGGGGACAGTCCCTTTTCGGCAGGAATGCGCTATGCCTCTTTTAGAATTTTTTATAAAATTGACTAAGTAGGAGACTTCTGCGGTAGATTTAACTTCTTTTTCTATTTTTATTAACGCATGTTTCACGGTTAGGCCAGAGTGAAATAATATTTTAAATGCATGATGCAGCCCGGTAACTGAATCCTTTGGGACTTTAGAGCGCCTTAATCCGATCAGGTTTAAGCCGTATACGCGCGCAGGATGGCCGTCGCAAGTAGAATATGGCGGGATATCCTGCACCACCTTAGAACATCCGCCGATAATAGAGAGGCTGCCTACCTTAACAAACTGATGTATCGCCGCTAATCCTCCCACCACTGCCTTATCCTCAATGGCCACGTAACCAGCTAATGTCCCGTTATTGGCGATAATGCAGTCATTTCCAACTTGGCAGTCATGGGCAATGTGCGAGTAAGCCATAAAAAGATTATTATTACCCACTACTGTCTTACCGGCCTTGCCTGTGCCGGAATTAAAAGTGCAATACTCGCGGATAATATTATTATCGCCTATCTCCAAATAACTAATTTCACCTTTGTATTTTAAATCCTGCGGCTGGCTGCCCACCACCGCACCGGTAAAAATCTGACAATTTTTGCCGATGCTGGTGTTACCTTCAATTAGACAATAGGCGCAAATCTTAGTGCCTGCTCCTATTGAAACATTATCTGCGATAATAGTATAAGGGCCGACTTCAATATCGCTGGCCAATTTTGCTTTTTTAGAAATTATGGCTGTAGGATGTATCTGCATCTTTAATCTTCCACAAGCGCAAACATCAGGTCTGCTTCTGCCACTACTTTACCATTTACCAAGGCTTTTGCATGCACCTGGCCGGTTTTGGATTTTACCCTGCCGGCTTCTACATGCAGCACCAGTTGATCGCCCGGAAGCACTGTCTTTCTAAATTTTATATTGTCTGCGGAGAGAAAAAAGGCAAGTTTGCCGCGGTTCTCCTCTGACGAAAGCATCATTACCCCTCCTACCTGCGCCATGGCCTCCACAATCAATACTCCCGGCATTATCGGCCTGCCGGGAAAATGCCCTTTAAAAAAATAATCATCCAGAGACAGATTTTTTATACCGGTTGCAGATTTACCCTGTTCTAAAGCGATAATTTTATCCACAAATAAAAATGGCGGACGATGGGGAAGTATTTTCATGATGGCTTGCGTATCTAATTCCTGTCCTTCCTGAGGCTGATAATTTATACCCACTCCGCCCAGGGCATATCTTTGTCTTTGCTGGTTAAGTTTATGCACTAATTTTAGGTTCAGGGAATGCCCGCTCCTTAAAGCAATAATATGGCATCTTAGAGGCTGCCCTAGAAGATACAAGTCTCCCAGTAAATCTAATATCTTATGCCGGATAAATTCATCCTGAAAACGCAATTTATTTTTGATTACGCCTCTCTTACCGATCACTAAGGTATTGCTATAATTTGCGCCCCGGCCTAACCCCTGGCTTTGCAGTTCTTTGGCTTCCTCTTCCAGGCAGAAGGTGCGCGCAGGAGCAAGTTCCATTTTAAATAAACCCGGATTCACTCCCAGTTCCATAAACTGCACTTTCAATAAGGGATGGTTATAATTTAAGGTGTAAGAGATTTTAAATTCCTGGGAGGGCAAGACTACTATAGAGGAATTTTCTTCTTCCACAAAGATGGGCTCTTTTACCAGATAATATTGGCGTAGATTTTCCTGCTCTTTGATCCCGGCATCAAGTAAAATTTCTAAGAAGTTTAAACTACTGCCGTCTAGGCCCGGCACCTCATCATTGTCAATTTCAATATTCAGATTATCTATACCTAATCCGGATAATGCCGC
>MHGW01000008.1:0-11241 GCA_001805765.1 Omnitrophica WOR_2 bacterium RIFCSPLOWO2_01_FULL_41_12 | reverse complement strand
GCAAATTTTCAATGGATGCCTTAATTACCGGCCTATCTGGCAAATCTATACGGATAAAATTAATTCCTGTATTAACTTCGGCGGGTTTAAATTTTAAGTTCACCGCATTTCCCGTATGCAGCCCAATGCCTTTTAAGCTTAATTCTTTTGAGATTGTCCTTTGTTTATCCATTTTTCTAACTCTTCTATCTTTTTTCTAAGTTTAGCCACTGTATCATAAAGTTTAGGTAAATTCTGGATAGCGGCATTCACGCGTTTGGCTGTCTCATGGGGTTTTGCCGGAAAACCCGATACAGTGATATTAGCTGGTATAGACTTAGTTACCCCGGCCCGGCCAGCCACTATTGTGCCGTCGCCTATAGTGAGATGGCCTGCCACTCCTGCCTGCCCGGCTAAGGTCACGCCCTTTCCAATAGTTGTGCTTCCGGAAATCCCCACCTGTGCTACGATTATAGAATTTTCACCGATGACCACATTATGGGCAATCTGCACCAGATTATCTATCTTTGTGCCTTTGCCGATCACTGTTTTATCAAAGCGCGCCCGGTCAATAGTCACATTTGCGCCGATCTCCACATCATCGCCGATCTCCACTGTTCCGGACTGAGGAATCTTATGATGTACTCCATCTATGCTCACAAAACCAAACCCATCTGCGCCCACCACTGTGCCGCTATGAATGATTACCCGGCTGCCGACGGTAGTGCGCTCACGGATAGAAACATTAGAATATATCAAAGTCTCCTCGCCTATTTTACTATGGTGTCCGATAAAAGTCCCCGCATAAATTATGGTTCTATCTGCGATAGAAACCCCCTGCTCAACCACTACATAAGGCCCAATGGCTACATCCTTACCCAACACTGCATCCTTAGCCAGTATTGCTGTGGGATGGATCCCTTTAGGATGAATCACCTCAGCCGGCGCAAAAGAAGAAACTATTTTAGCAAAGGCCAAAGAGGGATTATCGGTGCGGATAATAGATTTGGCTGTGGTTTTTTCTATGTCTCTGGAGGTAATGATGGCTGAGGCGTGCGTCTTTTCTATCAGGGGAAGATATTTGGGATTGGCGAGAAAAGTAATGTCTCCTTTGCTCGCCTCTTTTATTCCGGAGACACCGGTAATCAAAGCATTGGCATCACCATCTATTTCTCCGTCAATAAGCTGGGCTATTTCTTTTAATGTCTTCTGCATTATTTCTTGTATCCTTTATTCAAATCCACGATAATCTTATCCGAAATATCCAGGCTCTTATCCTGATAAACCAGAACCCGGTCATTAAAAACTAAAGTGTAGCTCTGCGCTTGCGCATACTTTTTGACGCTATCGTCAATGTCCTTTAATATCTCTTTCATCTTCTCATCCTGTTCTTTGCGCAGGTCAGTCTGTTGCTGGCGGTCGTATTCCTGAAAGGCCTTAATCTTTTTTTCTAATTCCGGCTTTTTGCCTTCCTTTTCTTTATCGCTTAATAAATTTATTTTATCCTGCAGCTGCTTGACCTCGTTTGCCTTCTTTTCTCTTTCGCCCTCGTAGGCGCTGGTTTTTTCTTGTAAATTCTTATCGTAATCTTTAGTTTTTTGATATTCGCTAAAGATGCGGCTTAAGTCAACATAGCCAAACTTATCCGCTGCCAATCCCGTATTCACCAAAATCAACAAACCAAAAACCACCATCCATAAAACTATCCTTGCCTGTTTCATTTGATCCTTCCTCCTGTTCTTTTTTTTGCGATAATCACTTTAGGCTTTTTGGTGGGATTAATCTTAAAAGCCGTGACTTACGCTGAAGTGGAACCTTCCGCTGCCTTTTTGATCTTCACCGGGTTCTTTATCCAAAGGTATACCATAGTCCAGCATTATCGGGCCGATAGGTGTCTTTAACCTGATCCCTAAACCCACGCCTGACTTTATTGCCCCTGAGCCGAAATCTTCTATTTTTGACCAGACATTGCCCACATCGTAAAAGGCAGCCCATTTTAGAAAATCAAATATGGGATAGGTATACTCTATATTTCCCACCAGCATGGATTCACCACCCAGAGAATCTTTGGATGCCGGGTCTATAGGGCCAACTTTTCTTTCGTTATAGCCTCTAATAGTGTAAGCGCCTCCGGCAAAGAACCTTTCATATATAGGTATAGTAGTAGAGTCGCCATAGGCGTCCCCTAAACCTACGCGCAGCCTTGTCTCCAGCACTGAATCCCGAACGAGCGGGAAATAGTGCGATGCCCGGCCAAAAAACTTTAAGAAATCCTTGTCTCCGGCAAAAGGCCCGCCGGCAACCTCCAGAGATCCGCTTAAGATATTTCCTTTCGTGGGATTAAAGACATTATCGCGGCTGTCAAAGGTCAGGCCAAAACGCATACTGCTAATGTCGTGTTTTCCGTATTCCTGGGTTAAATCCGTGGTGGCATTGTCTGTAATATTGGTAATATCTATGCTGTCAAAACGATACATTAAATCTCCCCGCAAATATTCAGAAATTTCTTTTCCCAGGCGCAGGTCTCCTCCAACGATATCTTGATCATAACCATAACCTACATCCGATTCTCTCTGGTGGCTGCGTTTATAGGCGTCAAAACCAAAGGATACGGGATAGTCGAAAACCCAGGGCTCGGTGAAACTGAGGTCAAAACTGCTGCTCACTGAACCGGTGGATGCCCGCAGTTTCAGGTCCTGGCCGTCTCCGGTAAAATAAGGAAAGTTCTTCCAGTCAAAATTTTTCTGTTCAATTTCCGCAAACCCTACAAATTGCTCAATAGTGCTATAACCGCCGCCAAAACTAAAGGCGCCGGTCTTGGATTCTTTAACCTCCACGATCAAATCTTTTTTATTTGGCAGAGCAGCATCTTCCGTATCATAACTTATCTCTTCAAAGAACCCTAGATTCTGCAGCCTCTCTTTGCTGCGCTTTAATTTTTCGCCGTCAAATCTGTCTCCGGGCCTAATCCTTAACTCCCTGCGGATGACCACATCCTTGGTTTTTACATTTCCCCTGATTTTAATCTTATCTACATAGGCGACTTCTGATTCCTGGATATGATAGGCAATATCAATGCGTCCGGTATAAGGGCTGAGGGAAGTGGCTTCCTGCACCTGGGCAAAGATAAACCCGCGGTCAAAATATAAACCCTGAATATTACTGATGTCCTGTTTTAATGCCTCCTGAGCAAAAACCTTGCCCGGCACACATTCCTTAAGTCTTGCTAAAATATCCTTTTCGGAAATTTCTTTATTTCCCTGAACCGTAATATTGCCCACCAGATATTTCTTGCCTTCCTTAATCATTATGGTGATAAATAAAAACTGTTTCTTCGGGTGGGCTTTTACTTCGTAATCCACTTCCACATCGGTAAATCCTCCCCGACGATAAAACGACTTAATGCGTTCGATATCCTCTTTCAACACTTCATCTTTTAACACGCCGGCATTAAACAGCCAGGCGCGTTTAGTTTTCATTAATTTTAAGATGCGCCGGTCCGGGAAACTGGTATTACCCTGGACAAAGATATTTTTAATCCGGATGCGCCTGCCCTCTATTATGTTAAATTGTATCTTAGCCTTATTGGTATCTCTATTAATATCCACCTGATAATCAATTTCCGCCTGACTATAGCCTATCTTTTCATACATTTTCTGTAAGGCCTGCACATCTTCTGCTAGGGCAGGATAATCTAAATACTGCGTCTCTTTTGATTTCAGGGACTCTTTGATTTTTTCTTCTCTCAGGGTCAGCCGCTTTATACCGGAAAAAGTAATTTTCTCAATAAGCGGCCTTTCCACCACCGTAATGATCGCCTTAATCCCCTCTTTATAACTTTCGGTATCAATCTTTATATCGCTAAAGTATCCTAAAAGATAAAGCCGTTTTAAATCATCGCTGATGATATTTTCCTGATAAGGATTACCCACGCGGGTCTTCATCTTGGAGATAATGGTATTGCTGCTGATAAGTTTATTACCTTTTATCTCTATGGCCGTAATTATCTTGGGGCTGGTTTCTGTTTCTGATTGTGTCTGGTCCTGAGCAAAGGCGGGCATAAGAACGCTCAGGATAAAAAAAATTAAAATTAAGGCTCTGCGCATAGTGAACATTATATTAGAATTAGTTAATTTAATCAATAGTTTCATTATTCCATCCGGGCCAGATTTTCAAATCTGGTATATTCTTTCACAAAGGTTAACTTTATAGAACCCACCGGGCCGTTGCGCTGTTTGGCAATAATTACTTCGGCTACGCCCTGATTGTCCGCTGTCGGATTATAATACTCTTCTCTTAAAATCAGGACTACCACATCTACATCCTGTTCTATGGCGCCAGATTCCCGCAGGTCAGAAAGTTGCGGCCGATGGTCAGTGCGCGACTCTACTGCCCGGGATAACTGGCTGATGGCCACCACCGGAACGTGCAATTCTCTGGCCAAGGCCTTTAAAGAACGCGAGATATCGGAAATCTCCTGCTGCCTATTTTCAATATTGCCGGAGCCGCGCATCAACTGCAGGTAATCTAAGATAATCAATTGGATGTCTTGATGCGCCTTAAGCCTGCGCGCCTTGGCGCGTAGTTCCATTACTGAAATTGCCGGGGAATCGTCAATGAATATCGATGCCTCGGATAATTTTCCTGCTGCCGCGGTTAAGCGCGGCCAGTCCGACGGAGAAAGATAACCCGTCCTGACCTTATGCGCGTCGACCTTGGCATGGGAACAGAGCATGCGCTGCACTAATTGTTCCTTAGACATCTCCAAGCTAAAAATCACCAAGGGAATCTTTTCTACCACACCGGCGTATTCGGCAATACTTATTGCGAGTGCGCTTTTACCCATTGAGGGCCGTCCGGCAATCACGATTAAATCTGAAAATTGCAGGCCTGATGTCTTGGTATCAAAATCAATAAAGCCGGTGGGGATTCCGGTGACATGCGCCTTTTTTTGGTAAAGTTTATCTATAGTCTCGATGCTATCCTTGATTATTTCTTTTAAAGGCAGGTAACTACCCTGTAATTTCTTGTCGCTTACTTCAAAAACCAACTGCTCTGCGTTATCTACTAACTCACTGACATTGCCGTCGCTTTCATAACAGGAGGAGATTATCCGGGTGGAATTATTGATCAGGGTGCGCAGGATGCTTTTTTCTTTGACGATACTTACATAGTGGCTGATATTGGCTGCGGTGGGGACAGAATTTACCAGGCTGGTTAAGAAACTCGCTCCGCCTATCTCATCCAGGATGGCGCTTCTTTTTAATTCATCAGTCAGCGTAATCAGGTCCACTGCTTTATTGGCATTGTAAAGAACGGATATCCCTTCAAAGATCTTTCTGTGCGTATCTTTATAAAAATTATCCGCACGCAATACCTCCATAGCTACAGAGATAGCGTCTTCATCCATCAGCATTGAGCCTAACACTGCCATCTCCGCTTCTAAGTTCTGCGGCGGAACTTTCTCTAAAGATAATTCAGTAGGCATATTATTTTTTCACAATCCAGACTTTTATTTTTGCGCTCACTTGCGGATGTAAGTTTATGGCTATTTCAAATATGCCCAAAGACTTTATGGGCTCATCCAAAACAATAAGATCTTTATCGATTTCAAAACCTTCTTCTTTTAGCGCAGAGGCTATGTCTTGGCCGGTTATACTTCCGTACAACTTATCTTCTTCTTGCGCCAGAACAGGTAGGGTTAAGGATAAATTTGTAAGCCTGGCGCTTAATTCTTGCGCCTCTCTTTTAACTTTTTCTGATCCTAAAGCCTTTTTAGCTTTCTCCTGCTCTAAGCTTTTGAGATTCTTTTCTGTCTTTGGCACGCCTAAGCCGTTAGGAATAAGAAAATTACGGGCGAAACCGTCCTTTACCTTTATAACCTGGCCTATTTTACCTAATTTATCTACGTCTTGCCTTAAAATAATTTCCATACTTATAAACGTATATAAGGTACGAGCGAAACAAATCTTGCCCTTTTTATTGCCCGGGCCACCTGCCTTTGGTGTTTAGCGCAATTCCCCGAGACTCGGGTTGAGACAATCTTTCCCCGTCCTCCGATAAAAGCCTCTAATCTGCGGACATCTTTATAATCTATAGTATTTACCTTGTCCATGCAAAATCGACAGACCTTTTTCCTGATTGGTAAACCTTTATCCCGATCCCGCTTTTTCGGGCCGAGCTTCCTCTTAAATGTCCTAACTGGCATTGGATTGTTCCTCGCTTTCCTCTAACCAGGCATCTTGAGTGGATGGCTCACTGGCCACCGGCTCTTCAAGAGTATCCGCTGCCGCTGGTTGCGCCTTTGGCGCCTGGGTACTTAAGAATTGAATGCGTTCTGCCCGGACATCAATGACGCTGCGTTTCTGTCCGGAGTTATCCTCCCAGGAACGAGACTGGAGCCTGCCTTCCACAAAAATCGGGCTTCCTTTATGTAAATATTGATTGCAGGTCTCTGCCTGTTTATCCCAAACTACCGCGGTAATAAAACAGGTTTCTTCCTTAAGTTCCTGGGCTTTATTACGGAATCTTCTATTTACCGCCAGGCGCAGATTAACCACTGCTGTGCCTTGCGGCGTATAGCGCAGTTCCGGGTCTTTGGTCAAATTACCAATCAAGAGCACCTTATTAAAATTCGCCATTATTTTCTCCCTCCGCTATGATTCTAATTTTGTAATCAATACCCTCAATATATTCTCATTCAACCCATAGGCATGCCTTATCTCTGCCAATGCCTGGGGTGCGGCGTTAAAATTTATCAGATAATAAAGCCCTTCCAGGTATCTCTTCAGGGGAAAAAACAATTTTTTCTTCTCAGACCAGATACTTGCTTGGGATACCTTGCCGTTAAATTTTGCCACTACTTCACCGAGTTGATTGAACAACGTTTTCCTATCCTCTTCGGATAGATCCGGTTTAAGAATAAACATCGCTTCATAATTATCCATTATCTCTCGCTCCTTTTATTAAAAATATTCATACTTTCGCTGATGCCTTGCATCGCCCAAATCCGGCAACAGTCAAGCGCATTTTCTGTTGCCTCCTTTAACTTTATTTTTTCCTTTTTGGTAAAAGGCGATAATACAAATTGCGCCGGGTCTACGCTGGGCCTGGGCCTTCCTATGCCTAAGCGTAAACGACAGAACTTATCGCTTTCTAACACATCTATTATAGACTGTAGGCCATGATGCCCGCCGGAAGAACCCGCGGGCCTTATTTTGAGCCGGCCAAATTCTAAATCTAAATCGTCGCAAACCACCAACAAATCACTTAAGCCTATCTTGTATTTCTTTAAAAGAGCAGCCACTGCTTTGCCTGATAAATTCATAAAGGTAAGCGGTATGGCTAATAACACCGGGCAACCATTAAGCTTTGCCCTGCCGGATAAAGAAAAAATACCCTGCTCTTTTTTAAGCGGGATTTTACAGGCTTTATTTAATGCCCTGACTACCGAAAAACCAATATTGTGCCTTGAGTCTATATAAATCCTACCGGGATTGCCTAAACCTACAATTAACTTCATTACGCATTACACCTTACACAATATCTATTTTTCTTTCTTCTCTTTCTCTTCTTCTTCTTTACCTTCCTCAGCCGGGACTTCTTTCTTTTCTTTGATTACCTCCGGCTCTAGTTGTTCTTCTCCCTCTACAGGCGCAGCAGCAACTTCTTCCTTAATCGGAGCAGCCACGGATAAAACTATTGCGCCCGGGTCATTTAAAACCTTGATATTATCCGCAAAGGTGATATCTTTTATATGGATGGCGTCGCCGATTTTGAGCTGGCTGACGTCTATTGCGATTTCCTTGGGGATATCCGTAGGCAAGCACTCCACTTCAATTTCCCAGAGTATATGCTCCAGAGAACCCCCTTCAAGCTTTGCTCCTATCGGCTCTCCCTTAGCCACTACAGGGACATTTACCTTAATCGCCCGGGTTAAAGAAATTTCATTAAAATCCACGTGGATGATATTGCCTTTCACCGGGTCGTATTGAATTTCTTTAATCAAACAGGCCTTGGGTTTTTGCTTCTTGTCATCCTTGACTTTTAAATTAATAACCATACTCTCTAAGCGATGCTGATGCGCTAATCTCATTAACTGCGTATGGGAAATCTTGATCGGTAAACCGGGCTTGCCCTCGGCATAAACTACCGCCGGGACAAATCCGCCTGTTCTTAAATCTTTGACCTTACTCTTGCCTAACTCTTCTCTTGGCTCTACCTCTAAAATTATCTCTTCCATTCGCGCTCTCCACTCCTTTTAAATTAATCAAACAATGAACTCACTGATTCTTCATTGTGAATTCTTTTTATTGCCTCTCCTAAAAGATCGGCTATAGAAAGCACCTTAATCCGGGGATGCTTCTTATGGTCGCTAAAGGGAATACTGTCAGTAATGATGAGTTCTTTTAAATCCTGGCATTTATTTACATTTTCAATGGCCGGACCGGACAAGACTCCGTGCGATATCGCTGCCCGAATGCTTGCGGCCTTGGCTTTTTTTAAGGCGGATACTGCTTCAATTAAAGAACTGCCTGTGGCGATCAAATCGTCCACGATTAAGACATCCCTGCCTTCTACCTCGCCTAAAATATGCATCACCTCTGCCTGTTCTGGCGAGATGCGCCGCTTATCAATAATGGCTAAACCGGCAGATAACCGCTTGGCATAAGCCCTGGCCATCTTTATCCCGCCCACATCCGGTGAAACCACCACTAAGTCTTTAAGTTTTAATTTGGAAAAATAATCTATAAAAACACCTACGGCAAAAAGATGGTCCACGGGAATATCAAAGAATCCCTGAATTTGGCCGGCGTGCAAATCCATAGTCAGGATTCTGTGTGCTCCGGCAGTGGTTAAAAGATTAGCCACTAATTTGGCGGTGATGGGCACGCGCGGCTGGTCTTTTCTATCCTGCCGGGCATAGCCAAAAAAAGGTATCACTGCCGTGATGCGCTGGCTGGAAGAGCGCCTTAAGGCGTCAATCATAATCAGAAGCTCCATCAGATTATCATTAGTCGGAGGACAGGTAGGCTGCACGACAAATACATCTTTTCCCCGGACATTTTCATTAATCTTAACCCTGATCTCTCCTTCGCTGAACCTGGCTGTCAAGGCGTCTGAGAGCTTGATCTTCAGGTACTGGCAAATATTTTTGGCTAATTCCGGATGCGCATTCCCGCTAAACACCATTAATTTATCCATTTCTTACCTCTCGTATATGTGTTATAGAACGTTAATGTCGAATTCCTAATGACGAATGTCTAATGAATGACTAATTATTTAATGACTAATTTTTGTCATTTAAAGATTAGACATTTGAAATTCATTCGGCATTCGGATTTAGGCATTAGTCATTTTCGTATTGCTACTTCCCTTTTAAGGGTCTGGCTGGGATACCCACTACCGTTACGCCATCAGCAATATTTTTCTTTTTTACTACCACTGCCCCGGCCCCGGTTACTGCGCCTCTGCCTATTTTTACCGGCGCAACTAATACCGTATCGCAGCCAATAAAGGCCCGGTCTTTTATCACCGTGGTGTTCTTTTTTCTGCCGTCAAAATTAGCGGTGACTGTGCCTGCGCCAATATTGACATTCTTACCGATAATAGTATCACCGAGGTAACCAAAATGTTTGGCTATGGTTTTCTGGGAAATCTTGGCACGGCAAATTTCCAGGAAGTTGCCCACCCATACTTCATCATCCAGAATAGTACCTTCTCTTAAATGCGCGAATGGGCCAACTAAACAACGCTTTCCAATTTTAACATCCCTTTCAATAACTGTAAAGGGATAAATCGTAGTGTCTCTTGCGACCTTTACCCCAAAACCGACAAAAGTAGAATCCGGATCCACTATAGTCACGCCCTCCCGCATTAAATCCTGATTGATTCTTTGCTGCATAATCTTATTGGCTTTTGCCAAGTCCTGGCGCGAATTGATGCCTAATACCTCATTTATGTCAGGCGCTTTTAGCGCATCTAGCAAATAACCTTTTTTATAAAATATTTCAATAATATCGGTGAGATAATATTCTTTTTTGCGTTTATTCAGGTTTATAGATTTCAGCCCGCTGACTAATCTATCCTTATGAAAACACATTATGCCGGTATTGATCTCTTTAATATTTTTTTGGAAATCATCGGCATCCCTATCTTCCACAATGCCGCAGATACTTGCGTATCTATCCCTTAAAATTCTACCGTAACCCTCAGGCTCCCTTAATGTCGCCGTCAATAATGTTGCCTCTGATTTATTCTCTAAGTGGCATTTGAGCAATTTCTGAATAGTTTCTTTCTTCAATAATGGAATATCGGCATAAAGGACTAATACTGTGCCTTTAAAATTTTTCAGGCCGGATAAAGCCACTCTTACTGCGTCGGCTGTACCCAGAAGCCTTTTCTGCACCAGTACTTTTATGCCTGGCGCAAGATGTTTCCTGACCTCTGCGTGCTGATGGCCCAAGACCGCGATAACTTGATTAAATTTTAAATCTTTAACCAGGTCTAAAACATAGCCAAGCAAAGGCCGGCCGCAAATAGGATGCAGGATTTTGGGGATTGCGGATTTCATCCGCTCGCCCTTTCCCGCAGCCAAAATTATACAAGCAATATTTTTATTCATAATTTCTCTGCCTTAGCTGGGACGTGTGGACTCGAACCACAATAGCGAGACCCAAATTCTCGTGTCCTACCATTGGACGACGTCCCAAACGCTATTGTCCGGCATTACTTGTGCCTTTTGTCTTCTCCTGCTCGTATGCCTCTAAAATTCTCTTCTGTAGGTATTCTCTAAATGACTGTGTGATAGGATGGGCAATATCCTTATGTTCCAGCTGTGCGTTGCCGGTTGAGGCCTCTCCTACCGGACGGGAAACAAAAGGTAGCGGATTGGCGCACTGATTGCAATATTTAGAGCGCAATTCATTCTTAAAATTGCATTTTGGACAGGGCTGTTTTATCTTGCGGGATGGCATAGCGATAAATAAACCGCTGGTCCCTTCTATAACCTTGATATTCCTTACCACAAAGGCATTGTCAAAGGTTACGGTAACATATGCCCTTAGTTTTTTATCCGGTGAATCCTTCAAGAACACCCTAACCTCAGTAATCTCCATCTATCTTCCTCCTGTTGTAACAAAAACCTGCCAAGGCTCATACTTTTCTTTAAGTTGTTTAGATAAAATTTCAGCCTCCCTTCTTGAAGCAACCAGACCAAAAACAGCCGGACCGCTTCCGGACATCAAGATTGATTTTATGCCT
>MHGW01000007.1:928-12445 GCA_001805765.1 Omnitrophica WOR_2 bacterium RIFCSPLOWO2_01_FULL_41_12 | reverse complement strand
AAGCATCGCAGCCCGTTTTTTTGGCCCGCAGATTATCAGTTGCCCTACCTGCGGCCGCTGTGAAGTAGATCTGGTAAAGATAGTCAAAGAGTTAGAGAAAAAAATATCTACTCTTAACCATCGGCTCTGCGCTCGGCCTTTAAAGGTGGCGGTAATGGGCTGCGTAGTTAATGGCCCGGGCGAAGCCAGGGGGGTGGACATCGGGGTTGCCTTTGGTAAGAAAGAAGGATTGTTATTTAAAAATGGCCATCCTTTAAGAAAAGTTTCTTTTAGCAACTGCGCGGATATCTTAATCAAAGAAATGGAGAATGCAGGTGCTTAACGCATTAAAAGATAAAATCAGACAAAAAGTCATTTCCGAATACAGCGGATTATTTTCTAAAGAGACGATTGAAAAGGAAGAATTAAGAGAAGCAGTGGCTAAGATATTGGAAGATATCGTTTATCGTGAGCGTAACAGCCTGTCTGAAGCAGATAAAAAGAAAATAATTAGCGAAATGATTGATGAATTGACCGGTTTCGGCCCTATAGAGAGCCTATTGAAAGACCCCTTGGTGACAGAGATTATGATTAATGGCCCCAAGAAGGTTTATGTAGAAAGACTTGGCAAATCACAGTTAACCCCGATTACCTTTAATGACGAGCAGCAGCTCATGGCTTTAATTTATAAGATAATTGCGCCTACGCGCCGGCACGTGGATGAATCTTATCCTTATACAGAAGTTTCTTTAAGGGATGGTTCGCGGGTGAATATTGTCATCCCGCCTTTGGCCTTAAACGGGCCTACGATAACCATCAGGAAATTTTTAAAAGAGATAAATACCGTGGAAAACCTGATAAAGTTGGAGACCTTAGATAAACGGATGGCCGATTTTTTAGTCGCCTGCATAAAGGCAAAGATAAACAGCATATTCTCCGGAGCCACCGGAGCAGGAAAAACCACGACCCTGAATGTATTGTCTTCATATATCGGCAATGATGAACGCATTGTGACCATAGAGGATACTGCGGAATTAAACTTAAAACAAAACCACGTAGTCCGTCTTGAATCCAGGCAACCCAGCATTGAAGGCAGGGGCGCGGTTTCTATCCGGGAATTATTTAAAAATTCTTTGCGCATGCGCCCGGATAGAATAATTTTAGGGGAAATAAGAGGATCAGAGGCTTTGGATATGCTTCAGGCTATTTGTTCCGGCCATACCGGTTCTCTATCAGTGATACACGCTAATTCTCCCAGGGATGTTATCTATAGGATTGAGACCATGATTTTGACTTCCGGCGTGCCTATTAGCCTAGAGGCAATATACCGGCAAATCGCTACCGCCATCAATCTTATTGTCCAGCAAGAGCAATTATCCGATGGCTCAAGGAAGATTACCCATATCACCGAGGTCAATGGCTTAAACGACGGACAGGTTTGCCTGGATGATATATTCGTCTATGAGATTGATGGTGTTGATACCCAAGGCAAGGTCAAGGGTTCTTGGAAGGCCACGGGTAAAGTACCCTCGTTTTATCCTTTGTTTAAAAAGTCAGGGATATTATTATCGGAGGAGGTCTTTAGAAATTAAATGTTCTGGTCAAAAGGTTTTATACCTACTTTAAAAGAAACGCCGCAGGAAGCAGAATCTATCAGCCACCAGCTGATGCTGCGCGCAGGTCTAATACGTATGCTTATGGCCGGTGTATATTCGTATCTGCCTTTAGGCCTTAAGGTATTAAATAATATCCAGAAGATCATCCGCGCAGAAATGGATGCCTGTGGTGCCAGTGAATTATTACTGCCGGCGTTACAGCCTCAGGAATTATGGACAAAATCCGGGCGGGATAAGGATATGGGCGAGGTAATGATTAAGTTTACGGACCGAAGGCAGAGAAAGATTTGTTTAGGCCCCACCCACGAAGAAGTGATTACGGACCTGGCCAAGAACCATATTTCTTCTTATAAGCAATTGCCTTTGATATTATATCAGATACAGACCAAATTCCGCGATGAGCTTAGGCCGCGTTTTGGCTTGATCAGGGCCTGTGAATTTATCATGAAGGACGCCTATAGTTTTGACCAGGACCAAAATGGTCTCGATAAAAACTATCAGGCAATGTATAATGCATATAACAGGATATTTAAAAGATGCGGCCTAAAATTTTTGGTCACCCAGGCAGACCCCGGGGTCATGGGCGGTACCGTTTCGCATGAATTTATGGTTCCGGCCGAGGACGGCGAGGATATAGTTTTATCCTGCCCTGAATGTAAACTCCAACAAACACAAAAAACAGAAAATGATGAGTTCTGCCCTAAATGCAATACTAAATTGGAAAAAATAAATACGATTGAGGTAGGCCACATTTTTCAATTGGGCACCAAATACAGTTCTATGTTAGGCGCAAATTTTCTGGATGCGCAGGGAAAACAGAGAGAAATCATTATGGGTTGCTATGGCATAGGGGTTTCCCGGCTGATTCCAGCAGTAATTGCACAAAACCACGATAACCAAGGCATCACCTGGCCAAAGGAATTAAGCCCCTATAAAATTATTATTTTGCCTTTGGATGTTACGGACAAAAAGATAAGAAAGGTAGCCAAAGATATTCATAAGGAATTAGAGGAAAATGGCATAGAAGCGCTTTTTGACGACCGTGATGAGCGCGCAGGGGTGAAGTTTAAGGACGCCGACCTTTTAGGGATCAGCCTGCAGGTAATTATCGGAAAAGAATCCTTAAAGAAAAATAAGATAGAATTGAAGATACGCAAGGATAATCGCAAGATTATTAAATCTAAGGAAGGGATTTTAAAAGAAATAAAAAGATTAATCCATGGATAGAGAAACCGTGATCAATGAATTACAAAGCATTATCGGCGAATATCTGAACGCCCAAGGCTTAATTTTGGTTGACCTTATATATAGGTATGAAGGCAGGGGCGTATTCTTAAGGATACTGGTAGATAGGCCTGAAGGCGGAATTTTCCTTTCCGAATGCGCAAATCTTAATCAACAACTGGGCAGGATTTTAGATGAAAAGGATGTTATCCCCCAGCGATATATCTTAGAGGTATCTTCTCCCGGTTTAGACAGGCCGTTGAAAGAAAAAAAAGATTTTTTACGCTGTATTAATAAAAAGGTAAAATTCTATCTTAGCGAACCTATAAACGGCAAGATAGAAGTTGATGGAAGAATAGAAAAAGTAGGGGATGCTTTGGTATATATTAATAGAGAAGGGGTTACCTTTGAGATATTATTAAACAAGGTGAATAAAGCCCAGCAGGTAGTAGAATAGAGGAGTATATTAATTATGAGTCATGAATTATTAGCGATCATAGAACAATTAGAAAGAGAGAAAGGCATAAAGAAAGAGGTGCTTATTGAGGCGGTGGAAAGCGCGCTTTTAAGCGCGACCAGGAAGGTGATTGATATCAAGCCGGGAGAGGAATTAAAGATAGAACTTGATCGGAGCACCGGTAAAATTAAGGCCTTCAGGAATAACGAAGAAATTACATCCATAGATTTCGGCAGGATTGCTGCTTCTACAGCCAGGCAGGTAATCATCCAGAAGATACGCGAGGCAGAGAAGGATGTGATATTTAATGAGTTTTTAGGCCGGGTCGGCGAGATTGCCAGCGGCACAGTATACAGGTTTGACCGGGGAAATATTATTGTTGACCTTTTAGGCAAGGCAGAGGGCATCCTTTTGAAACGCGAGCAGTCCGGCAAAGAGGAGTTTAAGCAGGGGCAACGTATACGCGCTTATATTGTAGAGGTAAAAAAGGATATCAAAGGGCCGCAGATTATCCTTTCCCGTACGCATCCAAACTTCGTGAAGAAATTATTTGAATTAGAGGTACCTGAGATTTATGAGAGTATTGTGGAAATAAAATTTATTTCCCGTCAACCCGGAGAGCGGACAAAAATTAGCGTCTGGTCTAAAAATGATAAAGTAGATTCTGTAGGGGCTTGCGTGGGTATGCGTGGAAACCGGGTAAGAAATATTGTTAATGAACTGCAGGGAGAAAAGATCGATATCGTCCGTTTTAACGATGATATAAAGGAGTATATAAAGGCCGCGCTTTCGCCGGCAGAGATTTCCGAGATAAAACTGGATAAGGAGCATCTTAAGGCTGAGGTGATTGTAGCCGACGACCAATTGTCGCTGGCTATTGGTAAACACGGCCAAAATGTCCGGCTGGCTTCCCGGCTGGTAGGCTGGGAATTAGATATTCGGACCAAGGAAACTGCGGGGCAAGCAGCACCAAAAGAAAAGAAGTCCCGCCAGGGCGGGATCACGCCAGAGGCGGAAAAGGAAGGGGTTTCATTAGAACAGTTGCCCGGGGCAGGAGAAAAAACCATCATTAGCCTTAAGGAAGCGGGTTTTAATACCATAGAAGATATTTTAAAAGCAAAAACAGAAGATTTAATCAAAATCAAAGGCATCGCTAAGAAGAAGGCGGTAAAGTTTATTGCCGAAGCCAAAAAGTTGCTCCATAAATAGTAAAAATATGATGACAAAGATAAAGAAAGCGAAAGTCAGCCCTAAAAAAGAAAAGATAGTCAAAACTAAGAAGGTAGTGCGTAAACCGGCTAAGCCTAAGCCAGTCAAAAAACACAAGGTAGTTAGCCCGGCCAAAAAACTCATAAAAGTAATCCAACCAGCAGCAAAACCCATACTAGCAGTCCCTTCGGTCAAAAAAATAACCCCCGAAGTCAAAAGAATAATTCCCGAAGTCAAGAAAATAGTTCCCGAAGTTAAGAAAGAAGTTGTGCCGGCAGTGCAACTAAAGGAATTAGAATTAAAACTTCCCATTTCAGTGAAGGATTTATCCGTGAGGCTTCAGGAGAAGCCATCCGTTCTCATTAAAACCCTAATGGAGATGAGAATAATGGCGGGAATAAATCAGGTTTTAGACGAAGAGGCTACCGTAAAAGTTTGTCTTAAATTCGGTTATGGGATAAAAAAGGCAGCCTCTGAAGAAGAACTGGCTTTAGAGATACATAAGAGCATAGATGGGGTTAGGATGTTAGAGCCCAGGCCTCCGATAGTCACGTTTATGGGCCATGTTGACCATGGTAAAACTTCCCTGTTGGATGCGATCAGAAAAACCAAAGTCGCCGAATCCGAACACGGAGGGATTACCCAGCATATCGGTGCCTATAGGGTGGTTTTGCCTACGGGTAAGATTACATTTCTGGATACGCCAGGCCATGAAGCCTTTACTGCCATGCGCAGCCGTGGCGCTAAGATTACGGATATTGTAGTTTTGGTGGTAGCGGCAGATGACGGGATTATGCCCCAGACGCAAGAGGCCATTGACCATGCCCGTGCTGCGGGGGTGAGCATAATCGTGGCCATAAATAAAGTTGATAAACCTCAGGCAAATATTGAGCGGGTAAAAAAGCAACTCTCTGAACTTAATCTTAATCCTGAAGACTGGGGCGGCAAGACTATCACTGTGCCGGTATCGGCAAAGACAGGCGCAGGAATTGATCATTTGCTGGAAATGATATTGTTGGAAGCGCAGATGCTAGAATTAAAAGCAAATCCTAAGAGGCCTGCGCAGGGCGTAGTTTTAGAAGCCAAAATTACCAAAGGAAAAGGCCCGGTATCCACTTTACTCGTCCAGAACGGCACCCTGCACTTAAATGAAAATATAATTATCGCTAAATACTATGGCAAGATCAGGGCGATGTTTGATGACCGCGGTCAATCTGTAACTGAGGTGCTTCCTTCTTTTCCGGTGGAGGTCTTAGGTATTTCCGGCGTTCCTTTAGCCGGAGAACCATTCTTTGTGATTAAAGATGAAAAGACGGCCAAGGATATTGCCTCCAGGCGCCAAGAATCAGAAAGACAGCAGCAGATGAAAGCTATAAAAAGGATCAGCCTTGAGGATTTACACACCCAGATTCAGGAGGGAAAACTCAAAGAGCTCAAATTGATCATCAAGGCGGATATGCAGGGGTCGCTGGAGGCGATAAAAGATACTTTAAATAAACTCAATGTCGTAGAGATAAAGCTGGATATTATCCATGAAGGCATAGGAAATGTGAATTCTTCAGATGTAATATTAGCCGTAGCCTCTAATGCGCTGGTGTTAGGTTTTAACGTAAGTTCTGATGAGCGCGCCAAAGAATTAATCGAAAAAGAGGGGGTAGATGTCAGGATTTACAATATCATTTATGAATTGGCTAATGATATAAAACAGGCAGTAGAGGGTTTACTTGAGCCAACATTAAAGAAGGTTTTTTTAGGCAAGGTTGAAGTAAGAAAGATTTTTAAGATGTCCCGCGCGGGTAATGTGGCAGGTTGTTTTGTCACCAAGGGCAAGGTCACCCGTACCGGCCTTGCGCGTTTATTAAGAAACAGCGAGGTAGTCTTTGACGGAAAAATCGCTTCCTTGAAGCGTTTTAAAGATGATGTCCGGGAAGTCTTGGAAGGTTTTGAATGCGGCATTGCCTTAAGCGGTTTTGAAGACCTGCAAGAAGGCGATATCATTGAGGCATATGAGATAGAAAAGATAGCCAGAAAATTATGATCTTAAACCCTAAATCCGAAACTCTAAATCCTAAACAAATCCAAAATCCAAAACCCAAATATCCAAAACTAATAAGTTTTGAGTTTTGTGTTTAGAGTTTTGAGTTTATTTAGAGTTTAGGGTTTAGAATTTAGAGTTTACATTTTTAATTTCAATTATACAAGATGAAGAAACGTATATTAAGCGGGATGCGGCCGACCGGCAAACTGCATTTAGGGCATCTAGTGGGAGCGCTGGATAATTGGATTAAATTGCAGGATGAATACGACTGTTTTTTTATGGTTGCAGACTGGCATGCTCTTATGTCGGAATACGAAAACCCGCGAGATTTAAAAGAAAATATCCTGGATAATGTAATTGATTGGCTGGCCTGCGGCATTTCGCCTAAACAATCCACTATTTTTATCCAATCCCAGGTAAAAGAGCACTTAGAATTAGCGATGATTTTTTCTATAATTACTCCCTTGGGTTGGCTGGAACGCTGCCCCACCTACAAAGAGCAACTGCGCGAAATTACTAATCGGGATTTAAGCACCTATGGTTTTTTAGGGTATCCGGTTTTACAGGCAGCAGATATCTTGCTTTATAAGGCAGGGATCGTCCCGGTTGGCCAAGACCAGCTTCCGCATTTAGAATTAACCCGGGAGATTATTCGCAGGTTTAATCATCTTTACCCCGTTAGAAAAGGCACAGCCATAGATACAAAGTTTTCTAACGGGGAAGCTCTTTTTCCTGAACCAGAAGCGTTGCTCACTAAGTCCTCGCGGCTTTTAGGCCTGGATGGGCGCAAGATGAGCAAGAGTTATAGTAACTTTATTAGCCTTTCTGAAGATATAGAAACTATTCGCTCGAAGGTCCAAAGTATGTTTACCGATCCCTTAAGGATAAAATTTACTGATCCCGGGCATCCTGAAAACTGTAATGTGCACAGCTATTATGAGGTTTTCGCACCCAAGAGAAAACAAGAGATTGATGCGCTCTGCCGAAAGGCCCAGATCGGCTGCACTGACTGCAAAAAAGAGTTAGCCGAAATCCTGATTAAATTTTTAGCGCCGATTCAAGAAAGAAGGGGCGAACTGCTTAAGAATAAAAAAGAGGTGTTGGATATTTTAAGTCAGGGCGAGGAAAAGGCTAGGGCAGTTGCGCAAAAGACCATCTCCGAAGTCAAAACCCTTTTAGATCTACCATGACTTACAGAATAAAATTAGAAATTTTTGAAGGGCCTTTAGATTTATTGCTTTATCTGGTCAAGAAAGACCACCTGAATATCTACGATATACCTATCTCTAAGGTAACTGAACAATACCTCGAATACTTAAACCTTATGCAGTTGCTGGACTTAAATATCGCCGGAGAATTTTTGGTGATGTCCGCTACCCTGATGCAGATAAAATCCAAGATGTTATTGCCGGCAGAGGAATTACAGGAAGCACAGGCAGAAGAGGAAGACCCGCGGCAAGAGTTGGTGCGGCGCCTGTTAGAGTATGAAAAGTTTAAAGAGATTGCCGAAGGATTACGGCAGAAAGAGGTCAATCAGCAAGAAGTCTTCAAACGGCCCAAATTAGAGGCAGATAAAGAGATAGGCCTAAAGGATGAGACCTATTTTGAGGCCAGCATATTCGATTTAATTACTGCGTTTACCAAGGCCTTGGAAGATATCCCCAAGGAATTATTTTATCAGGTAGTTAAAGAAGAATTTACCATAGAGGAGAAGGTGCATGAGATTTTACATCTTTTACTGCAGCAGTCTGCGGTGTGCATCTCGGAATTATTTAGTAAGGCAAAAAATAAGTTAGAAATAATCGTTACCTTTTTGGCGATATTAGAGTTAATCCGCCTCAAAGAAATAGTTGCCCGGCAAAAAAAGTTGTTCGCAGAGGTAGAAATTACCAGAAATAAGGAAAATATTATACCTTATGACAGAAGAAGCAAGACAGAGACTAATTAAAGGCAGCCCTCTGACCGAAGAGATGAAGAATCAGATAATCGGCAATACGCAGGAATCCGAAGAGGAGATAGTTTTAAATATTTCTTTAAGGCCAAAGCGATTATCTGAATTTGTCGGCCATAAAGAGATAGCGGATAATTTAAAAATTTCCGTCCAGGCAGCAAAACAGAGAAAAGAGCCCCTGGAGCATGTGCTTTTAAGCGGGCCGCCGGGGCTGGGTAAAACTTCCCTGGCGCATATTATTGCCCACGAAATGAATAGCAAGATCACCGCTACTTCTGGCCCGGCAATAGAGCGGGCAGGAGATCTGATCGGGATATTAACTAATTTAGATAAAGGGGATATACTTTTTATTGATGAGATACACCGGCTTTCCAAGGTGGTAGAGGAGTTTCTTTATCCGGCTATGGAAAGTTTTCAAATTGATTTTGTGATTGATAAAGGCCCGTATGCCAAGACCATAAAGTTTAATCTTAAAGCCTTTACCTTGGTGGGCGCAACCACCCGCACCGGTTTATTGGCTGCACCCTTGCGCAGTAGATTCGGGATATTCTATAATCTGGATTTCTATGCAGTAGAAGACTTAACCCGGATTATAAAGCATTCCTCTAAAATTTTAGGCATAGAAGTAGAGCAAGACGCGGCTGAAGAAATTGCCCGGCGTGCAAGAGGAACACCGCGGATTGCCAATAGGTTATTGCGCCGGATCCGCGACTATGCCCAGGTAGCCAGGATAGATAAAATCAATATGCAAATTGCCACTACCGCCTTAAATGAACTAGGGATTGATCAGGCCGGCCTGGATGAGATCGACCGCAAGGTCTTAAAGCTTATCTTGGAATCCTACGGCGGAGGCCCGGTGGGCGTAGAATCTTTGGCGGCCAGCCTGAATGAGGAAGTGGATACTATTGCCGATACCGTAGAGCCGTATTTATTGAAAGCAGGATACTTAAAACGCACTTCCCGAGGCAGAACTGCCACTAAATTAGCCTTCGCGCATTTCGGCCTTAAATATAATAAAGAAAAACAAGAAGAATTATTTTAGGGACGGTATGAAGCTATTATTGCATATCTGCTGTGCGCCGTGCCTGATATATCCATTAGAAAAATTAAGGCAGGATAATTTTGAAGTCGCGGGATTTTTTTATAATCCGAATATCCATCCGTTTCAAGAATTTAATCAGAGGAAAAAAGCAGTAGAAGATTATAGCCGGTCAACCGCTATTGATATTATCTACCCTGAATATGCGCCTGCGGATTTTTTTCAGGCCGTAAATTTAAAAGAAACTAAACCCGACAGATGTTCACTTTGTTGGTCTTTAAGGCTGAAAAAAACTGCTGAATTTGCTAAAGAAAAAGGATTCAGCCACATTTCCACCACTCTTTTAGTCAGTCCTTATCAGGACCAAGGATTATTGCAGAAAATAGGTGGTAATGTTGCCCGAGAAGAAAATGTAGAATTTTATTTTGAGGATTTTCGCCTTGGTTTTAGAAAGGCCCATGATGCAGCAAAGTCCAAAGGCATATATTGTCAGAAATATTGCGGGTGTATTTACTCGGAGATAGAAAGATATAAGAAGAAGGGACAGTCCCTTGCTTTGTAGTAGCTATGATGGGACAGTCCCTGGGAAGGAATAATGCAGGAAATCGGAAAAACATTAATTATTTTTGGGATTATTTTAATTGGCATCGGAGTTTTCTTAACTTTTTTTCATAAAGTACCTCTTTTGGGTAAACTGCCGGGAGATATAAATATCACCCGGCCGGGTGATATTTACATCCAGCGCAAGAATTTTACTTTTTATTTTCCTGTAGTAACTTCTATTTTAATCAGTATCATCCTTTCTTTAATTTTTTGGCTATGGTCTCGCCGTTAAGACAGATTATCTTTTTGGTTATTGGTTTCTATTTACTCCTTACTCCTTGTTCTGCCCAAGATACTCAATATGTACGCGTGGCTATCCTGCAGGACGCCTCTTTTTTAAGGCTAAAAATTAATGGATTTTATGAAGTTCTTGATGCGTTAACCCGCAAAGTTTTATACCGCGGTAAAAATCTGAACACTACGGTAACTGTTTATGCCGGCGGGATTTTGCTGGGTAATATCAAATCTAAAACAGATAAATTGTTTATTAAATCCGATGATCCCCTGGCCATTAATATTAATGGCCGGCTCTTTAGAGGCAATATCCAGTTTATAAAAATGAGCAATTTAGGCCTCTCGGTGATAAACCATATTGAATTAGAAGATTACATCAAAGGCATTTTATATCATGAATCATCGCATTACTGGCCCATTGAGGCATTAAAAGCGCAGGCTATAGCATGCCGGACATTTGCGCTTTACCAAATGCAGGAAAATAAAACCAGGGATTTTGATCTTACATCAGACATATACTCGCAGGTTTACGGAGGCAGGACTTCAGAACGCTACCGTACGAACAGGGCCGTTGATGAGACGAAGGGTTACGTAGTTACTTATCAAGGCAAGATATTTTCTACCTACTATCATGCCACGTGCAGCGGGCACACAGAAGACGCATCTTTGCTTTGGAATATCAATATCATGCCGCTAAAAGGAGTGGCCTGTAGTTTCTGTAAAGATTCACCGCATTTTAGCTGGCATTATGTTTTATCTTTAGATGAAATTAAGGATAAATTGGCAAATGCCGGATACAAGATAAGCAATATAAAAAATATATTAATATCAGGTAAAGATAAATCAGGACGCATTACAAATTTAAAGATAATATTAAATAAAAATGATTTAGAAATTTCGGCCAAGGATTTCAGGAATATCATCAGCCCAAATATTATCAGAAGCACTAATTTCAATGTGCAGGTGGTCAATCACGATGCGGTGTTTGAAGGGTTTGGCTGGGGCCACGGAGTAGGCCTCTGCCAGTGGGGAGCCTATTTTATGGCTAAGCTCGGCCGTAATTATCAAGACATCCTTAAATATTACTATCCAGGTGCGCAAATATCGTTAGATTGATGAAACTGACAGACTTTGATTACTATCTTCCCAGAGATTTAATCGCCCAGT
>MHGW01000007.1:0-855 GCA_001805765.1 Omnitrophica WOR_2 bacterium RIFCSPLOWO2_01_FULL_41_12 | reverse complement strand
ATACAATGGTTTTAAGCTGCCGGCTAAAGGCTAAGCGTTTAACCGGAGGAAAAGTTGAACTCTTACTGCTTAATCAAAATCAAAATGATAATCGTACCTTTGATGCTTTAATTAAACCCAGCCGGATAAAAATCGGAGAGAAAATAATTTTTGATGGCGGGAAAATCTATGGCACGGTTAGTGCTGAAAAACAAATAACCTTTTCTACGGCCAGTATAAATACAATCTATAATTTAGGCATGATGCCGCTTCCTCCTTATATAAAAAGAGAACCCGAAAAATTAGACAATATATGTTATCAGACAGTATATGCCGTAAATCCGGGAGCAATTGCCTCACCCACCGCAGGGCTGCACTTTACTAAAGAATTAATGAAAAGAATAAAATCTAAAAGTATAAATTTAGGTTTCCTTACTTTACATATCGGTTACTCCACATTTAAGCCGGTTAAGTCAGAAGATGTGACCGGGCATAGAATGGAAAAAGAATATTTTAATATTCCCGAATCTACACAAAGATTAATAGAAGAGGCACAATACAAAAAATCGCGTATTGTCGCTGTCGGCACAACTAGCCTAAGGGCTTTAGAAAGTTATGACTCAAAGATGAAAGATGGGTATACGGATTTATTTATCTATCCCGGATATAAATTCAAACTGGTTGATTGTCTGCTGACTAACTTTCACCTTCCGCGCACTACTCTTTTTATTCTGGCCTGTGCTTTTGCTGGTAATAAATTGATTAAGAAAGCATATCAAGAGGCAATTGATAAGAAATACAGGTTTTATAGTTATGGCGACGCCATGTTAATTCTTTGATGTTTAATCTAATTCACCAAGATAAAAATAGCAAGGC
>MHGW01000006.1:6034-17489 GCA_001805765.1 Omnitrophica WOR_2 bacterium RIFCSPLOWO2_01_FULL_41_12 | reverse complement strand
GTCAATATTATTTTCCCGGATAAGGTCCTGAATCATCTGATTCATTCCGTCAATAACCGCATGATGCAATTTTTCCAGGCCATCTAGCTGCTGGGCATAAATAATGCGGGTAATCACATCGCTGCCAAAACTTACCTGTTTATTATAGGTGGCCTTGGTGCCCAATACTTTTTTTGTATTTAAGTCAACTAATTGTCCGGAGATAGTCGTGGTTCCGATATCAAAACAAAGTCCGTAATTCTTATGCGAGGTATCGCCCGGCTCAACTAAGACAATCTCAGTGGTCCCGTTTCTCTTGCCTAAAGTAACTGTGACTTTCCAGTCAGAAGAACGCAGTAATTCTCCTAAACGCCGGATATTAGCCAGGCCGGTCTGCATAATCGGTATATCCTGAATGCGGCGAATCTGACGATACAGCCTTTCTAAGTCGCTGATTTTATCTTCAAGGTTGGGCTGCGGCAATTCTAAATATAATTTTGTCGCTAATGGCGAATGTACGAATATCTCTTCTCCCAGAATAGATGCTGACGGCTCTATTTCTTCTGATTCTGAATAAAGCCCTTTTAATCTTAAATCTATCTCATCCTGAGTTAATTTTTCTAAATCCAGCCTGGACTCAGGCGGAACTTCTATTTCTAAATCACTCTGTATAGTGGTAAGACAAGCCAGAAAAATTTGCTTTTTCCTCTCCTCTAAACTTATCCTTCCGCTGGGCTGGGTGCTCACCTGGCCTTTTTTTAAAATTACCTTACATCTGCCGCAGACTCCGTCTCCGCCGCAGCTGGAATTAATATAGACCCCGGCAGATATGGCAGACGATAAAATAGTCTTGCCTCTCTCCACTTCTATAGATTTATTATCTGGATAAAAAGTAATCTTAAATTTTTCCACCTCAGCCACCCGCTAAAATTATAAATTTTTTAAGAACGACGGAATTCCAGAGGCTTCTTTGGGGCCCACCACCACCTGCCAGCCGGATTTCTCCTCTAAGTCTCCGCTCATCACCGCAACATAACCCGGAATAATCAATCGGGTATGCGCAACCTTTTCTTTTACCCCGAATTTATTTAAAGCATCCGCGATTTTTTCCGGAGTAAATTTTTCTGCTGCCCAGGCAGTTAACACCGACATGCCTTCGGTATCTACGCTTACGATATAGGAAGGAATTTTACTTGCCTCTACTTCTCCTAAAACCGTATAATAGGTAAGAGAAAAATTAGTCGTGGCTAAAACCGGCGATTTATCCGTAACCTGGCCCACCGGATAAATCTTAGGCTCTATCTGCAAGGGTTTTTGCGGGTCAGTATAAATATTCTGCCTGAGTGTCAGTAATGATAAAACCTGCCAAGTCTCTATTCCCTGGATTAAAATAATGTTTGCGTATTTTGTAATATAGGTAGCTGCCTGCATTACTTCTTCATAGGGTTCATCTTCCTGAACCACTGCTAAAATGGGAAAACCTAAACTGCGGTTTGATTTCTTTAGCGCCTGCCTTCTGATCTGGGTAAAATCCCAAATTTTATCGGCAATAGATTTTTTCCCCGTATCTAAGACTAAGTCACCAACCCCCTGATTATTCAATTCCTTAGTAAGAGCGGAAAGGCCTTCTAAGTCTGACGCAGAAACCACCAAAGGAACATTGAAGTCCTTGGCTAATTTGGAGAATTCTGCTGCGTTTTCCTGCGTAGCATGGTAGAGGAGCGGCTTCTTTATTTTGCTTATTTCTAAGGCCTGGGTTTGCGCCTCTAAATCATCGCTCATTAAAACCAATCCTAAAGAGGAATTGTTTAAAACTAACTTTACGACCTCTGTAAATCTTTTTGCGTCTTTATTCTGGTGGATAGCAATAAGATTGACGTTCAGAATTTGGCCGACGCGTTCAAATTTTAATTGGTTAATTTTTTCTAACTTCTGCTTTATCTGGGAATCACCTAAATTATCTTCAATAATAAACCCCAAGCCGCAAGGATGATGAAACTTCTCTTCGTGGCGAAACATTACGGTTTCATTGCCCACTTCTAACTTATTCTCGCCTTCACCTATAGTTATCAACTTAATAGGTGGAAGGCTAGAAGCCTCTAAAACCCTTTTTGCATCTTGGCTTAAATAAGGGCACTTATCAATGCTTACTGATTTTTTTGCCAAGGCCATGGCAAAGGCCAGGCAAGTGACAAAACCGCATTCGCGGCAATTTGTTTTAGGCAGCAACTTGTAAATATCCAGTCCTGATAAGGCCATGTTAATTTACCTCAAATAAATTTATATAATTTGTTTTTAATAATCCTCTGGCAAATGCCTCTGATTCTTTATGTCCATTAAGATGCCCTAATCGTACAATTAAATTTTTATTCAGATTTATTCTAATCCCTTTATTGTTCTGTAAATTCTTAAATAAAACCTGTATCGTTTTACCATTCTTCTTTTCAATATTTCCCTTACCATAGGTACAGCCTGTGGAAATCTGAATGCCATCTATCAGGCATGACACAGGTTTTTTAATGGCCCCCCTTACAATTGCCCCGATGCCAAAATGCTTCTTACATCTGAGTTTCTTAATTGCTAATTCACCCATTAATATTCCTAATACCAAATAAGGACCTAAATGTCCGTGAAAATCTATAGCATCTTTCAACAATCTTTTATTTTTAAATTTTAAATTGTAATTTTTATTTTTTATTTTTGATTTTTGCATTTACTTATTAATCAACGACGCAAAATAGCCTGCGCCAAAGCCATTATCAATATTGACCACCGCCACTCCCGGAGAACAGGAATTTAACATGGTTAATAATGCGGATAAGCCGCCGAAATTTGCTCCGTAACCGCAACTTGTAGGCACAGCAATTACCGGAGCCCTGCACAATCCGCTGACCAAACTTGCCAATGCCCCTTCCATACCCGCCACTACCACAATTACTTTTGCCTTTTTAAGAAGTTGGAGATGATGCATAAAACGGTGCACCCCCGCTACGCCTACGTCATAAAGTTTCTGCACTCTATTGCCCATTACCTCTAATGTTACCACTGCCTCTTCAGCCACAGGTATATCTGATGTGCCTGCGCAAACTACCAGGACCAAGCCTTTTTTCAGGATTTTATGTTTTGGCAGGAGGTAACCTAACTTAGCCAATGAATTATATTTTAACTTCGGGACTGATTTCTTCAGATACGCGAATCCGGACTCATCTAACTTCGTGAGCAATAAATCCTGATTATTGCGGATTAACGCGCAGGCAATCTTTTTGATGTCTTCTTTGGTCTTTCCCGGGCAATAAACTACTTCTGAAAAACCCCGGCGCCTCTTTCTATCTATATCTACCTTGGCAAAGGCAAGGTCGCAAAAACCAGATTTTAAAATCATTATTTCTCAATATCCCCTAAATATAATCGCCAGCATCAACAAAATTATTAAAACAGATAATATGTAGAAATCATTAAAATAAAAAAAGTCTCTTATTTTCTCATCGAGGGAATATTTCTTCCGGTTTTCTTCATGAGCAGATATGGCGGGGCGAAAAGTTTTTCTAATTTCATCTACCTGTTCGCGTTTAAATCTTAAAAAAACACCCCCGACTTTATAGGCAGGCATCTGGCCGCTTTCCGCCAAATCTATGACTTCTTTTTCGGAAATGCCTAAAATTATAGAAACATCCCTTACCGTCAAAAGTTTCTCTTCCGCCATAATTCCTCACTAGTACAACAGTCCCTATCTCACCTTTCCTGAAGCCACCCAAGAATCAATGCTCTTGCGCTCAAACCTCCAGTCCCCGCTTTCCTTTAACCCGGGTATCTTTCCCGAATTTGCCCATTCCAGGACTGAATTTAAATCTACCTCTAAATAACGGGCTAATTCTTCGGCATTGAGGAAATCGTGGAGCATTGAGCAATTACCTTCCAATATCGCGCCTTCGGCAACATTTAATTTAGCCGGATAAATATCACCTTCTACGATTGCCGAGGGTAAAAGGGTTAATCTCTCCTTAGCCGTTACCCTGCCCCTAACCCTACCGCCAACAACTATGTTGTCTCCGCTAATATCGGCATAAACCTGGGCGCTCTGACCGACGGTTAAATTACCTTTAGTCTCCAGAGTCCCTTCAAATTTACCATTAATACGCAGATTCACCGGGTCTTTAAAACTTAAAGTCCCCTGCATGGAGGCATCAACATCAAGAATCTTTTCTTCCGGTTTCCTTTTAAAAGCCATCTTCCACCTCCTTGTTATTTCTCCTCTTCAAATAACATTTTTTCCGCGTATCTTAAAAATAAAAGAACAATCAAAGATAATACGGTGGTATACATTGCCGCGCTATAAAAACCGCATCCCACCGCCAAACCAATGCCTGCCACTACCCAGAGGCTGGCTGCTGTAGTCAGGCCTCTGATGCTTTCCCTTTCGCGGATAATTGTCCCCGCGCATAAAAAACCAATACCGGTGATTACTCCTGCGGCAATCCGGCTAGGATCTAAGGGAACCTCATTTTTATATATATCAAAAACATAGAGGGATGTCAACATTATAAGACAGGCACCCAGGCACACCAGGATATGTGTCCTTAAGCCTGCAGTGCGCCGATACATTTGCCGCTCCAGGCCAATCAGTCCGCTAAAAATTACGGATAAACTTAAACGCAAGAAAATTTGAGTATCAGGCAACATATTCACCTCCATTTTTAAACAACTTAAACCCTAATCCAGCCACCATTGCCGCATTATCCATACAAAGTTCTTTTGGCGCAAAACTTAATCTTATCTTTTTTTCTTTTGCTTGCCGATAGAATCTTTCTCTTAATCTATTATTGGCGGCTACTCCCCCGCCTATTACCAGTCGGTTTGTCCTTTTTAATTTACAGGCTAAAAATGCCTTCTTAATCAATGTATCTATAATGACTTCCTGAAATGCAGCAGCAATATCTTTTTTAATTTTGACTTTTAACTTTTGACTTTTAACTTTATATAATACCGCGGTCTTTATCCCGCTAAAACTAAAATCTAACGGGTTCTTTGTATTAGAGCACCTGAAACTTATGCTTTTAGGATTGCCCTTTTCTGCCAAGCGTTCAATCAAAGGGCCTCCTGGATAACCTAAGCCTAAAATCTTAGCCACCTTATCAAAGGCCTCGCCGCAGGCATCATCCAGGGTCTGGCCGATTAATTTTATTCTGTGAAAATCCTGCACATAAAACAAACTCGTATGGCCGCCTGAGACAATTAAGGCTACGAATGGCATTTGCGTACCTAAGCCATTTAAAAAGCTGGCATAGATGTGGCTGTAAAGATGGTTAATGCCTAATAATGGAATTTCTAAACTCAGGCTCAAGCTTTTAGCAAAGGATATCCCTACCAATAAAGAACCCAAAAGCCCGGGACTGGCGGTGACGCTGATTAAATCTATATCCTTTAATTTTAAGCCCGCTTTAGTTATAGCAGAATCTGCCACCGCGGTAATGGTCTCTAATTGCATCCTGGAGGCGATCTCCGGAACTACTCCGCCGTATTTTTTATGCAAAGTTAAAGAAGATGCTACAACATTAGAGAGGATTTTTCTGCCGTCCTTGACTACCGATACCGCAGTTTCATCACAGGATGTTTCTATGCCTAAGACATACATTTTTATTTTACTAATTCTGAAACAAAGACGAACTTATAGCCTTCTTTTTCAATTTCTGGCATCACTTCTCTTAAGACCTCTAAAGTGGCCCTTTTATCATGGCCGATGCCTATGGCCTGTCCAAAAACAGTTGCCCTGGTTTTTAATTTATAGATTTGGCCTTTGATATATTCAGCTGATTCTATATTATCTAAAAATATATCTCTCTTGGCAAAACCCAAATGCATCTTATGCGCCAGGTCAAAACACACAGAATCAGCAGATACCAGGCTATCCAAGAAATAAAGGCGCCGTTTTTTTAACTCCTTAAAGATAATTTCCATGGTCTTTGTATCCTGTGTCGCCCGGGAACCCATATGATTAGAAATACCGCTGGCGTGCTTAATATCCGTTAAATCTTGGCCGAGGATATTCCTAATAGTCCCTTCATCCATAAAGGTGGTAATCGTATTTTTTTCTAATCTAATTTTTTCTTTAGGCTCCATAGGTAAATGCAGGATTATTTCAAAACCATGCCCGTGTAGTTTATCGGCAATAGTTTGAGAAAAGTGGAGTTTAGGCAATATGGCAATAGTCAAGGGGTGCTTTATCTGTTCGGCAATACTTAAATTATTTAAGTTATAACCCCAATCATCAATGACAATGGCAATCTTACCTTTGACCACCAAAGGAATCTTAGGGGCTTTCTTTGGCCTGGTGATGGCTATAATAAATATCCATTGTATAACCACAATGGCGGATAATACCCAAATTCCTATTTTTAAGTTTCTATATCTATCCACCGTGCGTGCCTTTGTAAATCTTGATCGCCTTTAATACATCTACTGCGCGCATCAGTTGGTTATTAGATTTATAGTCCAGGGCCTTTGTTTCTGGAACTAATTGTTCTTTCTTTTCTAGCTCCTGGAAAACTTGCTCTGGTTTTTTAGATTCAGATTCCTGTTCAGAAGCAACTTCAATCTTACCTTCCTCAACCACAATATCCGGGGCAACACCTTGGCCATGTATTACTTTACCCAGAGGTGAAAAATACTTGCTGGTAGTTAATCTTAATCCTGAACCATCGCTTAAAGGGATTACTGTCTGGACCGAACCCTTGCCAAATGATTTTATACCTAATATTATAGCGCGTTTGTAATCCTGTAAGCTGGCAGCCACGATTTCGCTGGCTGAAGCCGAGCCTTCGTTGATTAATACTACCATGGGTAAATCCAGAATAGGGTTAGCATTGCGTGAGAAAAATTTTAAATCTTGCGCAGCTTTCCTTCCTTGAGTATAAACGATTAATTTTTCTTTCTCGATAAATTTTTCCACCACTTTTACCGCTACATCCAATAGTCCTCCGGGATTGTTGCGTAAATCCAGTATCAGCGCATTCATCCCATTTTTCTTTAAATCCGAGAGTGCGTTGTCCAATTGCCCGGATGTGCCTTCCCTGAATTCCACTAAGCGGATATAACCCACCCCTTCCTCTAAAATCTTCGCTTCTTTTATATCCTTTATTTTTATGATATCGCGCACTATTTTAAATTCTAAAAGTTTTTTTTCCGATTCTCTTAAAATAGTTAAGGTTACTGCTTCGCCGGGCTTGCCGCGTAATTTCTTAACTGATTCAGTCAGGCTGATATCCCGGGTGATCTCATTGTTAATCTTCACAATCCGGTCATTGGCTTTTATTCCCGCTTGCCAGGCCGGCGTATCTTCAATCGGCGTGATGATGGTTAATAGACCGTCTTTTATGGTAATCTCTATCCCTAAACCGCCGAATTTTCCTTCTGTGTCCACTTTTAATTCATTGTATGTGTCGGGGTCCATAAATTGGCTGTGCGGGTCTAATGCCGAAACCATTCCTTTTAAGGCCCCGTAGATTAAATCGCGCGCTGAAATCTCATCTACGTAATCCGATTGGATTATTGCCAGGGCATCTGAAAAAAGCGCTACCTGCCGATATAAGTCATCTTTTTTCTTTTTTTCCATAGCCGATACCGCTAGGGAAAAACTGGTAAAGATAACTACACTTAAAACTATAGCGATAAAAATTTTCTTACGCATTACTCAGCCTCCGTTTCAGTATTTCCTGGACTACTTTGGGATTTGCTTTTCCCCCTGTCTTTTTCATAATCTGCCCCACCAGAAACATTATGGCATTACCCTTGCCTGCTTTGTAATCCTGAATAGATTTGGGGTTTTCTTTTAAAACTTCCCCTACCTGCAATTCTAAACTTTTAATATCGGAAATCTGCGCTAAATTTTTCTTTTGGATTATATTCGCGGGAGAATCCTTTATGTTAATCATCTCACTCAACACCGACTTTGCGGCTAGATATGAAATCTCCTGTCTTTCCACAAAATCAACCAACCCTATCAAATCTTTAACCGCAACTCCCAAGTCAGATAAATTGCAATTTCGGCTATTCGCTTCATAAAGTATCGGCCCGATCAACCAATTTACTATGGGTTTTTTGTCATTTTTAGAATACAATCTTATACATTCTTCGCTAAAATTTGCGTCTTTTAATGTTGCCACTAAAATTTTTGCATCATAATCTGATAGCCCGTAATCTTTAACAAAACGCAGCATTTTATCGCGGGGCAGTTCGGGAATAGTTTTTTTAATCTCTGTGATTTTGTCAGGGCTTAAGATAAAGGGAGGCAAATCCGGCTCGGGAAAATAGCGGTAATCTTGCGCCTCCTCTTTTGTGCGCATAGAAACTGTCTCTAAATTTTTTACATCCCATGACCTTGTTTCCTGAACCACGGTTTTTTTCTGGTTTAATAATTCCGCCTGACGCTCTATCTCAAAGGTCAATGCCTCTTTTACCGCTTTAAAAGAATTCATATTCTTTAATTCAGCCTTTGTACCTAAATCTTGCTGGCCTGTCTTTCGTAATGAGATATTGGCATCGCAGCGCAAAGACCCTTTCTCCATATCGCAGTCAGAAACATACAAATATTCAATAATGCTCTTTAGTGTAGTTAAATATTCATGGGCCTCTCCAGGCGAATTCAGGCCTGGCTCGCTGACAATCTCTAATAAAGGAATCCCTGCGCGGTTAAAATCTATTAGGCTTGAATCTTCCTGGTGAATTAATTTTCCTGCGTCTTCTTCTAAGTGCACGCGGCGTATGCCGATGCGCTTAAGTTTACCACCGTCCAGGGCTATCTCTAAAAAGCCATTTTTGGAAAGAGGCAAATCATATTGGGAAATCTGATAATTTTTAGGCAAATCCGGATAAAAATAATTCTTACGGTCAAACTTAGTATATTCCTGTATCTGGCAGTTTAAGGCCAAGGCCACTTTTAGCCCATAATCCAAGGCGGTCTTATTGAGCACGGGCAGGCTTCCGGGAAAACCCAGACAGACCGGGCAGACCTGCGAATTTGGTTCTTGGCCAAACTCTGTGGAACAGCCGCAGAAGGCTTTAGTTTGGGTTTTTAAATGTAAGTGCACCTCTAATCCGATTACTGGCTCGTAAGTCATCTCTTTAGGGACAGGCCGCCTTAGGCGGTCTGTCCCTCTCTCCCTTCGGGGACAGTCCCTTACTCTATTTTGGGTTTTTCTAAATGCCAAGGCGTATTTTGTTCGTAAGTATAGGCGGCCCTGAAAAGCATCTCTTCATTAAAGGCTTTAGCTAAAATCTGTAATCCCACGGGCAGGCGCTTCTTAGTAAAGCCGCAAGGTATAGATATGGCAGGTATCCCGGCTAAATTGGCGGATATGGTATAAATATCCGAAAGATACATCTTTAAAGGGTCTTTTATTTTTTCGCCGATTTTAAATGCCGGCGTAGGAGAAGTAGGGGTAACGATGCAATCAAAATCTTTAAATACTTTGTCAAAATCCTCTTTTATCAGCGTACGCACTTTTAAGGCCCTGAGATAATAAGCATCGTAATAACCGTGCGATAAAGCAAAAGTGCCCAGGATAATCCTTCTCTTAGCCTCTTCTCCGAATCCATTGCCCCGAGTGCTTTCATACATATCTATTAAGTTTTTACTTTTCGCGCTCTTCGCCCGGAAGCCATATTGCACGCCGTCAAATCTGGATAAATTAGAACTGGCCTCGGCAGTAGCCACGATATAATAAACGCTCACCGCATATTCAGTATGCGGCAAGGTAACTTCTTTTAAATCCGCGCCTAAATCTTTAAGTTTATGCACTGCTTCCTGGACTATTGTTTTCACTTCGGCATCCATGCCTTCCACAAAATATTCTTTGGGAATGCCTATTTTTATTCCCTTTATATCATTCACTAATCCTTTGGTATAATCCGGCACCTTAAGGTCAACCGAAGTAGAATCATGAGCGTCAAATCCAGAAATAATATTCATTAATATTGCACAATCTCTCACATCTTTAGTGATTGGCCCGATCTGATCTAAACTGGAAGCAAAAGCAATTAAACCATAACGGGAGACCCTTCCATAAGTAGGCTTAAGCCCGACTACGCCGCAGAAAGAAGCGGGTTGACGGATAGAACCGCCGGTATCTGAACCTAAGGCCCAGATTGCTTCATCCGCGGCTACTGCTGCCGCAGAGCCACCGGATGAACCTCCGGGAACACATTCTAAATTCCAGGGATTACGGCTGGGGCCAAAACAGGAATTCTCCGTAGATGAGCCAAAGGCGAATTCGTCCATATTAGTCTTTACATCCAGTACTGTAGCTCCTGCCTCTTTTAACTTAGTAATCACCGTAGCATCATAAGGCGGTTTAAACCCCGCTAAAATTTTAGAGCAGCATTCAGTATTGTATCCTTCGGTACAAATATTGTCTTTGATGGAAATGGGGATACCTGACAAAATCGGTGTTTGGTGCAAAGAATCAGATAATCTCACATAAGCTTTGACTTTAGGGTCTATCTGTCTTATCCTATCTTGCAGCGAAGTTATGATATCTCTAGGACTAATTTCTTTACGGTTTAATTTATCGAACAATTCGTGCGCAGTCATCACTCAATCACCTTCGGCACTACAAAGAAGTTCCTTTCTAAAGCGGGCGCATTATCTAAAACTTTTTTTATAGGTAAGGAATCCTTTATTTTATCTTCTCTAAAAACATTATTCATCGGCAGGATATGGCTCGTGGGATTTATCTCTTTAATATCCAGTTTTTTTAACTGGTCAATAAAATCCAGGGTATCCTGCAACTGAAGGGATAATTTCTCTAATTCTTTTGGTTTCAATTCGATACGGGCAAGTTTTGCCGCATATTTAACTGTTTCTTTATCTATAGCCATAGAGCGCCTCCATAATAATTAACTTTTTATATTAACATCCTTTACTTTAAAAGTCAAACACTTATACCCTCATAATAAAAAGTGTGGACAAAAACGTGAAATTGTGTAGAATATTTTAGTTAAGATGAAAGACAAAAACCCCAAATATTACCTAAATTCAGCCGGCGAGTTTGTGATTGAAAATTATAACTTCGCTAAACCCCTGGCTAATTTCTTCCCCGGAATCGCGGGTAAATACGGAATACCCATGTGGACCTTCTATGTCAACCGCGGACAAGCCATAGCCAGTTTTGGCACAAAGGATAAGGACCGCGCTATCTTAGAGTTTTTTCCCGCAAATAAGGCCTGGCAGCTGACCTCCTTACAAGGATTTCGCACCTTCATAAAAATATCCTCTGGCAAAAAAATTATCTTTTATGAGCCTTTTCATTGCCAATGGGTAAATTCCGGCTTTAATCTAAGCCATAAAATGTCCATTAGCCCCTCTGGCTTAAAAATAGAAGAATCTAATTTCACCCTGGGGCTGAATATAAAAGTAGAATATTTTAATATCCCTAATGATTCTTTCGCTGCCTTAACCAGAATTGTAACCATCAGAAACACA
>MHGW01000006.1:0-6002 GCA_001805765.1 Omnitrophica WOR_2 bacterium RIFCSPLOWO2_01_FULL_41_12 | reverse complement strand
TGGCCTACCGCAAGTTGTGCCTTATGGCACAAGTAACCTATTTTTAAAAAAACTGGGCCGCACTATTGAGGCCTGGATGAATGTGGAGAATCTGGAAAAAGGCGTTCCGTTTTATAAATTAGACGTTGACCCCACGGACCGGCCAGAGGTTATCCATATAAAAGAAGGAAATTTTTATCTGGGCTTTCATTACACTAAAGGAAAACCGCAGGTTATCAGGCCCATTGTAAATCCGGAGATCATTTTTGGCCAAATGACTGATTTTTGCTGCCCGCGTCAATTCTTATCTCTAAAAAATTTCATTGCCCCGGCCCCGGCAGAAAAAATAACCAAAAACAAGACTCCTTGCGCCTTTTTACCCCTAAATCTGGAATTACGGCCTAATGAGGAAAAAACATTTTATTGCCTGTCTGGTTTTATGCACTCACGCGAAATATTAAATTCCACTCTTCCCAGAATTATTTCTGCGGACTACTTCATTAAAAAAGGCGAGGAAAATAAAAAAATTATCGAGGGGTTGGGATCGGATATATATACCGATAGCGCAGATAGACGATTAGACCTCTACGCCAAACAAACCTATATAGATAATATTTTAAGAGGGGGTTATCCGATTACTTTTGGCTCTAGACCGACCCAATCCGTATTCTATCTCTACTCCAGAAAACACGGCGATTTAGAAAGAGATTACAATAAATTTCAACTCCAACCCACATATTTTTCGCAGGGTAATGGAAACTACCGCGATATGAACCAGAATCGCAGGAACGACGTCTGGTTTCATCCCCAAATAAAAGATGAAAACGTGATTGATTTCTTTAATCTCCTGCAGGCAGACGGCTTTAATCCGTTAGTAATCAAGGGTACCAGCTTTACACTCAGGGATGAAGCGGGGCTAAGATTGAAACTTAAGGGCTTGATGGACGAGGTCTTTGTCCAAAGAATTATCGCTTACCTGAACAAACCGTTCACCCCGGGAGAAGCAATACTTTTCCTGGAAGAAAACAAGATCAAATTAAGATGTTCTTACGATGACTTCCTGAATATATTAATTTCCCACTCGCAAAAATTACAGGACGCAGAACACGGCGAAGGATTCTGGACAGACCACTGGACCTATAATCTGGATTTATTGGAAAGTTATTTGGGGATTTATCCGGAAAAGTTAAAAGAAATAGTTTTTGAGAAAAGAGTGTTTACTTTTTACGATAATACAGAAACCGTAAAAGCCCGCCAGGAAAAATACCTGCTTAAAGACGGAAAAATTCGGCAATTACATTCGGTTATTCCTGATAACGCTAAAAGAGAAATGATCAGAAAAAGAAAAACCCAAGCCCATACAGTCAGGGCTGAATATGGAAAGGGTGAAATCTATCAAACCACATTAATGAATAAATTATTGTGCCTTTTAGCGAATAAACTGGCGTCCCTGGATCCTTTCGGTGTAGGTGTTGAGATGGAAGCAGATAAACCAAATTGGTTTGACGCGCTAAATGGCCTACCCAGTCTATTAGGCTCATCTATATGCGAGACATTTGAATTAAAAAGACTGGTTAACTTCATAAGCGATACCTTAGAAAAAACTAAAATAGAAAAAATGAGTGTGACTGAAGAAATATGCGATTTTTTAATTAAACTGGATAAACTGCTTAGGGACAGTCCCCTTTCGGGGACAGTCCCTTTAGATTTCCAATATTGGGATAAAAGTTATTCCTTAAAAGAAGAATACCGGCAGAAAACAAGATTGGGCTTTAGCGGCAAAGAATGGGAATTGGACTCGGATACACTAAAGGCTATCTTAAATAATGCCTTAAAGAAAATAGATTCAGGTATCCAAAAGGCAAAAGACAACAAAAAAAATATTTATTCTTCCTATTTTATAAATGAAGTGCGGGATTACGCACCCTTAAAAACCCCTTTTGTCAAACCCACCCGGTTCTTTCAGAAAAAACTGCCGCTTTTTTTAGAAGGGCAAGTCCATGCCCTGAGGTTATCTGAAGGCTTGAGTGCGGCGAAACAATTGTATAAAGACACAAAATCAAGCCAGCTTTTTGACAAAGAATTAAAGATGTATAAAGTCACTGCTCCTTTATCAGAAATGCCAGAAGAAATTGGCAGGTGCCGGGTATTCAGCCCGGGTTGGTTAGAAAACGAATCCATCTGGCTGCATATGGAATATAAATATCTGCTGGAACTTTTAAGGAAAGGGCTTTACGAAGAATTCTACGTTGATTTTAAAAATGCGCTTATTCCTTTTCAGAAAGCGCAAAGATATGGCCGCAGCATCTTGGAGAACTCTTCCTTTATAGTCAGCAGCGCCTTTGCGGATAAAAAACTGCACGGAAACGGCTTTGTGGCGCGCCTTTCCGGCTCAACCGCAGAATTCCTAAATATCTGGCTGATCATGAATATAGGCCAAAGGCCTTTTATATTAAATAGTAAAGAAGAACTGGATCTGCAATTTAAACCTATACTTCAAGGCTGGCTTTTTCACAAAAAAAATTCTACTTATAGTTTTAGGTTTTTAAGCGCAATTCAAGTGGTTTATCATAATCCGAAGAGAAAAGATACTTTTGGAAAAAATCCTGTAAAAATAAAAAGAATAATTTTTATGGATAAAGATGGCCGTCCAGCAGAAATCCTTTCCGATACTATCCCTGCTCCTTTTGCCGCACAAATCCGTTCCTGCCAAATTAATAAGATTGACATTTGGTTAGAATAAGTTCACCCTAGAAATCTACTAAATTAGAATTTACGCCGGTAATAGATGCGGACTATATGGCGGGTATCTAAAGTCATGATGCTGCCACCAAAAGGATCAAAAGTATTGATGGTGATGGGGGAACGCCCGGATTCTCCGTATTGAAAGATAAACTCATCGTCTTGACTGGGCGCATACCTGAATTCGCCAAAGAAATTGTGGCGGCCCAGATAATATTTACTATAGCCCTGGCGCATTAAAGTCAAATCATTCCAGCGGGCATACGTATATCTCAGATAAAGGTCAAATTTCTTAGAAGGCGAATAATCCATCTCAATTCCCACGTGATTTATGTTATCGTCAACTTGTCCGGCGCTTTTAAACTCATTCCTGGCATAATCTAAATATATCTGCAAATTTTCCAAAGGATTAAACTTCAGCCCGGATTTGAAAATATTATAAAATGGATAAGGCGGTAGAGGAAATAAAGACTGCGAGTAAAGGTAAGGGTCTTCTGTGCGATAAGTATTCCCGTATTCACCATAAGTAGAAAAACTGGTGCTATTTAAATTATCGCGCGGATAATTGTCGTAGGCAAGCGTATAATCATTGGTACGTTCCCAGATACCTGATAAAGCCAGCCAATCAGTAAAGGCATATTCTAAGCCAAGAGAGCCGGTTTTTAAGGTGGGGTCTTTGCCGTCAGCAATATCAGTATTGTCCATATATATGCCGGTATCTGGATCAAAAATAAAGGGGTCAGTCCCTCCTTTTGTCTTAGGCAATTTATGGTAGATGCCTAATAATTTTGTGGTTAAATTATCATTGACTTTATAAGTGGATTCGCCCCGGCTGACATTCTCCATAAATTTACCATTGACGTTGTGCACATTTCTCACATCAAAAATATTTTCTAACCTTTGTTCCCAGAGCGCATTTTCCAGGCGGAAACCAATCACATCCCTTCCTACATCAATACCATTACCAATGCTATAAGGCTCGATATCATCCCATCTTAATTTGGGAAAGTATAAACCGGAATAATAATACTTAAATGGCTGACGAAAATGAATGTGCCTGGACCAGAAATTATCATCCCGGGTTTCCCGGTAATTGGATAAAGGAGTGCTGAAACCTTCATCCATATGCGCCAGAAGCAGGCGATATTTAAGAAATGCATTATCTGACTTTTTAGGTTTAATCTCAGCATAGCCGTATTTTAAATCCATTATGCTTTTCTTAGGGAAGGTGCCGGTCAAAGAAAAGAAATAGGCATTGCCTCTGGATTTGCTTGCGTAAGTAGAAGAAGTCAGGTCTTGTTTTAACTCTGAGGCCGCCACTTCTAAGGCCAATTTTAATCCCTGCATAGGTTCATATCCGAAATCCACGCCACCGGTATGGTTATAAATATCTCTTTTATTTTCCTCATTAAAACCCAAACGGTAGGTATAGATAGAACCTAAGGTAAGGTTATCTAAAAGATAATATTTAAATCTGCTGCTATTTATAAGATTGTCGAAACTGTCATAATCCTGCCAGAGGCCCTTTGGGCTGGCAAAGGTACTCTCTAACGATAATTTATTGTCTCTAGTGAAATCGAAAGATAAGCCCCTTAATGCCGTCAGCCGCGTGCCGTCGCTATCGCGGGTAAAAAATGACAAGGAATCATCCCACTCGCCTTTAGTAAAATCTACCGGGCTTGCCCCGGAATTCGTCCTTCCCGGCAACCAACGGTCTAGCCACGGGCTCTCTTCCCACCAGGTATGATTATTAGAAAGCATTAAAGGATCATCCGAGGTAAGAGCCTGGTCCTGATAGGCCAAAGGAAAAAATCTTAAACCCCAATTATCCGGCTCTACATAATCAAACCACAGTTCGCGTAAAGGCTGAAATTCCCTTTTAATATTTAGTGCCGGTAGATTAAGCACCGCGCCCCAGGTAGTAGTAATTGGGGTGGAACCTGTCTTCCAATCCTCTACTTTTATTTCAGGAAAGGAAATGGAGGCGCCGTCTTCTAAGGTATAAACAGTTTCATTGATAGTGTAGCCTGTATTTGACCAATACTTTAATTCTACCTCTGCGCAATCATTATTTGTCCCGCCACAAACCGTAATCTTTTGGCTTTTTCCGGTAAAACTCCAGGGGTCCACAGTAATATTGCTGTGAAAACCAAACCCTTCTTTATTATTAGTATCCAGGTTTACTCTTAAGCGATCATAAACCCTGGCGTCAAAAGTATTCTCGCGCTGGTTAAAAGCGGCATCTGAAAGCATGCGCCAGTTTCTTTCATTCAAATCTGCGTTTGCCTGTTTCCAAATCGCATCCTTAGGGCTTACCCCCAGGCTCATCTGGGTTTCTCCGCTGCTCTTAACCCAGCCTGCTTTATAGCTAACTTTTTCTGCCTTCTGTTTCACTCCTGTCTTAGTCAATTCTTTTTTAGCGAGGCTGCCCAAAGCTTGCTCTATCACCGTATCCCTAGCGGGCCTTTCCAGGGATTCTTCTTTGAAACCTGCCTGAGCCGGATTTTCTGCTTGGAAAATTTTATTTACATATTCCTGCGCTAGTTTATGGTTAGGCTCTAACATTAATACTTTTTTAAATTCTAAAAGGGCTTCTTCATACCTGCCTACTTTATAAAAGGTTGCACCTAACTCGCAGAGGTATTCTGCTACCTGCGCCTTGGCAAAAACAGGATAGGCAAATAATGGCAAGAAGACAAAAATCCCGATACAAATTGTGCAAACAATATTTTTTAACATATAAAAAAACCGGATTGACCCTTTTTTGTCAATCCGGATTAATTCTTTTTTATGTCTTTCATCCAGTGCCTTCCCACACCTCCATATGGGAAAAACTAGATTTCAATTATGTGTATTATAACTGATTACCTAGTTTTTGTCAAGGTATTATTCGCTGTACTGTATTAAATCCTGAGAAATGGCTTTCAGGCTTATCTTTAAGGAATGCATAAAATGAATCAGAAACAGCCTGCCGTTGCTGACAGCATATATACTTCCTTTAATCCGGCAGAAAAATTTTTCCTGCTGTTCCTTGGTATTGTGCTCTTTTAAAACATATAGGTAAGGCTGGGGTTTTTGCATCTGATTGTGGTGAATTTCCCTTACGGTGCAGATAAAATGCCTCCTCACAATGCTACGCACGCCCTGCCTGTCTACAATCTCAGAGCTGGCGATGATCTTTCTCTTTCTATCTTGCGAAGTTAGATTTTTAAAGAGTAGGTCTCTCATTTTAAGTTCCTTGTTAGGGACTGTCCCCGAAGGGGACTGTCCCTATAAATAAA
>MHGW01000005.1:2662-6244 GCA_001805765.1 Omnitrophica WOR_2 bacterium RIFCSPLOWO2_01_FULL_41_12 | reverse complement strand
CCACAACCCGGGAGCCTCTGGTGGAGGAGTTTACATTTACGGATTGAGCGATTTAGACATCACAGGGTCCACAATCAGCGGCAATTCCACATCAACAAGCAATGGCAGAAAATCATCAGGAGGAGGGCTTGCGTTATCTGGAGATACTGTCAATATTTTCAACAGCACCATTGCCGATAATGATTCTATATGCGGTACCACTGCTGCATGCAGTTATTCCGCTTATGGGGCCGGTGTTGCTGTTACTTCGGGAACTATCAATATTTCCAACAGCACCATCGCAGACAACACATCCAGCATCTACAGTAGTGGAAGCGCTACGGCAGGTGGTCTCTATCGATCAGGGGGAACAGTCAATATTGGCAGCTCCATTATTGCTGACAATACAGCGGTCACTTCTAACGCAAACTGTTCTGGAACAGTGGCTACAGCTACCTCAAGCTTGATCGAAGGCACATCAGAATGCACCATTACGAGTGGTTCTGTGCTTACGGATGATCCAAACTTTGAGGAGCTTCTAGCTGACAATGGTGGTCCAACGTACACCATAGCCATCAATGAAACCAGCCCGGCCGTCGATACCGGGAACTGCACGTCCATCGTTAATCTCGACGGGGTTACCGGTTATGACACGGCTACCAACGATCAGCGGGGTTTTACACGAAACGATGGCGATACAGCCTGTGACATGGGGGCTTATGAATTCATCGAACATGAAACAAACGATTGTGATGATAGTGAAGATAATGATGACGATGGGGTTACTGATGACGACGATGCTGATTGCGGTTCAACAGAAGCTGATTGTACCGATGGGATAGACAATGATGGTGATGGGTCTGACTGTGACGACGCTAGTTCTGACTGTGATTATTATTATCAATGCGGAGGTACAGAAACAAGTTGCTCCAATTCGATCGATGATGATGTTGATGGCGCAACAGATTGTGATGATTCTGATTGCACTAGTAGTACCGACTGCACCGTGGATGACCTTGATAGCGATGGCTATGACGAAACCGTAGATTGCAATGACAATGAGGCCAGCGTTAGCCCGGGGGCTACAGAAACCTGCAATAATGTCGATGACAATTGTGATGGAGCCACTGATGAGGGGTTTGATTCAGACGGTGATGGAACTACAGACTGCAATGATACTGAGGAGTGTGATGGAATCGATAATGATGGTGATGGTTCTATAGACGAAGGGGTTACCAGCACTTACTACCAGGATGCAGATGGTGATGGTTACGGTGATGTTACCGCAACAACGGCGGCTTGTTCTCTTCCAGCAGGTTATAGTGATAATGGGGATGACTGTAATGATACAGATGCAAGCGTGAGCCCTCTTGGGGTTGATACTTGCGATGGGGTCGATCAGGATTGTGATGGTACCGACACATCGTGTACAACAGGTGAAACCGTTGAAACAGAATGTAACGATGGGCAAGACAATGACATCGATGGTCAAGCCGATTGTATTGATGCTGATTGTAGTGCAGATACAGTTTGTATTGATGATGAGTGTTCCTCCTCAGAATGCCAGGATAATGATGCCGATGGTTATGCTGAGGCTGACAACGATTGCAATGACAGTAATTTTTCTATCCATCCTGGGGCCACTGAAACCTGTGGAGATTCCAAGGATCAGGATTGTGATGGTTTAACAGATTGTGATGATACTGATTGCATTGATAATCCTCAGTGTGCCAGTACAACATCAGGAGCTACCAACACGCCAGAATCAGATTGCAGTAATGGGCTTGATGATGATGCAGATGGCAGTTTGGATTGTTCTGATAGTGATTGTTTTTCCAGTACTGCCTGTACGGTCACAGTTGATGCAAACAGTGCCGATACTGGTCAAGCTGCTGGCTGTAGTTTGGTTAGGTAAGATGGTTATGGAAATGTTTCGATATTTTTTATCCTTTATTTTTTTTGTTGCTCTCATTTCCTGTGGGAGTGAAGCCGATGACAATGGTGAGGATTTTGGCAATATTCTCGACTCTCCTTCCAGCCTTGTTCTGACTGAAGATGAGCATGTGTATGGGTGGGGGCGTTCCGATTGTTTGATGTGTCACAACATCAACAACATCCATCTCCAAAATAGAACTGATGTCACAATCGATATGGAGGAGATTCAGGATCAAGTAGCCGAAGAAGGCGAGTCGATTTGTATGGATTGTCACGGATCCAATGGTACCACCGAATAAGAAATGTTTTGAGCACCCATCACTACCAGTTGTCCATTTTCATAAGAATAAAAACTAACTGTTTTGGAGCCATACATGTCTTTTCTTTTGTAGATGGTGAAAGGCCATAATTTTTTTTTCAATTGGCCAATGGCTTGTTGATAGTCTGTCTCTAATACGCCATGGTATGTGGCATGAGTAAAACCACCGCGCCCATACGGCAAAAAACGATACAAATGCCATGCATGAACCCTGCCTCCAGTACGGCAATAGTCATTAAGGAATTTGGCAATTTCAACTAAATGTTGAATGTTTTGTTTGGTGACAACGGTTGAGATGGTTACTTCCTTGCCGGCCTCTTGCAAGGCTTGGAGCCGATCATAAATGAGGGCATGGTGGCCCTTGCTATAAATTCTCATTTGATTGTGCACGGTATCAAATACAGAATCAAGTGGCAGGACAAAACGGTCAATGCAGTCCAGTGATGCAAACTGGCTGGGCAGCCGAATGCCGTTAGTACCCACCTGGACAGTTAATCCCAGTGCCTTGGCATGGCCCGCCAGAGTTACCACATTGTGTGGCCAGGTAAAGGGTTCGCCACCACCAAGCACCACATTTGTAACACCCTGGGACACAAGCTGATCCAGTAATTCCAGCACCTGGGGCATTGTCATGGTGTCAATGGAATTTTCTGTTACACAAAAAGTGCAGGTCATGTTGCAGAAGGGGTGAAGAAGCAAAACAGCAATATTCATAACATGGTTATTGCCATACTCAGTGCACACCTTTCAACACCGATTCCAATGCGTGGTTTGCAAATACTTCAAGACAGTATTTTAAAATAGATTAATTTATTGTTTATTAAGCAATAATTTATTGCATTAAAATTTAATTTTAGTATAATATTTTTATGCAAATGGATAAAAATCAATTACTTAGGAATTTGACGGAATTAGGAACGGTCTATGAACAATTAAATGGGCCAGTTATCGATGTGGGCATTTGTGGGGGAGCGGCGTTGATATTTAAGGATTTGGTTTATCGAACAACGAAGGATATTGACACTCTCTTTCCGGTCCCGTGGCCAGAAAAATTTAAAGAAGCTGTCAAGATTGTCGCACGTAATTTTGGACTTCCTGAATCTTGGATCAACTCAGGTCCGGATATGATTACTACTATGGGCCTCCCCGAGGGATTTAAGGATCGTGCAGAGGTAAGTCAGTTTGGCACACGGTTTACGGCCTACTTTGCTTCTCGTTACGATCAGATTTTTTTCAAAGTTTATGCTGCAGCGGATCGTGGAGGTTATCATGTGGATGATTTGCTTTCCTTAAAGCCAACAAATGAAGAAATATTGGCTGCAGCAAGATGGTGCCAGACTCATGATACC
>MHGW01000005.1:0-2640 GCA_001805765.1 Omnitrophica WOR_2 bacterium RIFCSPLOWO2_01_FULL_41_12 | reverse complement strand
CACTGGGCTATGGCGAGTCCGCAAAACAATTATAGTAAAAACTTGCTGAGTATTGTTCGCGATGTCATCTGGGCTCAATGGAATCGTTTAGGTCTTCATGGAACTGGGGGCATCAATTGCTACTCGACCGACATCGAGTCTTCACTCATCCTAGCTGCATATGGCTCGAGATTAGATGGTCGTTTTTATGAAGGAGTGTGGTGCTGGCTGAAATGCTACGGGAATCTTGTTAATGGCCAACGCCTGGCAACACTGATAGCTTCGAGCAATGATGAGTGGATCGCTCGATTTTTTGGGGGGCTTTTAGAAAATACGGATCCAAAACAATGGAAAGGAGTGATCCAACAATGTAAAAAATTGCTTTCTTTGCCCCTAAATCTGGAACCTCTTCTCATACATTCAGTAAAAAGAGAATGGCGTGCTCGAGATCCAGTGCTTTCAAAATGGGGTGTCCTCTACAATCAAGTAATCCCTACACAAAAAATGCAGGATCATGAACGCATCCTTCTTAATAATTCTCTCATGAGATATCGGTATTTATATGGAACGGTCATACGTGCGGATGTCTTCTATTTGTTGTCGGTGAGCCATCATTGTCGGATTAAAAGAGAGATTGATTTTTTAACCACTGTCCGGTTAGCCGATCGTTTATGTTGTTATATTTCGACCATCCACAGAATTCAAAAAAATCTCGAAACGGGCGGCTTTATCCATGCATCCGGCGAATTAAAGAAAAAGCGTGCAAAAATGACTACGTGGGTTGTAAAGGATTTACCATGTCTGCAAAGTACTGCGGGCTATGATCTGGGTACTATCGATTGGATAAAAATAAATGCGTGGTTAATCGCCATTTTTAAACTTACGCTCGCGCTTGAAAAAATTGAGTATGAATCTATCTCTAAAGTGCGTATTCAGGAGTTCCAAAGCGAAACTTTTCATTTGCTAACAGATCATGGAGTCCATTTGCCCTTATCGTATGGATCGACACTAGGTCCTCTTCAGGATTATTCCATTGAAGCTCTGATGAAAATGCTTGTAGAGGCTTTGCAGATGTTTTATCGAATCATTTGTTGCATTATCTTGGTTCGATGCAGAACATGCCGCATAGTTTTTCAGTCTCCAATTCAGGGAAATCCCGCATCGATGATCCAAATCACCTTGATCAACAACACCATCACATGCCCGCACTGCAAAGCTAAGCTCCTTCTAAGCAAACCTGATTTTTTCTATTATGATGGATTGGGGAGGGAACAAGAATTAAAATTTATAAGTAATAACAATAGGTTAATTTAAAATATCTTTCCAGCAACCTTTTCTGTAAATTCTCGATAATTAAAGTAAATCAGGCATTGTGCATAGTGTATGAATAGAGCATGGGACTTCTTGACAATGGCTATGGGAAGTGGGAGATAATTCCTATCGTTCTAATTTAATTTAAGTATTTAAAGCTCATGAGAAAAATATTTGTTTTATTTATTTTGTTTCTTTGGCCTTTGTCTTCCTTAGCTGAGACTCATTTTCCCCAAATTCTCAAAGTACCTGGAACATCCAAGGCGCATGGGAATCCGGGCCATACTCATCCCTATTGTGGTGATGGTACTCTCAATTTAGGTGAAGATTGTGATGATGGCAATGTTGTGGATGGAGATGGCTGTTCTGCTCGTTGTCAAAAAGAAGAAAACCCTAACCCTGTTTGTGGCAATGGTATTTTAGAATCAGGTGAAGATTGTGATGATGGAAATAGTTTAGATGGGGATGGTTGTTCTAGCCTTTGTAAAACCGAAGCTTGTGGCGATGGGGTTTTAAATGCAGGTGAAGGTTGTGATGATGGTAATTTTGTAGATGGTGATGGGTGTAATTCACTGTGTCTTTTAGAATCTTGTGGTGATGGCATTGTGCAATCGGGTTTGGGTGAAGAATGTGAATCAGGAGTTACAATTCTCCCCGATCATTATAGTTGTGGCACAACTTGTTTAGTTGAGGTTGAGCCTTATTGTGGAGATAACACCTTAGACTCAGGCGAAGCCTGCGATGATGGTAATGGCACTCCCAATGATGGTTGTGATGCCACTTGTACCTTAGAGGGTGTTTGTGATGAGGATAGTATCCAGGTGTGTGGAAGTGATGTGGGAGAATGTGCGCAGGGAACTCTCGTTTGTGAAGAAGATGGAGAGTGGAGTACCACTTGTGAAGGTGAAGAAACTTCTACAGATGAAGCGTGTGATGGTTTAGATAACGACTGCGATGGAGTAGTGGATGATAATTTACAACAAGGTTGTAGTAATTCCTGTGGCGATGCAGGAGTGATGATTTGCACCAATGGTGAGTGGTCAGATTGTTCGGCAGCAGAGACAAATTGTAGTGATTTATCTTTACCCCCTCCCGAAGAAGAAACCCCCGCCCAGGATGAAACTGCTAATTCCTGCCAGCTTTTAGGTATTAGTTCCCTTGAAGATTTGCCAGTCATGAGTGCTTCTTATAGCTTGTCTTTTGCGCAGGGTGACACTGTAACCGTAGCCACAGATGATGGTATTTTGGTAGATGTGGTTCCTCTGATGAACGAAAATGGTATGTATACAGGCTTTGTTACTGTACAGAATTGTTTAACTAGCTCTATGGATAGTATATTTCAGGGAGAGA
>MHGW01000004.1:1927-19288 GCA_001805765.1 Omnitrophica WOR_2 bacterium RIFCSPLOWO2_01_FULL_41_12 | reverse complement strand
ATCCGAACCCTTAATCTGCAGGGAATTGTTTTTTGAAACTGCAGATGCAGGATTTAAAAATATACTCAGCATTACAACCCAAAATAATTTTTTAGACATCCCGCTCTCCCTTTAGCCTTCTGCTGTGCATGCCTTAACACATATGCCACAGATATACTGATCCACTAACTTTTGCCTCTGAAATTCTTTTAATTTCTCAAAACATTTTAGGTGGTGGAAATCTTTCGGATTTTCTTTTATCGCCTCTGCAGGACATATTCTAATACAAAGCTGACAGGCTCCACAATCTTTTTTTGTGGGTTGATCTACCTTTAAAGGCATATTTGTCAGAATAGAAACTAAACGAAATTTACTTCCTAATTTAGTATTGACCAATAAATTGTTTCTGCCTATCCAGCCTAAGCCCGCTAGATAGCCGATTTGTTTATGGGAAAGATGCGCTTTTTGGTTCTGCCAGTCTAAAATTTGAGAGGCGGGTATGGGAAGGCTGAGATAATTTTTTTTCTGAACATAGTTACAAACTTTAAACGCGGCCTGATCCAGAAAGGCATTTACTGTACGGTAATGGTGAAAATATAATCGCGTAGGATGGGTTTCTATTTCTTCTAATATGCTTTCTGATAATCTTATCCCTAAGCTAATTGCCCTGTCTAACTTTTTTAAAACTTTTGGCTCAATTAAAAAATCCTTCTTTATTTTAGAAATATCTGCAACACCGAAAAGGCCTATGCCTTGCTCCTGACAGAATTTCTTTAAGGAGAGATAATTTTTCTGATTATCCATTCAATTTTTTTAAATACACCATCAAGAGAGAAATGGCTGCGGGCGTCACTCCGGAAATACGCGATGCCTGTCCTAAGTTAAAGGGCCTTGAGTTACCAAGTTTTTCTTTTATCTCCCGGGAAAGCCCGGAAATGCTTGAATAATCTAAACTTTCAGGCAATCTTATCTTTTCTAAATGCTTGAATCTTCCTACCTCTGTATACTGTCTTTGGATAAAACCGCTATATTTTACTTCAATCTCTATCTGTTTGGCTATATCTTTTTTGAAATTGATAAGATTTAAACTCCTGAGTTTTTCTATGCCCACACCGGGGCGCTTTAATAAGTCTTCCAGGGTTACATTGCGCTGTAGGCCGGGGAATTGTTTGGATGAGGCTTTCGTCTTTTTTAGATACCCTAATCCTAACTTAATCTCGGATTCTTTTTTCTCTGTAGCTTTGAATTCTTTTTCACTGACTAATCCTATCCTATAGCCGATTTTCTTAAGGCGTAAATCCGCGTTATCTTCGCGTAAAACCAAGCGATATTCTACCCGGGAGGTAAACATCCGATAAGGCTCAAGCGTGCCTTTAGTAGTCAAATCATCAATCAAGACACCGATATAACTTGAGGCGCGGTCTAAAATCAGGGGCTCTTTATTTTTTATACGTAAGGCCGCATTTATCCCGGCAATTAAACCTTGGGCTGCTGCTTCTTCATAACCTGTAGTGCCGTTGATTTGGCCAGCCAGATACAGATTCTTGAGTAATTTTGTTTCTAGCGTGGGATAAAGCTGCGTAGGTTCAACTACTGCATGCTCTATGCCATAGCCAAAGCGCATTACTTTTGCGTTTCTTAGGCCTTCAATAGAATGCAGCATCTCTAATTGCGTATCTTGCGGTAAACTCGTAGAGAGCCCATTGGGATAAATTTCATTTCTGCGGTAGCCTTGCGGTTCCAAAAAAATCTGATGCCGCTGTCTATCGCTAAATTTCACCACCTTATCTTCAATGGAAGGGCAATACCTTACGCCGGTAGCCTTAATTTTACCGCTATAAAGCGGAGAACGGTTTAAATTCTCCAGAATAATCCGGTGGGTCTTTTCATTAGTATAGGTAATGTAGCAGGGGATTTGTTTTTGGGTTATATCTTTAGTAGAAAAAGAAAAAGGCCTAGGCGGGCTATCGCCTTTTTGCGCAATGAGGCCGGAAAAATCTATGGAATTTTTATCCAGGCGCGGGCAGGTTCCGGTCTTAAACCGAAGCAGTTTAAATCCTAGCTCTTTTAAGTTAGCCGCTAAACCCGTGCTTGCGGGTTCATTAATCCTGCCACCGCTAAAAGATTTTAGGCCCATATGGATTAAACCGTCCAAAAATGTCCCCAGACAAATAACTACGGCTTTGGCGCTAATTTCTTCTTTTTTATCTGTGACTACGCCTTGTATCTGATTATCCTGAACTAATAATTTCTTTACCTCTGCCTCCAAAATAAAAAGATTCTCCTGGCACTCAATGGTCTTGCGCATATAATCTTTATACAAATCCATGTCTATTTGTGCGCGCGAGGATTGCACTGCCGGCCCCTTTGAGGCATTGAGTATTCTAAATTGCATGGCGCAGGCATCTGCCGCCTTAGCCATCTGGCCGCCCAGAGCGTCTATTTCTTTTACCAGTTGGCCCTTACCCACTCCGCCAATTGCCGGGTTACAACTCATTAAACCAATAGTATCTTTTTTTAAAGTTACCATCAGCGTCTTACAACCCATACGGCTAGAAGCCAGTGCTGCTTCAATACCGGCATGGCCTGCACCGATTACTATTACATCATAATTAGCCATGTTAAAATCCTAAATCCGAAACCCTAAACTCTAAACAAACTCAAAATTCTAAATTCAAAACTCAAAACTTATTAGTTTTGGATATTTGGATTTTGGGTTTTGGATTTGTTTAGGATTTAGAGTTTAGTGTTTAGAGTTTAATATTATACTATTCTTTCGCCGATTTAATCAGGAGGGGCATAATATCTTGGCCTTTAATCTCACCCAGGGAGCCAAGTTTGGCTGCTTTTTCCGAAAAACTTAAGGAGCCGTCAGGTGCAATACCGGCGCCAGAAATAATTAACGGCACCGGGTCGCCTGAGTGCGCTTTTATATTACAGACGGTAGAATGGTCGGCAGTGACTGCCATTACCGTATCCTGCATATCCAGCTTAGGCAATAGATTGCCAAAGAAAAATTTATCAATTAGTTCAATGATTTTTTTCTTCTCTTGGAAATTCCCGTCGTGCGCCGGCTCATCAGGCCCTTTGATATGCACATAAATGCCGTCGTATTTTTTTAGGGAATCCAGGGCTACCTTTGCCCAGACCGGATAATCCACATCCAAATGTCCGCTGGATGAAGGCACGTCAATAACTTCCATTCCGGTTAAAAGGGCAATACCGCGTTCCACCGGCATCTGCACAAACGAGCCAAGCTTTATATTGTATATGCTGTGCATACTGGGGAATTTGGGCAGGCTGTCTCCGGCATCGCGCGATAAAATGAGGTTAGCGGGAAGTTTATTTTCCGAAATTCTTTTTTTATTGACTAAAGACTCATTCAGCACTTTGTGTGATTTTTGGGTGAATTCATTTAAAAGATTGCTCGCCTCTTTTGCCTCCAGAGAATCTTCATAACCGCTCATCGGTACAGATTCTGCTACGATATTTTCAAACTTTTCTTTTGCTATGCCAAATACCCCTTCTCTGGCATAGGCAGGGTCAGTATTGGTGATCCAGGCGGATAATTTTGTATGCATACCCCTGATTACTAATACCCCCCGATGGCCAATGGTATTCTTAAATTCAAAAGTGGCGTTGGAGAGCGTAACCTTGGAATTTATTTCCTTGGCTAAAGCCGTGGCTTCTTCAGTAGTTAAATTCCTTCCTACCCTGCGGTCTTTAATGGCCTTGCCGTCTTCTAAACTTGTGGCAAAATTAACGCGCAAGGCTAAATTACCATCGTGGATACTTAATGATTCGGCAAATGCCTCTAAAGGCCCGCGGCCGGTATAATATTTATGCGCATCATAACCCAATAAACTGATAACTGCGATATCTGATTCGGGGGCAATGCCCTTAGCAACCGGATAGACTATGCCTGTTCTACCCTTCTGCGCCAGGCGGTCCATATTCGGCGTCAGCGCTGCTTCAAGCGGAGTCTTATTATTTAATTCTTTAATGGGCAAATCACCCAATCCATCCAAAACGATGTATAATATTTTCTTCATATTAGCACTTCGAAAAACCGCAGACTTGACATTTGATGCAGCCTTCTTCGTGGCGCAGCGCCCCTCCGCAATCCGGGCAAACCCCGACAATATCTCCGTGCATACCGATATCGACACTAACGCTTTCATCTCCGGAGGAATGCTTCATGGCTAATTGAGGCGTTTCCGCAACAACGACAGCCGCTTGGTTATTTACTAATCTTCTCTCAACCACCCGGGCAATCGCATCAGCGCAAGAAAATATCCTCTGGCCTTTTTCCCAGGAAGGGCTGGGGCAGCGGATATTGCGTAATTGCTCAATAATAGATTTTACCTCTATACCGGAACGAAAAGCTAAAGATACCAAACGGCCAATGGCCTCCAGTTGCGATGCCGCGCATCCGCCGGCTTTACCCATCTGGGTAAAGAGCTCAAAGGGCCTGTTTTTCTCATCAATATTGATGGTCACATAGAGATTGCCGCAGCCTGTGGCCACCTTAGTGGTGGTGCCGGTAATCACCTCTGGACGCGGCCGGGGAGAAATTTTACCCGGCTCTAAAATCTTAGGGCCTTCTTTTTGCTCTTTACGGGAAATATTCAAAACCTGTTCCTCGCGGCTGCGGTCGCGGTAAATAGTAATCCCTTTACAACCCAATTCATAAGCCAAGAGATAACTCTTACTTACTTCTTCTATGCTTGCCTCATAAGGAAAATTTATGGTTTTAGAAGTGGCGTTGTGCACGTATTTTTGAAAGGCTGCCTGCATGCGCACATGCCATTCCGGCGAAATATCATGCGCCGTCACAAATATTCTTTTCACATCTTCAGGAATACCTTCAATATTTTGAATGGAGGCGTTTTCGGCAATTTTCTCCATCAACTCCCGACTATAAAAACCTCTCTCGCGCGCAATCTCTTCAAATAAAGGGTCTACCTCTACTAATTTATCATTATCCATGACCTTACGGTAATAAGAAATGGCGAATAAAGGCTCAATCCCTGATGAACAAGGACCGGCAATAATGCTGATGGTCCCTGTAGGGGCAATAGTGGTTAAAGTGGCATTGCGTAATTTGAGCCCGCCTTCTTTTTTATCGTAAATACTTCCTTTAAATGCCGGAAACAGGCCTTTGGTCTTGGCTAATTCCTGCGATTTCTTGATTGCTTCATTTAAAATAAAAAACATCACTTTTTCCGCCAGGGCTACTGCCTCTTCGCTATTATAAGGAATACCTAAGCGGATAAGCAGGCTCGCCCAGCCCATTACCCCCAAGCCAATCTTACGGGTAAGTTTAGTGGCCTTCTCTATCTGCGGTAGGGGAAATTTATTTACGTCAATGAGATTATCCAAGAAATGCACGGATAAATGCGTTACCTCTTTTAATTTCTCCCAGTCTATTTCATGGCGGTTACCCACCTGTTTATACATACGGGCTAAATTGAGAGAACCTAAATCACAGCTCTCGTAAGGCAAGAGCGGCTGTTCGCCGCAGGGGTTAGTGCTTTCAATCATGCCTAACTTTGAGGTAGGGTTGTTTTGATTTATGCGGTCAATAAAAATAATTCCCGGCTCGCCATTTTTGTGCGCCTGCTGCACGATTAAATCAAAGACCTCTTTGGTGTTCAGGCGCTTTATCGGCTTGTGCGTATGGGGGTCAATCAAATCGTAATCCTCGGCCTGGGCTAATTTCTGCATAAAATCATCGGTAATGGCCACCGAAATATTAAAATTAGTAATCTCTTTATTGTTCTCTTTACAGGTAATAAATTCCAAAATATCCGGATGGTCTATTCTTAAAATACCCATGTTTGCACCGCGACGAGAATTATGGCTAACAAACCCATTAGCTATATAGGTATTATTCTCGGGCACAGAAAGGTCCAAGGTAAAATCTTGGCCTTTTCTTACCTTAACCACTCTATCATAAAATTGGCGATTAGAGAGAAACCAGCGTATAGTGGGATTATTGTAAATCTCTGCGTGTTTCTTGGCTAGTTTTATAAGGCGGCTACGTGTAAGGTTCCGAGGAGCGTTTACATCATCGAGATAATGTTGTAGATCCCGATAAAGTTTACGATTAGCTCCAAGTTTACAGCGATTCGGCCCACAGCCTCTTCCCGGACCATTATAAATCTTACGTATTAACTCTTCCTGATGAGGAATCACATCATTAAATTCCCAAGCTCCATCAAAGGCTTTTTCAATCTTTTTATTCTTTAAAGAAGTAATGAAGCCGATTTCCTCGGCAAACCTTTTTATTCCATCTTGAGTAATTATGCTTAATTTATAAAGAGGATTTTTACCAAAAGCGCCCTGCCTTTTTTTATCAACCCTGATTCTCGCAGGTACTCCTAATGATAAAAGTAATAGTTGGGTATTAAATATTAAGTTTCTGGAAATGCTACATAATGAAGGGTAACCTTCTTTAGTAACACTACCATCGGCACTAAAAAGACCGCGTAAAAATCCTTGGGCAAAACTTTTACCTGCCCGAAAGACAATTTCCGGTATATCTGCTTCTAAGGCATTCTTCTTCTCAATGCCAATCTGTTTAAGCCAACTCACCAACGTTGTAGCGTTTAAAAAATAGTTTGTGCTTTTATCGCCTTTTTTCTTTTGTAAACTAAACTTCAGTCCGAATAATTTTTGAGTAATCTTGTATATATAGTCTCTTAGATCTTTAGCTTCATCATTAATAGTAAATATCAATCTACCCGTACCTCTTTTATTTATAGTCATTGCTCCATCGCCAACAAAAAATCCCACAAATTCCCCTAATTCTCGTGAAGGTCTGGTGGGTAGAGATACTTTCTGAGAATTAAAATGTGGCGTTATAGCCAATTTAGGCAATGGATAATTCCCTTCCTGAATGTATGTATCTTTCTGTAAAGCAAGCCAATCTCCTGGCCGGATATCTTTTATATGTTTCCAAATATAATTTCCTTCTTTATCAATAACCCGCAACCTATGCTGCGGTGTGGCACTGATAGAATACCCGTTGTAAGTTGTAATTTTACGAAGTTCAGCTAATCCATTATTATAAAATTCATCCGAGACAGCAGGTCCATTATCGGTAGCTACAATAAACGGTCTTCCATTATGCGCAGACCAGCTGTTATGCTCTGTATCTTTAGGGCCAAGACTTTTTATCTTTACTAAACCAAATTCTGTGGAAATCCTTGTGTTTGGAACAACACAGCCGCCTTGTTTCACCGCCTCTGTTGCCGCATCATAAACCTTCATAAAGGAAACCGGGCCTGAGGCAATGCCGCCAGTGCTTCTGACCACGGCATTCTTTGGCCGCAGGCGCGAAAAAGAAAATCCTGTGCCGCCGCCAGATTTGTGAATTAGGCTTGTTGCTTTGAGGGTCTCAAAAATTGATTCCATGGAATCATCAATAGGAAGGGTGAAGCAAGCGGAGAGTTGCCCGAGTTCTTTTCCGGCATTCATTAAACAAGGTGAATTGGGCACAAATTCTAATGCGGTCATGATCCGATAAAAAGACTCTTTTAAAAAAACGATTTCTTCTTCTGTTTTAGCGTAAGATTTATCTGCCGCTGCTATGGCCTCAGCCACGCGTAAAAACAATTCCTCAGGCGTCTCAATGACCTTGCCCTGCTCATCTTTTTTAAGGTATCTGCGCTCTAATACCTTTAAGGCATTTTCCGATAATCTTAAAGCCATATTTTCCTCCGCATTAAAATTTATGATTAAGCCGGTTAACTGGTTTTCCTATTAAATAAAAGTGTAACGCAAAAAAAATCTTTGTCAAGAAAAAATACAATATATAGTATTATAACGTTTTTAAATACACAACAAATTGTATTAAGAGCAAAAAGCCTAGGCGGCTTTTATCGGCTGGCAGGACTCTCTAATTACTAATTCTGCGGGGAGGAGAATCTTTTTTGTTTTCTGCGGTTCTTTTGCGCTCATCAACAGGTTTAATACCTTAACACTTTCTTCTGCCATCTGCACTAAGGGTTGCCTGACTGTGGTTAAGGCCACCGGTCCATAAAGGCCGGAAGGATTATCATCAAAGCCGACAATAGACAAATCCTGCGGCACCTTTTTACCTAATTCTCTGGCCACAGCCATTACCTCTAATGCCATGGCATCAGAGGCGACAAATACTGCGCTGGCAGGTTTATCCGCTTTAAGCAATTTTTCGGCGGAAAGCCTTGCCTGTCCGCGGGAATAATCGGTCTTAAAGATAATGCCTTCATCAAGAGTAATTTTATTTTTTTGCAATGCCTGTTTATAGCCTTGCAGGCGCTGGCTGGCTGCCTGGGTCACTACATCGCCGCTGATGTGGGCTATTCTTCTGTGGCCTAAACTGATTAAATAATTCACTGCGCTCTCTGCGCCTGCAACATTATCAATGGCAATGCAATTGACTTCTAAATCGGATACATACTGGTTGATCACCACGCAGGGAATGCCGCAAGCCAATACTTCCTCAACTTGTTGTTGATTGCCAATGATGTCGGCAAAAATTACCCCACCCACGCCTCTTAAATTAAATTTGGAGCGGCTATCCGTAAGATGTAACAGCAGGTCTAATTTTAAGGCCTCGCAAAGAGTACCTATACCTCGGATTAACTCCAGCGCGTAAAACGAATAAAATATCCCTTCGTAGCGGGGAATGACCAAGGCCACCACATTACTTTTTCCGGTGGCCAGCCTTTGCGCAAACACCGAAGGTTGAAATTTAAGTTGTTTTACGGCATCTAAAACTTTGATCCGGTTTTTTTCTTTTACTGTAGAGAGTTTATTGATTACGCGCGAAACTGTAGTGATGGATACGCCGGCTAAGCGGGCAACATCTATTATGGAGATAGTTTTGGAGGGGCCTTTTTTAAGACGAACCATTTATATATGATAAAGAAAAAAATAATGTCGAATTTCTAATGACGAATGTCGAATGAATTACTAATGCTTTAATGTTTAAATGACTAATTTAGACATTGACGCATTTAGGCATTGGGCATTCATTAGTCATTCGGATTTAGTCATTAGGCATTTTAACATTAGATTATCTTACAATATCTCCCACTTTTATGGGAGTGGTTTCCTTTTTGATATCGCAGGCTGCGATTTCCTGACGCACCTGAATAACCTCTATGTCTGCAATAGGCTTTTCTTCTCTATATACCTTAAAAGTATCGCCTGCTTTTACTCCTCGCTCTTGGCCTAAGTCAATGATCACAAAATTATTTTCTCTATTTATGGCTAAGACGCTGCCTTCTTTGGTCTCGGTCACTTCTAAGGCCGCTGTTTCTGCTTCTGCCTTTGGCCGCACGACTATCGGCGGTAATTCTACGGATTGCCCTTGCATCTTAGAAACCTGGGCTTGCTGCCGGCCTTCCTTATTTTTTTGTATTTCGCTAAGTTTTCTTTCCAGGCTTATCTTGCGGTTATTTAAACTCTTCAGTTGCCGGCGCAGGAGCGCATTTTCATTGCGGATTAACTTTAAATTGTCGTGGATTTGAAATTTATCATTCTTTTCCCGGACTAATTCCTGGGCAATACTATCCATTAACTTCTGATTATATTCTAGTTGGCGCTGTAAATCCTGTTTTTCTCTGTTTAAGCTGTTTGCCTCTAAATCCAAGGTTGCCTTTTCTCTCTGCAGTTGTTCATTATTTATCCTGATATCCTTTAGTTCATTACGGATATTCTCTAACTGAAATTCCAGGTCTGTCTTTGCCTTTAATATTCCTGCCCAGTAAGTATCGCCTAATTGGGGCTGTGCCTGCACTTCTGCCGGCGCTTCTCTTTTAGTCCTTGCTGACTTCAATTCTTCAAGTATCTGGTCTCTGGTCTTAACCAAGACATTATATTTACTTTGCAGTTCTTCTTTTTCTCTTATTGCCCGATCTACATCTATATTTAAAGCGCTTACGCGGTCTTGGAACCTGCGCGCATCCTGAATACCTTCCTCGATTTTGTTGGCCAGTGAAAGATTCTCTCTCTTTAAATCCTCTCTTTCCTTAAGCAAAGACGTTTTTGCGCTATAAGTCTGCAGGGTAATCAAAAAGCTAATGACTAATACGCTGATCAGTCCGATAATAATAAATTTTATCTTGTTTTCCATAACCCTCCTTAAGCACAAGCTTACACCAAACCATCCGATAGGTTTGGGTGTTATTTGCCGCAATAGACCCGGGCAAACAGCTTTTGCATAAATAGGCTGGCTGCTCCCAAGGCCACGGCATTCTCTCTTAATTGAGAATAAACAATCTTTAAATCTTCGGTCATCTCTCTAAAGGCCCAGTCTTTTACGGTTAAGGATACCTTATTTAAAAAATTCTCTCCTGCCTCCTCCAGCCCTCCGCCAATCACCACTAATTCAGGATTAAATAAATTTACTAGATAGGCAATCTTTATCCCCAGCCTCTTGGCTGCCATATCTAACGCGGAAATTGCATGGGGGTCTTTTGCCCTGGCTGCGATAAATACGCTTTTTAAATCCACGTTATTCATATTGGATGCGGTTAATTTAAAAAAGTTTAGGCCGCCTTCTTTATCCTTTGCCAGCATCTCTTTGATTTCTTCTACAATCCCTAAATCCACTTCCCAGCGTTTCAGGAAACAACTGCGGCCAGCCTGACAATTAAAAAGGTCCTGCTCTTTATAATTATAAATGGAAACCTCTCCGGCATAACCGTGCGTGCCGGTATAAACCTCGCCGTTAATCATGATGCCGCAGCCTACCCCGGAAAACATATAGATGACATTTTTTAAGCCCCGCCCTAAATCCAGCCAGTGTTCTCCGAAACAGGCGGCAGTGGCGTCATTTTCAATGAGCGTGGGCAGGTTAAATTCTTTCTCAATTAAGTCCTTTAAAGGCAGGTCTACCGAGGCGTAAGTATAGTAATGGTCCATTTTTTGCGGCCAATGTATTGAGCCGTCTTTTTTATTAATCAGGCCGGCAATGCCTACGCCTATACCTTTAATCTGGGAAGCGTGCTCTTTGGAACGCCGCAGAATCTCGCGGATAATCTCCAGTAAACATTCGGCAATTTCCTTAACCGAGGCCTTGGGCCGGGCAGTCTGGGTCTTGGTAACGATATTTCCTTTTAAGTCTACCAGGAGGCCAACCATATTCATCAGATTAAGCCCTACCCCCACGATAAAACCCGCGTGGGGATTTAGGTCTAAAAGGACCGGCCTTCTTCCGCCCTCTGAGACATCCAGCTCTTTTTCATAGACCAGGTTGTGTTTTATAAAATCATCAACATAATTTGAGATGGTCACCACGTTTAGGCCCATCTCTTTGGAGATATCCGGCCGGCTGATCGGCCCGCGCCTTCTTAAAATATCCAGAATCTCGATATTGCGTTTTTCTTTTTCGTTTAAGTCTGTACTCGCCAGGTCTGGCGCACGCATTTTTTTGCCTCCCTAAAAATTATAACATATTTATACTACTAAAGATAAAGCAAGTCAAGTATTTTGTATGATTTTTATGGCCTAAAAAAAGACTTGACAAACGCCTGATCTTTATTTATCATATTGACTATAATTAACTATACCAGACTATAATTATTATATGAAAAAAAGAGCTTACAGTACCAAAGATGTCCTGCGTAAAGTAGGGATTTCCCGCAATACACTTTTCCTCTGGTTTAAGCACCATAAAATCCCGGAAACCCAGAGAAACCGCAATGGCCACCGCATATTTACTCAGGAGGACATTAAGCGCATTTTGCGTTATAAAAATATGGTTAACCCTGCGGATACCAAACAAAGAGGCTAAAATGGCGATCATCGATCTTTTACCGGCGGCGTTAGGCGGATTCAAAAAATCCAAGCCGACAAAAGCAAAACTCCCCCCCAATTTAAAAAAGTTTCGGTTTATCCCGATACTGATTACTATTTTATTGGCGGGGAATTGGATGCTGCTTGCGGTGAAGGCCCAGGCCACGGAAAAAACCCGGAAAGATCTTGACAGTAAACTTCAGGATTTTCAAGTGGCTTTTCAAAAATTAGAAGAACTCACTAAAAATAAAAAAGAATTGGAAGAAAAAATAGGCCTTTATAAAGGCGCTTTTGAAAAAAGGGTTTCCTGGTCAGAAAAACTTTCCCTGGTCGGCTCTTCTTTACCCGAACAGATCTGGCTGACTCAGGTTTACACAGAAAAAAGGCCGGCAAATACATTGGTGATCAAAGGTTCTGCTACTTCTATGATAGAAACTGAAATCATAAATTCTGTCTCGCAATATTTAGGCCGCTTAAAAGAAAACAGTTCCTTTAGCAATGATTTCTCGGAAATTACTTTAGGTTCGATGGTAGCGGAGAAAAGAGGCAACCTGACGATCATGAATTTCGGTCTTAGCTGTTCCTTACGCTGATGAAAATAGGCAAGATTAAAGAGATTAAAAATCTAAATATCATAATCGCGTTCGTAGCGATGTTAGGCATCAGCCTATTGTCCTTTAATAATTCCCGCGCACTTGGTGCAAAATATAATAAATTAAAGAGCGAGGTAAACAGCAAAAGAGAAGAATTGGCCAGAGGCTCAGCCATCCTTACTACCAAAGATAATCTGGAATCAGAAATCAACCGCATGAACGTAGAATTATCTTCTTTAAAAGAGAAACTTTTTAGCGACCCGGAAGGCATATTGTTTTATATTAACCGGTTTGCCGAAGAAACTAAAATCAGCCTGAACAGCATTGAACCCCTGGAAAGGATCCAGTTAGAAATACCCAAAGAAGGTAAAGATAACAAGGCTAAACCTAAAGATAAAGAAAAATACATAAAAGATATTTCGCAACTTCCCGTGAATCTAAAAATCAAATGCGATTATTACCAGTTAATCTCTTTTTTAAAAAAAATAGAAACTGCGCCAAAATTAATCCTGGTGGATGAAATAAGAATACGGAGCAACCCGCAGGATACCTGGAATCACGATATCCAGCTGGTGCTCAGGGCGCCGATTTTGCATTCTACAGCTACAGCAAGTAAATAAATGCATAGATTTTTCATGCTGTTTATGATAGTATCGTGTCTGGCCTTTTATGTAAGCGCGGATGCACAGGATAAACGCGATCCCTTCATCCCTTTAGTAGATGCTCAGGGAAATTTGGTCAGGGATTTTACCAAGCCAAAAGCGGAAGAACTGGCGACTAAGATATCCTTAAACGGGATAAGCAAAATCAAAGGCGTATTATACGCTATCATTGACGGAGAATTGGTAAAAGAGGGCCAGATGTTCGGCGAATTTAAAGTAGAAAAGATAGAACCGGATGCGGTAATTTTGGGTTTTGGCGATAAAAGATTTGAGTTACGCTTGGAACCTTAAGCAAAAACAATGAAGAAGGATATAATTAAAATAAGCGGCGCTATTTTCTTATTCTTGCTCTTCTATTTCCCGTTAAACATCCCTGCCCAGGAGCAATTAGCAAGCCTGGTTACCCTGGACCTGAAGGAAGTTGACCTTAAGGACGCCTTAAAGATTATCTCGCAAGCCAGCAACCTGAATGTGGTTTTGGATAAGGATGTCAAGGCCAAGGTAAATATCGCCTTAAAAGACGTCCCTTGGGATGTGGCCTTGGATAATATCCTCAAGACCAATGAACTCACTTACAGGATTCAGGAAAATATCATCCGGGTGATGACCCTGGCCACAGTACAAAAAGAAGAAGACACCATCCCCTTAACCACTGAAATCATCACCCCCAATTTTGCCAAGGCAGAAGAATTACAGGCCTCTTTAAGTAAGATGCTCTCCTCCAGAGGGAGTATGCAGGTCAATATCCCCACCAACTCTTTGATTATCAATGATACGCCTGAAGTACTGGCTAAGGTTGAGGATTTGGCGAAAAAATTAGATATACGCACCCCCCAGGTCATGATCGAGGCCTTGATTGTAAGCGTAAAACTTACCGATACGGACAAATTCGGTATTGATTGGACGGCTACGCATAAAAAACATAGCGAGCGTAAGATTGATACCACCGATTTAAAACCCAGTGGAGTTTTAGATTTATATTACGGAAAAACCATCCTAACTAATTGGAATATTACCGCGCAACTGGCCTTATTCGCTGAAGATAAAAACGTAAAGATACTGGCTAACCCCAGGATTATGACCATGGATAATTTAGCCGCCCAGATAGAAATTACCGAACAGGTCCCTTATACCTATACCTCGCAAAGCACCGAAGGCACCTCCACCGTTACCTCTACCCAATTTAAAGATGTGGGCATAAAACTATACGTCACCCCCCATATCACCAAGGATAAATTTATTTCTATGAGTGTTAAGTCAGAACAAAGTTTTGTCGCCTCCTTTGTCGGAACTACCAACGAACCTTCCATTGATTCACGCAAGGCAGAAACTAACCTGATGTTGAAAGATGGCGAAACCTTTGTCATCGGCGGTTTAAGAAAAAAAGATTCTACTATCACTATTGATAAAATACCCTTGTTTGGCGATATCCCTTTCCTGGGAAAATTTTTTAGAAAAGAAGTAAAAGAAATTACAGACACAGATTTGCTCATCTTTATTACGCCACATGTATTGGAAGAAAGCCTTGTATTAACATTGAAAGAAGAAGAGAAATTAGAGAAATCCCAGGATGAGTTATTTGGCATTAAAAAAGAAAGGAATAAAGCCATCTTAAAAACCCTGGCGCAATTAAGGCAGGAAGAGGAATTAACCCGTAAAACAGAACTTAAACAGCAAAGAGAAGAAGAAACCAAGCAGCAGGAACTTGAAGCAGCCGCACAAGAAGAAAGACAAAAACAGGAAAGATTAGAAAAAGCAATAGATACGCGCCTGGAACAAGAAATTGCTTCTCTCTATAAAGAGGCAGTCAATTATTATAATCATAACCAATTCCCAGAGGCAGAACATGCCTTTGAGCATATTTTAATCTTAGACCCCGATGAAACTGAAGCCAGAGAATACCTAGAGATTAAAATTCCCCAGAAAAAGAAAAATTGAAAAAGATCAACCTCTCCTTTTCCAAGAAAAAATCCCAGAGAAACATAGGATTAGATATCGGAAACTATAACCTCAAAGTGGCGGAGATAGAAATCAAGGATGGCTCTGCGCAGATATTAAATTTAGGGATGAAAGAAATCCGGCAGACAGATAACATATCCGCGGCAATAAAGGAGCTTCTTAAAGAATCCGGCATCTCTACAAGAGAGGTCAATATCGCTATTGCCGGAGAGAATGTGGTAGCCAGATACCTCTCCCTGCCTAAGATGGATGACGATGAACTTAAAAAAGCGATGAGTTTTGCCTTAGAAGACCATATACCCTTTAAGTCCGAAGAAATATATATGGATTATTCTATCCTGGGGGATGAGCCCAACAGCAAGAATAAAATCCGGGTATTTCTGGTAGCCAGTAAAAAAGAATTACTGGAAAACAGGATCCAGCTGGTGCAAGAGGCAGGGCTTAAGCCCGGGCTGATCACTATGGATGCCTTAGCAGTGAAGAATACTTTTTATTTTAATTACCCGGAAAAAGAAAAAACTAATGTGGCGCTTTTAAATGTCGGCGACAAAATTACCAATCTATTAATCACCAAGGAAAAACTTCCCTTTTTTGTGCGGGATACCCGTTTTGGCGGAGATGCCATTACTAACCTCATCCAGACTAAATTAGAATTGTCCAGAGAAAAGGCGCAGGAATTAAAACATCATCTCACCCAGGCCAATAAAGATATTTCCGAAGTGATCAAGTCCAGCCTGGCAAACTTATTAAATGAGATTTTTGTCTCTTTGGATTTTTATGAAAACCTGACTGAACAAAGGATTGAAGAAGTTTATATCTGCGGAGGCACTTCCCAGCTTTTGGGCCTGAAGGAATTTTTACGGGGTTATTTGGATCTGGAGATTTTTAACTTAGACCCTTTTAAGAATTTTTCTTTTTCCAGCAAAGTCCCCCAGGAAACAACAGCGCAACTCCTGCCCTATTTTGCCGTGGCCATTGGCCTGGCCCTAGAGGAACCCTAGTAGTAACTCGTAATGTCGAATTTCTAATGACGAATGTCTAATGAATGACTAATTCTTAAATTTCAAATGACTCAAATCCCTTTCTTTCTACATTTATTAATTATAGAAGCGAAAATCAGGTTAAGTTCCTGGGCTTCAGCCATATGTCTCTTTGCTTCGTTCTCTAAAGTTTGAACTGCTTTGGCAACCATTAGTAACCAGTGTTTACTTTCACGAGATTCTTTTTTACAAAGACTGATTTTATTCACAAAATCCTTTTTTGAACAAGCATTATCTGCCTCACAATAATTAGCTCCTACAGAAGTTCCTGCCCTTACTAGTTGACTAATTAAAGAAACAGTTACTGAGTTATGAGGAATCTTCCTAGAAAATTCAATGATATTTTCTCCGAATTTAGCAGTTCTTTCTTCTAAGTCATAATTTGGCATTGGTCATTTAGTCATTTGAACATTTATTCGTCATTCGGATTTAGTCATTAGACATTAACGATATAAATCTTGATATTACCGCTTGTAGTATTTGGATTTTGGATTTTTCTTCTTCTACTATATAATAGACGTAAGGAAAGGAAAAATCTAACAACTATTTTACGGGGAAATTGGGAAGGCTAAGGAGTGTGGTAGTCAAAATCAGTTATCTTTTGCCAGCGCTTTTCAGAGCCTAAGGCTAAAAAGTCTCCGGAAGGCCTGCCTTCGGGAAACCAGAATCTCTCCTCATATTCATAATTGGCATTGCTTCCGGGGTCAGTATATAATATCTTATAATTGTCTGCCATCCATTGAAAAGCGGTAATGCCCCACCTTTTTAGCTCATACTCCATGATCAGCGTATCCTCGGGTGAATGATAGCGGGCAGTATTTGCCCAATAATTTACTTTTAAAAAAGATCCTTCTACATTTATATTGCTGCGCACATAGGTCCCGCCGCCATCAGTGGCTCCCTGTCCCACCTCCAGATTGCCTCCCCTAGGCAGGCCCAAAGGATCCGGATCAATGCTATGTTCATCTTCCTCTGGATCATCGCACCCTTGCCCTATACACTCCTTTTCCCAGCGCTCCCTGCGGTATCCGCGGGCTTCCTGAGGCGAAGCCACGGCCAGATTAAAATCACAGTCATAATTCACCCGGTTAATCGCTTGTTTTATTAATCCTTCTATGTACATACTTTCGTATTGCGCTTCCCCTGCATCTAATAATGTTCTCTGTTGGTCATTGGTAAGACTGTCTCTAATCCAGTTCCAGGTAAGAGCACTTTCAGGCTCGGGCCTTGCAGGAAACCCATTACCAGTAGGCCAATTATCATAACAATAATCCAGAAATAAATTCCACGTATAATCACGGGTAGCGGGATCAGAAACTAAACTGTAGGGATAATTGG
>MHGW01000004.1:1325-1902 GCA_001805765.1 Omnitrophica WOR_2 bacterium RIFCSPLOWO2_01_FULL_41_12 | reverse complement strand
CCTATAATTTAGAATGGGTGAGTCAGGATAAAAATCTCTAAATTCATTGGAAAGAAAATAAACCCGGGAATTAGTAATTACGGCTGCGGGTTGAAAATTAGGGTCGGGAGGATTTTGATTCGGATCATTAGTAGTCTGATTCCCGCACTCATAATTAAATATTCCTTTATAACTATCCGTTTCATTATATATCGCGTTCTGATCATCACCAAAATCTATATCTCTGTTGCAGAACCCATGCACATCTGCTTCGCTCATTCTCTGCGCTCTGACATAAACATCATAGGGAGAGACTAAGGTAAATCCGCCATCAGGCAAACGCGCGCCATTAATTAAACGGGTGTCATAAGATGGGCATTCTATATAAATAATATGATTATTAATTCCCGGGTCTGTTCTTCTGAGTGTATCCAGATCAATCTGGATTACTTTTACTGTGGGAGGCGGATTACCAGAACTAGGAGGATTATTGATATTGTAACCGGGATCGTAAACGTGAGCTCTAACCCAGCCTATACTACCATGGGGATCATTCGGATCAGTGGGATCATAGGTAGAATCTATGGGATCTTTACCA
>MHGW01000004.1:0-1317 GCA_001805765.1 Omnitrophica WOR_2 bacterium RIFCSPLOWO2_01_FULL_41_12 | reverse complement strand
CCTTAGTGTCTATCCAGGCGGTGATGCCTAAAGCGGTAAAACAGTCTCTAAGTCTACCCCTGGTCCTTTCTACGCCATTAAACGCTACGGTAAAGTTTTGGCCTTCTTCTTTTATGTAAAGCCCGTTACCTTGGGCATAATCAGAATATCTTTCTCTGATTTCCAGAGGCGTAACCAGTTCACCGCCGTGGCCAGAGTATTTGACAACATAATCACCTGTATGCTCCGCTGTGTGTAACGTATAGCCTGAAGAATTAGCAATCAGCCAATCATGAAATGCCGTAGATTGCGCGGGATTTTCAGTATTCAGGTATTGTAAGTCTAATTTTAAGTCAGGAGTATTGTTTGGCCGGTCATTGCCGTAGACTAAATATGCCCACCATTCATCATTGATGGCGTGATAAATATGCGCCGGCGTAAATATCTGATTATGCGCCTTACCCCTGGCCGTCGGCCAGTAATTTAACCAGGCCTCCCAGAATATTCTCTTCCAGGCCGGGACAGTACTAGTATCAGAAGCAAAATTAAGCCCTGCGCCCAGAAGTTCTAAATGATGATAAGTCCTGGCTTTCCACCAATTAAAAAAACCGTTCATTATTCTTTCTGCTTGTGTTTCTCCTTGCCCATTCGCCCAACCTTCAAGATTACCATACCATGTTTGTAATTCTGCTGGAGGGTTTTGAGGTAAACCATTTTTTGCAAACCCATAAAGGTCATATTCTTTATATCCAGACAATCCCCCGCCTCCTCCCCAGTTGAAACCATCACCACTGCCATCCTCTTTCTCCACACTCAAAAGCGTAACTCTATCGTATTCATCTTCTTCCCATTTACCTTGCGTGTTATTAGGGTCATTGGTAGTCAGCCAATTTCCCGGGTTGTATGTCCAAAGATATTCGTTAGTATGACTGGAATTAGCTTCTGCTTCCTTTGTAGTCAGCCATTCCAAGGCTTCATTATTCTCTATCTCTATCTCAAAACTTACAGGTTGTTCAGCGCCTGAATAGTTGCTTGTACCACCCCAGTCATATGTAACTTTATGATCATTCGGGGCACCGTAATACTTATCCCATTCCCACTCACAAGATGTATTGTTATAGCAATAAGGGATAATTTTAGGGATTTTAACCAGGCCTTCCGTTTTTGACTTCCGTATTTTCGCCCAGCCGTCTTGCCTGGGCCCTGACCCTCCTGGCCAGTCATCTGTCCTGTCATTGCCATAAATATGCACTGCCGGATGATTAAATAAACTCCTCCAAGCGCCAGATACACCTAATAAAACATCCCGGGATAAAGGAAATTGAAAATTATAGGGAG
>MHGW01000003.1:18053-18416 GCA_001805765.1 Omnitrophica WOR_2 bacterium RIFCSPLOWO2_01_FULL_41_12 | reverse complement strand
CTCCGCGCTTAATTAGGAATTCTCCGGGATTATTCGTGGGTATGGAAGAGATGGTGCTTGAGGTCTCGCCTATTGCAGGCATAGGCCCGGGATTTAGATTCATCCCGCCACTAAAATAAGTCCTGATGGTCTGGCCGTATGGCGTATATACCGGTTCTTTGATGTTATATTCTCCCTCTTTAAAAGATTTCTGGTATTCTTTAAAATAAGTAGTCTTTGACCAAGGGACAGTCCCTTGAGTACCCAACATGACCTGATGGGACAGTCCCTTATGGCGCGCCTTGAACCACTGGGCCATAATGAGAGAATAGTAAACTTGGCGCAGACTAGCATAGCGCTTGGCAGAGTTAATTTCCTTGTTCA
>MHGW01000003.1:16466-17958 GCA_001805765.1 Omnitrophica WOR_2 bacterium RIFCSPLOWO2_01_FULL_41_12 | reverse complement strand
TGTTCAAGCATCACTTTTAGGGTGGCCTTGTAGATATAGGCTGAGTCTTGAGTTTCGCGGATAATGATTTCATCAGGGACAATCCAGGGCCTAGTTAAGGTAGGGATAGTGATATTTTCAGAGCTGAAGATTTCCCCTGCTTTTTGGTAGAGTTTATCCCAATATTTCTTTCCTTCGGGGGTTTCAGGAGAGGTGAACCTTGCGGTGTCCTTTTTAAGCTGCAGGTCGCTCTCCAGCATAATCCTGCCAATATCAGTCTGATCTAAGGCTGGGTCAATAATATTATCTTCAGCATCAGGCCGAAGATTCACCCAGAATTTATCATTGGGAAGGCTAATGCCAATAAAGAAATAATCTAAAAGTGTCTTGGTTGTGTCTTGGACTTCCTGCGCTTTTGGGTTTTTAAGGCTGCCTTTATCCAGAAACAAGCGGAAATTATTCTCTTGAGGATTATAGGAAAGGTACCTTAAATGCAAAGGCCGGAAGACATCCGGGGCAAAGGCATTGCGTAAGCCAGACAAATGCCCAGAGATATCCAGCTGGCCAGCAACCTGGGCAAGGCCGGATTGCTCAAAACAAAGCAGGAAGCATAATAAAATTGCTAATATTTTCTTAATTTGGAATTGCATTTGCACTGTTTATCAATCGGATTATTAAAAGTATACTTTATAAAGGAGGGATTTTCAATGTAAGTAACTCAATTTTTGAAAACGGTTTCTTTTCAGGGTTAGCTAAAAACGGCAAGCCTTAAGGCGAGCTGAAGGATAATGTTAGTGTATAACCCAGCCACGATATCATCGCCCATTATACCTATGCCACCCTTTAAATTCTGCAGCATTGATGCGGGGTAAGGTTTTAACGTATCTAATATCCGAAAAATCACAAAGGCAATAATTACCAGCTTGATATCGTAAGGTATAAATATCAGGCTTAAAAGCATACCTAAAACCTCGTCAATCACAATAAAAGGGCAATCCTTTCTCTGAAAAACCTCCTCTGCCCTCTCTCCTACTAAAATTCCAATTAATAGTAAGAAAAGAATAGAAAAAATATAGATCAATAAATTGTCTTTGAGAAAATAAAATAAGAATACACCGGTTATACTGGCAAACGTGCCTGGTATAAGGGGTAGATAGCCGATATAAAAAAATGTGCTTAAGATTTTTATCATTAAATTCTGGTAATGATTTTGCGGTTTTCCCAGAGGTAATAGAGGCCTGAATAAAGGGTCAGGCCAACGGTAAGCAGCATCAGAACGTATATGCCTTGCCGAAAGAATTTTTCCCAGGCAGGATCCCAAGTGAAAAATGTCAACCTCGCTTCTTTTAAAACAATAAATCCTAATATAGATAAAATCACCGCCATCTGAGAAAGAGTCTTGTGCTTTCCTACCCTGCTTGCCGAAAGCACCTTTCCCTTATTCATCGCAAACAGCCTTAAAGAAGTAATCAGGATCTCCCGCGAGATAATAATCATAAACATCCAGGCCTCA
>MHGW01000003.1:12767-16443 GCA_001805765.1 Omnitrophica WOR_2 bacterium RIFCSPLOWO2_01_FULL_41_12 | reverse complement strand
GGCAAAGGCAGCCAGGACTAAAATTTTATCAGCAATGGGGTCCATCAGTTTGCCGAAATCTGTAACCATATTTTTTCGCTGCGCTATCCTGCCGTCAAAAAAATCCGATAACGCCGCAAAGATAAAAATGGCTAAACTGAGAATCTTTGCCCAAATCCCGTAGCAGAATAGAAAGAACATAAACACAAAGGTCAGAAAGATACGCAGTATAGTGAGTTTATTGGCTATATTCATTTAAAAATCGCCTCTCCTACTAAATCGTATTCTAAGGTATCCGTGATTTTAGCCTTTACAAAATCCCCTGCCTTCAATTCCTTTTGAGAATTTACATAAACTAAGCCGTCAACCTCCGGAGCGTCATATTGTGTCCGCCCCAGATAAATATTATCTTGTCTTTCATCGATTAAGACATCCAAAGTCTTACCTAAGAAGTTTTTATTAATCTCCTGGGAAATTTTTTGCTGTAGAGACATAACGGCATTAAAGCGCTCTACCTTTACTTTCTTAGGGATTTGTTTTTTAAAATTATGGGCCTCTGTCCCCTCTTCGCGGGAATAAGTAAAAACACCCAATCTTTCAAATCTGGCATCGGCAATAAATTTAAGCAACTCTTTAAATTCCGCTTCGTTCTCAGAAGGAAATCCCACGATTAAAGAGGTGCGTATGGCCACATCCGGTATAACTTTTCTCGCTTTTTCTATCAACCTTAAGATATCTCTTTTTTTAGTCTGCCTATGCATGAGACCTAAAATCCGCTCATTAATATGCTGAATAGGCAGGTCAATATATTTACACAGCCGGGGTTCGTTTCTGATCAACTCTAATAATTCATCTGCTACGCGGGAAGGGTATAGGTAAAGCAGGCGTATCCAGCCTATGTTTTTTGTGTTTTTAAGTATTCTTTCTAAAAGACCGGATAAATTTGGTTTCTTATATAAATCTATACCGTAACCCGTGATATCCTGGCCAATAATATTTAGTTCGGAAATTCTTTTTTGATCAAATTCTGCTGCATTCCTACAGAGAGAATCTATATCCAGGCTGGTAAATTTACCTTTTATCCGAGGAATAATACAGTAGCTGCAATTGTTTATGCATCCTTCGCAGATTTTAAGGTAGGCGTAATGTTTAGGCGTAAGAGAAAACTTATGCAAGGAGTGATTCAAAGATATTTTTCCGACAAAGGCATCCACCTCGGGAATTTTTCTTTTTAGGACATCTTTATAACGCTGGCTAAGGCAACCATAAACAATTATCTTTTTTATCTGGCCGCTTCTCTTTAAATCTACTAAATCTAATATCGCATCAATGGATTCTCTTTTAGCGTCTTCTATGAAAGAGCAGGTATTCACTATCGCCACATCGGACTTACCTATATTATCGGCAATGGTATACCCTTTTAGAGAAAGCCGGCCTAAGATGCTTTCTGAATCCACCAGGTTTCTCGGGCAGCCCAAACTTAATATACCGATCTTAGTTTTATTTTTAACCATTAGCGTGGAATACTTAGGCCCTCTTTGCTAATTAATATATTCTTCACTGACTGGCCTTTTCTGCCCAGGCCGGAAATGAGCTTGCCGTTTACCTCTAAATCCACAGCTTGGGCATTGCCTAAAGAAAGCTCGAATTTTTCCTTTGCCTGCCAACTTTCTGTCCTGCCCTTTTTTAGGATATTCTTAAATAACAGCTGGCCATCAACTTTTAATTCTACCCAACAATCTCCCCGGGCACGTATACCTAATCTTATGCCCTGGCCGGTATATTTTTCTACTTTAGCACTGCCTTGGACATTACTTTGTATATTCTGCTGTTTAACAATGGCCTTGGGTTTCTTGGCTCTCTGGGTGAATTTAGAGATAGACTTTCCTAAACCGAACAGCAGAAATGATAAAATTATTAGTCCGATAATAAATATGAAGGCGGCCGGCCGGGGTTTTTCTTTGACCTCCGGAAGTTTTATGGTTTTATCTTGAGATTCCTGATAACCGGTGAGATAATCTTTTGCATCTACGCCTAAAAATTTACAATAAATTTTCAAAAATCCTTTTATATATACGGGGCTCAAATTAATAATATTATCTTCCTCTAATGCCTTTAAGATATTCAGGTGCACCTTTGTCTTCTTAGAGGCTTCTTCAAGGCTTAAACCTTTTTCCAAACGTAATTTTTTAAGTCTGGCTCCCGCTGACTCCATCGCTTTCCTCTTTGACTAAATCATTTTTTAGCCATGCTTCTCTATCCACCAGTATCCTACGCGGCTTGCTTCCTTCAAAAGAGCCGATTAGCCCCTCTTGCTCCATGGTGTCAATAATCCGGGCAGCGCGCGTATAGCCTAAGCGCATCCGCCTCTGTAGGATAGAAACTGAAGCCTGGTTACTTTCCATAATTACCCTCACCGCCTCATCATAAAGTTCGTCTTTTTGACCGTTGGCAAAAATAGATTTCTGCTGTTCCTTCAAAATTTCTTCATCATAAACCGGCTCTGCTTGAGACTTGATAAAATCTACCACCCGCTCTATCTCTTTGTCGTTTACCAGTGATCCTTGCGCGCGGATTAATTTTGATTCACCCGGCTTTAAAAACAAGAGATCCCCTTTTCCTAAAAGTTTATCCGCGCCGTTCATATCCAATACTGTGCGCGAATCTACTTTTGATGCGACCTTAAAAGATATTCTTGCGGGAAAATTTGCCTTAATCACTCCGGTGATCACATCCACGGAAGGCCGTTGGGTAGCTAAGATTAAATGTATGCCCACTGCCCGGGAAAGTTGGGCTAAACGCGTAATGGCGTTTTCAATCTGGTCCCTGGCAACAGTCATCAAATCCGCCAACTCGTCAATAATCACGATGATGTAGGGTATCTTTTCTTGTTTCTCATTATAGGCCTCTATATTTCTTACTCCTATTTTTGCTAAAAGGCGGTAACGATTTTCCATTTCATTCACTACCCAGTTAAGGGCAAGGGAAGCCTTTTTTGCATCTGTAATTACCGGACAGATAAGGTGCGGTAGGCCATTAAACGGCGCTAACTCTACCATCTTCGGGTCAATCATCAAAAGTTTAAGCTCATTAGGTGTGGCCACAAAAAGCATGGATAGAATCAGGCAGTTTACGCATACGGTCTTTCCTGAACCGGTTGTCCCGGCAATTAAAAGATGCGGCATCTCTCCTAAATCCGCAACTACTGATTCACCGCCAATATCTTTCCCTAAGGCCATGGTGAGCTTTGATTCTGCTTTTTTAAACTCCTGGGAAGAAAATACGTCCCTTAAAAATACTAAACTACTCTGCGTATTAGGGATTTCTACTCCCACCCTGCCTTTTCCCGGAATAGGCGCAACTATCCGGGCTGACTGCGCCTTCATTACTAACGCAATATCATCGCCTAAGGCCACAATGCGATTTAATTTTACCCCTGGCGCAGGTTCAAGTTCATAACGGGTAATCACCGGGCCACGCTCAATATCCGTGACCTTAGCTGAAATGCCAAAATCCTCTAATGTATCTTCTAAAATACGGGCATTAGTTTCTAAGTCTTCTTTAATTTGTCTGTTTTCCGGAGGAGGAGGTAAGTCTAATAAATCTAAAGAAGGAAGGTTGTAATCGCCAATCTTTAATTCTCTGGGTTTAGCCGGTAGCTTGGCAACCTCAAACGCTGGCTTAGGATTAATTTCAA
>MHGW01000003.1:6134-12748 GCA_001805765.1 Omnitrophica WOR_2 bacterium RIFCSPLOWO2_01_FULL_41_12 | reverse complement strand
AAAAGTAGGCTGCCCTGTCTTTACTAATAAAGGCCTGGTTTTTCTCCTAAATCTAAAAAGGGATTTGATAAAGGAACGGCATCTTTCTGTGGATTTTACAAAAAACGAGGAGAGCAAAACTTCGGTCACTAAGGCAAAGGACAAAATAATAAAGGTACTAAAAATAATGTATCCGCCTAATCTGCCAAAATAGGTTACCGTAAAATTAGATAGTAGAGCACCCAGGAAACCGGCGCGGGAAAACCTGACTATTTCATTCTTAAAAGTAATTATCCCGATAATGGAACTGACGGATAACAACAAAACCAGAATCCCGATAATTTTAGGCAGACGCAGATCCGGATTGTGCTGTTTGAATATCCGAAAGGAAAAAAATAAAACTAATATCGGTATAATATAACCTGACCAGCCGAATAAAAAAAAGATTATACCGGCTAGATATGCCCCGAAAGTGCGGATAAAATTTTTTGGCGGGATATTGGGGTGGGAGGTATAAAAGAAAAGGTCAAAAGGGGTAAAAGAAATCAGGCTGGCCAAAATTATCAGGCCTATGGCGAGTAAAATAATGCCTTTTATTTCGTTGCGCCATCTTTCCTTCATTGCTGTTATGTTTCTTGACTTTTACTTTCCTCTGCCTGTTTCTTGCTTAAATTAATCCTGCCTAACTCATCAACACCAATAACTTTAACCTTAAACTCATCTCCTAACTTGACCACTTCCTCCACATTCTTCACAAAACGGTCGGCTAATTCTGAGACATGCACCAGGCCTTCCTTATTAGGTGCTATCTCACAAAAGGCGCCAAATGGCATAATGCGTTTCACCTTGGCTAGATATATAGTACCTACCTGAATATCCTCGGTGATAGCCTTGATCATCCCTAATGCCTCCTTAGATTTTGCGGGATCATTAGAGGCGACCAAAACACTGCCATCTTCCTGCACATCTATGGTTACGCCTGTTGCGGCAATAATCTTCTTGATCGTCTTTCCGCTGGGGCCGATAAGTTCGCCTATTTTCTCCGTATTTACCTTAATCACCTCTATGCGCGGAGCAAAAGAAGAAAGTTCCTGCCGGGGCTGTGCCAGCGCCTGCTCCATCTTAGCCAAAACTAAATTTTTTGCCTCTTTTGCCTGTAGCAGGCAATTACGTAATAAGTCTAAATCAATGCCGTCTATCTTTAAATCTAATTGTACGACACTAATACCGTTCTTGGTGCCGGCAACTTTCAAGTCCATATCGCCAAAATGGTCTTCTAGGCCGGTAATATCGGTTAAGATCACTGTCTTATTGTCTTCTTTAATTAAACCTAAGGCAACGCCGCCTACCGCATCTTTTATGGGCACACCCGCATCCATTAATGATAAGGTTGCCGCGCATACTGTGGCCATACTCGAGGAACCATTAGATTCCAAAATTTCAGAAACCACCCTGATAGTATAAGGGAATTTTTCCTTGGAAGGCATCACTGTCAGGAGCGCTTTTTCTGCCAGGGCGCCGTGGCCGATCTCGCGGCGTCCGGGCCCGCGCACCGGCGCAGTTTCACCTACGCTAAAAGGCGGAAAACTATAATGCAACATAAAGGATTTATATTTTTCTCCTTCTAATGCCTCAATCAGCTGCTCATCATCGCCTGTACCTAAAGTAGTTACTGCCAGGCTCTGGGTCTGGCCGCGGGTGAAAATGCTTGAGCCGTGCGTGCGGGGCAGGACTGAAACTTCACAGGTAATGGCGCGGATATCTTTAAATCCCCGCCCGTCTATACGCACATTTTCCTGCAATATTTTATTTCTTACCTGTTCTTTTTCTACCCCCACCAACGCCGTCCTAATATCTACTGCCAGATGGCCTTCGGCAGTAAGGGTATTTTCTAATTCTTTGGATAACAAATCCACTGCCTCTTCCCGCTCCTCTTTTTTATTCAATGCATAGACTTCTTTTAATCTTTCTTTGGATAATTGCTCGACCTTCTTTTGTAATTCCGGATCGATTTTTTTATATTTGATATCTACCTTTGGCTTTCCGTATTTTTGAATAAACTCTTCCTCTACCCGGATTATATCCTGGAGATTTTCAAAACCAAACTTTGCTGCCTCCAGGAATATTTCTTCAGATACTTCTCTAGCCCTTGATTCCAGCATCACAATGCCTTTGCGATTGGCGGCAACCACCAAATCCAGGTCAGAATTTTCTATTTGCGCATATGTGGGATTAAGAATAAGTTGATTATTGCACCTTCCTACGCGGCAGGCTGCCAAAGGCCCGTCAAAAGGTATGTCGGATATGGATAATGCCACTGAAGCACCGATTACAGAAAGGACATCCGGGTCGTTTTCTCCATCACTGGATAAAACAATGGCCATCACCTGGATCTCGTTTAAAAGGCCTTTGGGAAAAAGCGGCCGGATCGGCCGGTCAATCAAACGCGCAGTTAAAATCTCGCTTTCAGAAGGCCTGCCCTCTCTTTTAAAGAAGCCACCGGGAATTTTACCTGCGGCATAAGTCTTTTCCTGACATTCCACGGTTAAGGGAAAAAAATCCTGTCCTTCTCTTGGTTGGCGGGACATACAGGCAGTAACCAGGACTACAGTTGCGCCATATCGAATAGTCACCGAACCATTGGCCTGTTTAGCAATTTTACCCGTTTCTAAAATCAAATCATTATTTCCAAACTTAAACTTTAGGATACCCTCTTGCATAATTTTACTTTCTAAAAGGATGCCGAATAATCGGCATCCCGATACTTCGGGATACGGAAAAACTCATTTTCTCAATTTGAGTTTTTCTAATACCTTTTCATATTTGGCGATGTCTTTTTTCTTCAGATAAGTTAAGAGCCTGCGGCGCCTGCCAACCATCAAGAGTAGGCCGCGCCGGGAATGAAAATCCTTCTTGTGCTGTTTGAAATGTGGGCCTAATAGATTAATCCTCTCGGTTAAAATCGCAATCTGGACTTCTGCCGAACCAGTATCCCTGGTATGGATTTTAAAACCATCGATCAATTCTTTCTTTTTATCTTTGACTAAAACCAAATCTTCTCACCTCCTTAATGAGCACATAACTTACGCAACGTTAGTGAACGTAAGTTATAAGTGCGAATTAAATCCTTGACATTTTCACATGATTTTTTCAGTTTTAAATGTCAAGGATAAATTCATACAAATAACTTATGTTCGCTTACGCTCCATAAATTATGTATTCATTTAATTATTATACGCTCTTTAAGATTATAAGTCAATATATTACTAAAAAAAATAAAAAATTACCGGGGGAATTTATCTTGGCAGGACTGCATTGACCATTTCCAGAATTTCTTTTTCTGTGGCAGGCTTGGCCATCAAGTAGTGCTTGCCGGTTTTTCTAGCCAGATCCTCTTCCTCTTTGGTAATGAGCACTCCGGTTAAGAATATTATGGGGATATCAGAGGTAGCAGGCTCTTGCGAAAGTAGCGCTGCTACTTCATCTCCCTGTAAGTCAGGAAGCAGTACATCTAGAATAATCAGGTCGGGTTTAGCGCTCTTGGCTAAATCAAAAACTTCCTTACCTTTAGTAGTAGAGATAAACTCATAATGAGCGCGTTTTAAGATATTGCCCAGATAAGTTAATATCTCTTCCTCATCATCAACAACTAATATTTTTTTCAGAAGCTGCTCTGACATAGTTTTAAAATAGCATTAATTACTTAATCTGTCAATATTTTTGGCATTTTATTTAACCTTAGCCGAGGGGCAGATTTGGTTGTAGGCGCAGTAATTGCAGGCCATGTAACTAGGGGTAGCGGCGAAATTACCTGCCCGGATACCTAGAGATGCCTCTCTTATGTTTTCCTTTACCTTTTCTAAATTCCCTTCTTTAACCTCAGTCTTGCCAATCAAGCCGGATTCTAAAAAATAAAGTTCCACGCGCTTAGGCAATTTTCCAAAAATACTTTTATAGGCCAGGGCATAAAGGCTAAGCTGCAGGCTTTCTTTTGCGCGTTTATCCGCATCCTTTTGTTTTTTAATTTCCGAGGTCTTAAAATCTATAATCACTGCGCCGTCATCTTCCATATCCACGCGGTCAAAACGGCCGTTAATCTTATTATTCTCTAAGATACAGGAAAATGGTTTTTCAATAAATAACGGTTTTAAGTCCTGTTTTTCTTCTGTATGAAAAAAACGGATGAGCGCCTCTTTGCCGATCCGGGAACGTTCTTCCTGGTGTTTTTCATCTAAAAAACCCTGGGGGTCAAAGCTTTGTGCAAAGGCATTTAAAAGGTCGGCTAATTCCATCTTGAAACCCTGCATCTTGACTTTAAAATATTTACTTACGGCATCGTGCATTGCCCGGCCATAGATAACTGTATGGTGCTCCATAATCGGGATACGCAAAATATGCACATATTTATATTTTAAAGGGCAGGTCAGATAATCGTCTACCTGATAATAACTTAAAGGTAATATTTTATCGGCGCTGATTTTATTTATCCGGCGGGATTTTTCTTTAACTGGCGGCGCAAAGCGTTCAATGGCTTCTAGGCTGCTTGCCTTTTGTTTTTCTTTCTCTTTTGTCTCCTGGCCTAATGCCTCCTGCACAAATTGGCTTAATTTACGCTGCTTTAGCCCGCCATAGTCAGAAGCAGAGGTAAGGTACAATTCTTCTTTTGCCCGCGTCATCCCTACATAAAACAACCTGCGCTCTTCCTGCAGATGAAAATCGCCGCTGGGTAATATCTCTTTGATTAATACATCGGGTAATTCAATGGGCTGTTTGCGGTGCGGCCAGGGAAAGCGGCCCTGCACTAAACTGACCAAAAATACCACCCTAAACTCTAAACCCTTTGCTTTATGGATAGTCAGCACATTTACCGCATCAGTATCCAAATCTGCCTCTACGGTTGCCGGGTCATCCCCTGCCTCGATTAAAAGGTTAAGATAAGTAATGAAATTAATTACCCTGTCTTCTTTGGCCACCAATTCAAAATCCCGCACCAAATAGAAAAATTTGGCCAGATTATGAATCTTGGTTTCTTTTTCTAAATCGGGGTTATGCGTAAGAAATGCCAAATACCCGGTATCTTTTAAAAATGCATAAAGCAGTCTGCCGGTGGTCTGATTGCGCGACACTTCTAAAAATTTATCCAGATCTTTAAGCAGCTTTTCAATTTTTTTCTCTGCATTATCCGTTAACTCCTTTAATTCTGCAATGCGCTCTACATTTTTAAATACATAGTATAAAGATTTATTATGCCGCTTGGAAAAATGCATACACAGGCTTAAATCCGTAAGCTCTAACTTGTATATTGGGTGACTAGCCAGATAATAAAGGCTGAGCGAATCAGAGAGATTAGCCATCAGGCGCAAGAAATTAATGCACAGCCTTACCTCTTCCCTGGTATATAAACCCTGGTTTCCGCTAAACTGCCAGGGGATACCCAGCATATTCAATGCCTGTAAATACCCTTGCGCATCTGAATTTGAACGTACCAGAATCGCAAAATCTTTATATTTAAAGCCTAAGGTTCCTACCTTTTCCTGAATAATCTTGGCCACATAATCTGCCTCTGTGGAATGGGTATCAAAATGTAGGTACCGAGGGGCCAATCCTTCTTTTGTCTGAGCCATCAGGCGCTTATTGATATTTGCCTTTATTTCAAAGCGTTCGGGATTATTGTATTGTATTAACCGGTAGGCAGAATCCAGGATAGGTTGCGGCGAGCGGTAATTATGGATTAATGAAATTTTTTTGGCGTCGGGAAAATCCTGCGTAAAGGATAAAATATTACTGTAGGCAGCGCCCCTAAACCTATACACTGCCTGGTCATCGTCAGAAACCACCACGATATTTCTTTTGTTTTGCGCTAATAATTTCACAATTTGATACTGGGCGACATTAGTATCCTGAAATTCATCTACGAGTATATACTTGAACTGCTCCTGATAACGTTTTAAGATTAAGGGATGCTCCCTTAAAAGTTTTAAGGCCAGATAAAACTGATTGCCAAAATCCACCCTTCCTTCTTTTGCCAAAAGTTCCTGATATTTGCTGAAAGCCCTGGCTATCTCCATCTGCTGAAGAGCAAGCTCATTCAAGGCCTGATCATCCGGGTTCTGCTTGGCCTGAATCAGAAGCTCCTGGGCATAATTTATATATTCTTCGGGCGCGATATCTTCGTCTTTGGCGCGGCTGAATAAGGAAACTAGCGCTTCCACAAAACGGGTAGGCTCTGACAGGGGCCGGTAGTAATTTATCTGGAATTCAAAGAGGTGTTCCCGAAAAAAAACTGCGGATTCAGGACGGCTGAGCACTTTAAAATCGGGATTCAGGCCTACCTCTAAGGCATTCTCGCGCAAGATCCTGTCTCCGAAGGCATGAAAGGTCATCACCCATATATCAGTGTAGCCATAAGGAACCAATATATCTACCCGTTCCTGCATCTCAAGAGCGGCTTTATCCGTAAAGGTAAGGGCAAGGATTTCGCCTGTCTTAGCCAATCCTTCAGCTAAAAGCCAAGCGATCCTGCGGGTAATCACTGTGGTCTTACCGGTTCCTGCTCCGGCAATAATCAGCGAAGGCCCTTCTTTATGCGTCACTGCCTCTCTTTGTTCCTGATTTAGGCCTTCCAGGATTGAATT
>MHGW01000003.1:0-6076 GCA_001805765.1 Omnitrophica WOR_2 bacterium RIFCSPLOWO2_01_FULL_41_12 | reverse complement strand
AAGAAGGAGTAAATGATGTTAAAAATATGCGCTCTCTGCGGCAAGCATGCGCTTACTGGAAGAATAATAGTCCGAAAGGGTTTATCCAAGAAAAAAGGCGGCACCGGTAAAAAAATCGTCCGCACCACTAAACGCAGCTTCCTTCCTAATCTTAAAAAAATACGTATCTTAATAAATGGTCGGCCCCAAAAGGCATATGTCTGCACCAAATGCATCAAGAAGGGCCTGCTGCGCAAGATTTAGGCTCACCTAAAAATTATCTCTTTTACCTCTAAAAGAACATTCTCTTCTTCTTGCCAATTATCTAATTCTAGGCTATAGACTAAATCAAAATAACCGACATTGATGAGGCTATCCCTGAGGCCGCTTAAGCCGAACCCTATTGCCTGATGGGTAACGTTACCGTCAGTAACCCAGAATTTCAAGGTATTCCTGCCTAAGACCTGAGGTTGGCCTTTAAGTTTAAGATTACGGGTAATAAAAAGTGGTTGGGGGTTTCCCGTGCCAAAAGGCTCTAAGGCCTCAAACTCCGTGATAATTTCTTTTTTAATATCCGATAAGGTTAATTCCATATCTATGTCTAAGCTGGGCATTAAATCTTCAAATGATAACTTCTCTAAAGCCAGCCGATTAATGTTATCTTTAAAATCCTCTATGTTATCTTTATTAATCAGCAGGCCTACGGCATGGCTATGGCCGCCGAATGTTTTTAAAAATTCTTTGCATTCTAAAAGGGCGCCGAATAAATGAAAGTTTTTTATGGAGCGGCCTGAACCTTTGCAAAAGTCAGCGGTTTTAGAGATTACAATTACCGGCCGGTAAAATCTATCCGCTAATTTTGAGGCAATTATCCCTAAAACTCCCTGGTGCCAATCCTCCTTGGCGATCACAATCACTTTGTGTTCTTTGAAATTAATCTCTTTATCAATGATATCCTGCGCCTCTTCTAAGATTTTATTTTCTATTTTTTGGCGCTGCCGGTTATGCGCATCAAGCGCCATAGCCAATTTCCTTGCCTCGTCTTCTTTTTCACTCATCAGTAAATCTAATGACACCTGCGCTGAATCCATCCGGCCGCTGGCATTTATGCGCGGCCCAAGTATGTAACTGACAAAATGGGAAGTGATTTTTTTGTCTTTTATCCCGCTAATTTCTATGAGCGCCTTAAGGCCACACCTTTTGGTCCGGGAAAGCCTCTCTAAGCCCTCCTTAACAATTATACGGTTCTCTCCGGTTAACGGCACAACATCAGCGATGGTACCTAAGGAAACTAAATCTAAATCCTCAAACAAATTTTTTCCGGTAAGCGCCTGGCAAAGCTTATAGGCAACGCCCACCCCGGATAAATCTTTGTATTGATAGTCTGAATTTTTTAGTTTAGGATTGATAATGCTTGAGGCGGGAGATTTACTGCCGTTGATTTGTTCATGATGGTCGGTGATGATTACCTCTATATTACGGCGCCTTAATTCTTCTACCTCCGCGTGGCTATTTGTCCCGCAATCCACCGTGATTAAAACCTTAATTTTTTTTTCTTTCATCAGAGGAAGTACGTTTTTATTTAAGCCGTATCCCTCCTTAATTCTGTGCGGCAGGTAATGCATTGCATCTATGCCCATTTTAGAAAGCGTGGCCTTTAATAAAGCAATGCTAGTTATCCCGTCTACATCATAATCGCCAAAAATCATCACCCTTTCTTTATTCCCGGCTGCCTTTTTGATAATATCAACGCTCTTTCGCATATCTGAAAATAAATACGGCCCTAAGAGGCAGTCTAATCTTGTGTCCAGGAATTTTTCTGCTTCTTCTTTATGTTTAATGCCGCGATTGCATAATACCTGGGCCAGGACCTTGGATATACCTAGTCCCTGGGCAAGGATGTTTTGCAGGCGCGGATTGGGTGAGGCAACATTACATTTTTTTAGGCCTTGATACACCTAATAACTCCAGTCCACAGGCAATAATAATCCTGGTGGCTTCGATTAAGGTTAATCTTGCTTTTACTAGATGGGGTTCCTGACCTAAAACACGGTGCCGGTCATAAAATTTATGGAAGCTTTGAGCTAACTCCTGAAGATAAACGGTAAGCATATACGGGTCTTGGGTTTTTAAACAAATATTCAAGATATAAGAAAATCGGCTAAACTTTTTGAGGAGCTCAATTTCTTCGCCTTCTTTTAACAGGGTCAAGTCTAGCGCTTTAAGATTTATTCTTGCAGGTCTATTGTTTAAAATACTGCAAATGCGCGCATGGGCGTACTGGATATAATAAACGGGATTTTCCGGCGTCTCTTTTTTAGCCACCTCTAAATCAAAATCCAGATGGCTGGAAGTGCGGCGCATGAGCAGAAAGAATCTTGCGGCATCCAGGCCTACCTCATCCAGCACCTCCCTTAAGGTGATATACTGTCCCTTACGCGTAGACATCTGTATCGGCTTTCCTTCTCTAAATAAGGAAGCCAGCTGCACAATAATAATGGATAACAATTGCGGGTCTTTACCTAAAGCCTTAACCGCAGCCTTTAATCTATTTATATAACCGTGATGGTCAGGCCCCCAGAGATTGATCAACCAAGTAAAACCGCGTTGAAATTTATCCTGATGATAAGCAATATCGGGAGTTAAATACGTAAATGTCCCGTCGCTTTTCACCACCACCCTATCTTTATCATCCCCCAGTTCACTGGATTTAAACCAGACTGCTCCATCCTGTTCATACAAAAACCCTCTTTCCTGCAGAAAATCTAAGGCCTTCTTTATCTTACCGCTTTTCCTTAAATCTTTCTGGCTATACCAATAATCAAACCTTACCCCAAAATCGCTCAAATCTTTTTTGATATTTTTTAAAATTTCTTTAACACCGTATTCGGAAAAATTTTTGATTTTTGATTTTTGATTTTTGATTTTTATTGCTATATCCCGTATATATTCTCCCTGATAATAATCCGCTGGAAAATCTACTGCTTCGCCGGATAATTCTTTCAATCTTAATTCTACTGACTTACCTAAGATATTAATCTGATTTCCTTCGTCATTAAGGTAATATTCTCTTTTTACCTTAAAGCCTGAAAAATCTAATATTTTGCCTAAGGCATCTCCTACCGCTGCTTGCCTGGCATGGGCAATGGATAAAGGCCCGGTAGGATTTGCGCTCACAAACTCAACCAAGACGCGTTTTTTTCTGCCTAAGTTTTGTGAAAAAAAAGTTTTGCCTTTGGTAATTATAGCCCTGGCTTGCCGATAAAAAAAGCTCAAGGACAGATAAAAATTTATAAAGCCTCCCCCTTCAACCCTGATCTCCTTTAGGTAATCTTTTAAAGATGAACTTTCTGAATATTTTTTTATGCTATTGACGATATCTGCGGCAATTTCAGGGGAAGGCCTTTGGGTAAGACTGCTTAACCGAAGGGCGATGTTAGTGGATAGGTCACCGAAACGAGGATCTTGTGGTAAGTCTAATAATACATCAAGCGGGGTCTTATCTAAACTCAGGTCTCTTAATGCATTCTTTATTGCTTCTATCAGTAAATCTTGGATATCCTTGTCCATTATCCATTAAAGCTTAAGCGGGAATTCTCACCCTTTTTGCGTCGGACCATAAACGTTCTAAAGAATAAAACTCTCTCGTCGGTTTATAAAAAATATGCGCGACTACGCTCGCAAAATCTAAGACTACCCACCCGGATTCATCGAAGCTATTAACCTTAGAGAGAGATTTTATTCCCTGTTTTTCTAAATCTTCTTTTATCGCCTGGGCAATCGCGTTCACCTGTCTTAAGGATGCGCCGCTTAAAAGCACAAAATAATCGCAGAAAGTGGAAAGCCGGCGCATATCTAAGATAATTACATTTTGCGCCTTTTTGGCTTTAGCGACTGCCGTAATGCGAAGTGCTGTTTTTTTTGCCTCTATTAGAACCTTACCTCCTCGCTTATTTCTTTCCTAAGATTCGATACATTCCTGTTCCGCAATCAGGGCATTTGCCTTTTGCTGCCAATCGCCCGTTTTTCATGGTTACCTTTTGTTCATCTTTCATCTCTTTTGACTTTTTGCATTTGACACAGTATCCTTCTGCCATGGTACTTCCTCCTTTCTATTAGTGAATATTATACATAAAAAATTAGTGCGGTCAATTTTTTATTTCAATGAGCAGATAACTTACGGAATCCGCCAAAGGCGGAGACGTAAGTTATAGTTCGCCTACGGCGGACGTCTGCGAATTGATCCCGCACCTTTTATTTATTCATGTTTTTAGATTAAATACTTGAATACTAAAAAGGTGCGGGATAAGTTTAGCCAGATAACTTACGCGACTTAGGGCGCACTTCTTCAATCTCGCCCACAATCTCTTCGGTTAAATCTTCCAGGGTAACTATGCCTAATACCTTTTTGCGCTCGTCAACCACAATAGCAATCTGGATTCTATCAGCCTGGAATTTCACCAAGAGTTCATTTACCCGCATACTGGCCGGTGCGTAATATACGCTGTGGACAAGATCCTGCAAGATAAATAATCCCTTATCCCTTAATATATAAAGTAAATCCCGCGCGTAAATTATGCCGACGATATTATCTATGGAATCCGCATAAACGGGTAGCCGGGCATGGCCTTCTTCTACAAATGTATTCAGCAATTCCTCCGGGGTAGCATTTATATTTACGGCGATAATTTTTTCTTTCGGCACCATCACATCACTTACCTTGATATCGCCGAACTCAAAGATGCGGTGCAGCATCTTCATTTCTGCATCGCTTAAAAAACCTTCTTCCTTTCCTAGCTCTATCATCAGGCGCAATTCTTCTTCGGTGATTAAAGGGGACCTTTTATGAGATTCTGTCTTGATTATCTTTAAGATCAAATTAGTTGTTCCCGTAAATATGGGGATTACGTAACGGAATAACTTAACTACTAACTCCATAGGGGCTGCGACAAATAAAGCCACCCTTTCCGTATGTTTTGTAGCTAATATTTTGGGGGTGATTTCGCAAAAAATTAGGATAAAAAAAGTGGATACGAACGTGGCGATAATTACGCCCCACTTATATCCGCATACCTGCACGAATATAGCCGTAACCAAAACAGACATGGTAATATTCACAAAGTTATTGCCGATTAAAATAGCGGCGATGAATTTGTCTAACTTAGCAATCAAGCGCTGGATACCCTGGGCGCGTTTAATACCTCTGGCAATCATATGCCGCAGGCGTATCCTGCTTAGACCGATAATCGCTGTTTCAGAGGCAGAAAATAAAAATGATAAAAGAGAAAGAATAAATAAAAAAATTATAATTACGGGTATAGATAATACGGCGTTCATTTTTTTAGCCTAAATGAAGTTGTGGATAAATTTTCTGCTCGCTGTCTTTTAGCGGGCCGATCAGCGCAGCATTTAAAGATGCATCCTTAAATAAGACTTTAGAAACTGCCCGGATGTCTTCTAATTTTATTCTCTTCATCTGCTTAATTACCTCATTTAAGGCGTAAGTTTTATCCAGGGTAACCGTTGATTCTCCGATCCAGAGCATATGGTCTAATGTATCTTCTAAGGCAAGCATGAGTTGGCCTAAATAGAATTCTTTTGCCCGCTTGAATTCATCGTACGAAACTAGCCTATCCTTGACCTTTTTTAGTTCTTTTAAAATCAATTCTATCGCCTCATTCACTTTACGATTATCAATCCCCGCATGCACCACAAAGGCCCCGGTATCCTGAAAACGCCTCAGTTGGGTGCCGATTTCATAGGCCAGGCCCCTCTTCTCCCTGATCTCATTAAAAAGCCGGCTGGACATATTCGCGCCTAAGATGATGTTTAAAATCCCTAAGGCGTACTTTAAAGGATGCTCTCTTTTAAAGCTATGAAACCCTAAGACCAGATGGGTCTGTTCCGTATCTTTATGCAGCAATTTCAATTGCGGCTTAGTTTGTCTTTCAACCACCCCCACAAAAGTATTCATAGATTTAATTTTAAGGCCGTGAAATTTCTTTTCTACTTTTTCTATAAACTTATCGGGCTCAAATAATCCGGAAATACTGACCACGATATTCAGCGGCGTGTAATGCTTCTCTTTATATAAATA
>MHGW01000002.1:12885-22199 GCA_001805765.1 Omnitrophica WOR_2 bacterium RIFCSPLOWO2_01_FULL_41_12 | reverse complement strand
TTTGCCACATGGATTCTAATGATTATCTGTTCTTCCAGGCCCAAAACCTCCTGGATCTTGGAACGGGTTATTTCCTGAAGGCGCGTGGTTAACTCCGGTATATTTGATTCGGACCTTAAGATTACCCTTAAGGAAACCAGAATTCCCTTTTTTGTGGCGATGACATCAGGCCTTAATTCTTTAATTTCGGGGATAAATCCAGCTATGCGCCGGATTAAATCCTCCACTGCGGAAAGCGCAATGGTTACCTCACCGCTGGAAGTAGTAAAAGCAATTGTTTTTTCCCGCTGAAACCGGCCTAAGATTAATTGGGCAAAGGAAAAACTAATCAATATCAATAACAAGCCTGAAAGGCCGATAATTAACCGGGAATTAAAACTGGTTTGGGTATATATGAGCAAATTATTTATATCTTCTGGCTTTAATAAATTTAAGGCAAAGACAATTAAAACTATGCCGATTAAAATAAGGACTACGGTATAAAATAATATTCCTAAAATGGTAAATATTCTCATTCTGCCTCCTTAAGCACAAGCTTACACCAAACCATCCGATAGGTTTGGGTGTTATTTATCTACCCCCTGCACATTTATATTAATATCTTTTATGGAGAGATTCGTCATTTTCTCTAAGGAACTGCGGACATTTTCCTGGACCTTATCGGCGACATCCGGGATATTAAATCCGTATTTTATGACCAGCGGAATTTCGATCCTCACATCTTCATTAGTGTCAATATCGACCTTGATTCCCGATAAATACTTTTTTGCCACTAACTCTAAAAGGTCCACCTTAAAAGTCCTGCCTACGCGTTTCACGCCTTCAATTTCTGCGGCGGCTAGCGAGGCAATTGAAGCAATCACGTTTTTATGTATCCTAATCATGCCTAAATCCGTGCGTGTTTCTCTCTTCTGCATCATTCTTCTCCCATTTCTTCTTTTAAGAGTTCTTTTACAAAATGAGTGGATATTTCGCCCTTAATAAATAAAGGATTTTCCAATAATTGTAAATGAAAAGGAATGGTGGTTTTTATTGGAGCAATGTGAAATTCTTTTAAAGCCCGCTGCATAATGAGTATTGCCTCTTGCCGGTTTGCTCCGTGGACGATTAATTTAGCCAGCAGAGAATCGTAGTAAGGCGTGATTTGATACCCCTGATAGATATGCGTATCTACGCGTACACCCGGGCCCCCGGGTAAATTAAGCGTTTCTATTTTACCGGGCGAAGGCATAAAATTATTTTCAAAATCTTCGGCATTGATCCGGCATTCTATGGCCGCGCCTTTTAACTGGATATCATCTTGTTGAAAGCGTAATTTTTCGCCTGCGGCAATACGTATTTGTTCTTTAATCAGGTCTATCCCGGTGACCATTTCCGTTACCGGATGCTCTACCTGAATGCGCGTATTCATTTCCATAAAATAGAAATTATTGCGTTGGTCTAATAAGAATTCTACTGTTCCTGCGCCCACGTAGTTCACGCTCTTAGTGCCTTTTAAGGCCAGTTCTCCTAAGCGCCGGCGCAGTTTATTATCTACTGCCGGAGAAGGAGATTCTTCCAATAACTTCTGATGCCTCCTTTGGATAGTGCAATCCCTTTCTCCTAAATGCACTAAATGCCCGTATTTATCTGCCAGGATTTGTATTTCAATATGCCGGGGCTTCTCAATATATTTTTCAATATAGACATTGGGATTTCCGAAACTCGCCTCTGCTTCTGCCTGGGCGGTAATCAGGCTGCTCACCAGCCTGATATCATTATGGGCAATCCTCATTCCTTTTCCGCCGCCGCCTGCTGCTGCCTTTATAATTATGGGATAACCTATCCTTCTGGCGGTCTTAATTGCCTCCTCTTTATTTTTCACAACTTGAGTGCTGCCGGAAACAATAGGTAGGCCTGATTTTTGCATGGTGGAGCGTGCTGCCATCTTATCTCCCATCAGCCGGATATTTTCCGGGGTAGGGCCGATAAAGGTTATTTTACAGGACTCGCAGATTTCCGCAAAATGGGGGTTTTCTGCCAGGAATCCGTAACCCGGATGGATGGCTTCCACATCGGTGATTTCTGCGGCGCTAATAATGGCTGGGATATTTAAGTAACTATTACTGCTTTGCGCCTCGCCTATGCAGATAGCTTCGTCAGCAAACCTGACATGCAGGGAATCCCGGTCTGCCTGGGAATAGACAGCCACGGTGCGGATGCTTAACTCCCGGCAGGCGCGGATTATTCTGAGGGCTATTTCGCCGCGGTTGGCGATAAGAATTTTAGAAAACATTTTTTAGAGGGGTTCGATCAGAAACATAGGCTGTCCAAATTCCACGGGTTCGGCGTTATCGACAAGAATTTCCAATATTTTACCTTTGATTTCGGATTTAATCTCGTTCATTAATTTCATGGCCTCGATGATGCAGATAACCTGTCCGGCCTCAATGATCTGGCCGGTTTCAGCATAGGGAGGCGCCTCTGGCGAAGGCGCGCGGTAAAAAGTCCCTACCATCGGCGCCTTTATCTCTACTGTTTTAATAAGAGCCTGCTCGGTTGTTTCCGTTGACTCTTTAGAGGAAGCCTGAGTTATTTTTTCTCTTTCAATCAAGACGGGGCCGCTTAATCCATCAGCTTGCGCACCCATCTTTTTCAATTTAATGCGCATACCGTCTTTCTCTATTTCTAATTCTATCAGGCCGTGCTCATTCATCAGGTTTATCATCTCTTTAATTTCTTTTATATTCATTCCTTACCTCGTATTTTAATATGCCCTTTCAATATATTCGCCGGTGCGCGTATCTATCTTTAGCACATCCCCGGGATTAATAAATAATGGCACCTGTACTACTGCCCCGGTTTCCAGGGTCGCCGGCTTAGTGCCGCTTTTTGCCGTATTTCCTTTGATTCCGGGTTCAGTTTGTATGATTTTAAACTCAATGAAATTTGGCAGGGAAACATTTAAAACTTCATTTTCGTATATATTAACGCTGACCACCTGGTTATCTTTCAAAAATTTTCTCTTTTCCGCAATTATATCTTCAGAAATACTTATTTCCTCATAATTTTCCTGGTCCATAAAATAATAAAGGCTGCCTGTTTTATAGAGATATTGCAGTTTTCTTTCTTCAATAAAGGCCTCTTCTATTTTTTCATCGCCCCGGAAGGTTTTTTCCTGAATAGCCCCGTTTTTTAAGTTCCTTAATTTTACGCGTATAAAAGCAGCGCCTTTTCCGGGTTTTACGTGCTGAAATTCTACCACCTGATAGGCTATGTCGTCTACCAATACGGTTAACCCGTTTTTAACTTCATTTATAGAGAGTGCCACTAAAGGACCTGGTAACCCTTCTGGGTAACTAAAACCATGTCTTCCCATCTTATCCCGAACTTATTGGCGAGGTAAATCGCGGGTTCAATAGTAAATACCATTCCCGGTATTAATTTATCATCTACCTTTGGCGATATCTGAGGTTCTTCATGTACCTCTAAGCCTACGCCGTGGCCTAAATTATGACTAAAAAACCCGCCAAATCCTTTTTGTTTTATATATTGGCGGGCAGCTGCGTCAATTTCTTTAATCGGAATACCCGGTTTGATTTTTCGGATTGCCCTGTCTTGCGCTTGCCGCACTATGTTGTAAATCTTTGTTACATAAACATTTATTTTACCGAAAAAGAGGACCCTTGTCAAGTCTGATTTATATCCGAGATAGTCGACGCCGATATCAATTAATACCGGTTCGTGGTTTTTGATTTTTCTCTCAGAAGAGATATGGTGGGGAAAACTGGAATTCGCTCCGCAGGCAACAATAATGTCAAAACTAGAGGCATAAGCGCCATGATACCTGATAAAACGTTCCAATTCCGCAGCCACTTCTATTTCTTTCCTGCCCGGAGTGATAAAATCTTGGGCAAATTTTAAAGCCGCTATAGTTATCTGGATTGCCTTCTTTATTTTTTCTAATTCCTCCGGGCTTTTTAACTGCCTTAATTCTTCCACCAGGCCATAAAAAGGGACTAAGTTGATGCGTTGATTCAGGCCTTCTTTTATCTTTTGATACTCGGCAAAAGGAAGATACCTTTCTTCAAAACCTACGCGTTTAAGCCCAAGGGCACAACAGGCCCCCGATATAAGCTTAAAAATACTGCCGTTGATTTTCTTAACGCTAAATTTAGGGCTTAAATTATTTTTGGCCTCCTCTATATACCTGGAGTCGGTAAAGTAAATATTTTCTTTCTTTGAGATTAAAAGGTAGGAGTCGCGGCTTCTATAATCGGTAAGATATGATATGTTGGCAGGCGAAGACAGGATGAATCCGTCTAGATTTTTTTGTTCTAATTTTAAAAAAACACTTTTTATCTTTTGTTCCATTGAGCATTAAATTAAATCCAATAGCGCCTCAAGGCCTAAGGTATAACTTTTAAGGCCAAAACCCAAAACCGCCCCCTTTGCTACCGGGCTAATCAGGGATTTTTGCCTGAATTCTTCCCGGGAGTAGATATTAGAAAGATGCACTTCTACCGTTAATATTCCGGAACCGGAAATCGCGTCTCTGACGGCCACGCTAGTATGGGTATAGGCAGCAGGATTGATCAGTAGGCCGGCGAATTTAGATTTGGCCTTACCGATCAGGTCTACGATTTCTCCCTCATGATTTGATTGTTTTATGGTTAGCGCGGCATTCCTCTTTTTGGCGATTTTTTTCAATGCCGCATTTATCTGTTTTAAGGTTACCTTGCCGTAAACCGCAGGTTCCCTCTGGCCCAGTAAATCTAAATTTGGCCCGTGTATTACTAAGATTTTTTTCATCTAACCCTCTGCTTCGTCAATGAGCATTACGGGGATTCCATCTTTGATGGGATATTTCTTCCCGCAATTTTTACAGATAATCTTATTATCTTTTAGTTCCACATCCCCCTTGCAGGCAGGGCAGGCCAGGATATCCAGTAGTTCTTTATCAATCATTTTTTATTCCCTCCCTTGGTTTAGAAACATAGACCATCCTTAATTCATAAAGTATGTTTTCTAAAAAATTAGCCTCTTCAGTACTCAGGTTTCCTTTTGTTTTCTCTTTTAACATCCCCAGGGTATCAATCAGGAATTTGGCTTGGGCGAGGTCTTCTTCTTTTTTATTTGTCGACGGATTGGGCATTTCGCCCAAGGCAATAGAAGCCTGCAGGGAAAGGGTAGTGACAAAGAAATTAAAATCCGGCTGGGGAGGGACGAATTTACCATCTTTCTTTAAGGTTTCCTTTTCTTTTTCTACTGCCTCTTTCCAACTTTCATCGGAACTCTTTTTTATCTCATCCATAGGTTTAATAAATTATGATTCCGGCGTAACCCACCACACTCTCAAAATCCTGGGTGATATCGCCGCTGGTTTGATATTTGATTAACCGGCTGGAATGAGCGCCTAATAATTTAGCGGCGACAATCACGGTGATTACCGGCGCATACCCGCACATAGATATATTGAGCTGCTGGATTTTTTCCATCAGGGTATCTTCGTTTAAATCTAATATGGCCTGTATTGCCTGTTTGTCTTTCTTTTGGGCCTGGGCTTGGCTTTCATAGTGAGTCAGGTCAGAGCTGGCCACCAGCATTATGGAATCCTTTATTCCGGATGCATTGATAGTTTGCGCGATTTCCTTGCCGATCTCTTTTAGAATGCTGGCCTGGTCAGTGGAAAGAATAATCGGTACAATTTTAAAATCGGTTTTAAAATATTGTAAAAAAGGCAATTCTACTTCTAATGAATGTTCATGCAGATGCGCCAGGCTGTCTTCTTTGAGGTAGCTGGAATGGCTTAATATTTGTTTGGCTAAAGCAGAATCAATAGCCACTTCTCCCATCGGTGTCTGCCAGACGCCCTCGGTCATAATACTGAAAGGCACGCCATAACCCGTATGATTTGGCCCGAGGAGTATGACCGTATCCCTGATTTTAATCTGCGATGCGGTTTGAGCAGCGACTTTACCGGAATACAGGTAACCCGCATGCGGCAGCATACAGGCAATAATATCTATTTTCTTAAGTTCTTTATCCACGAGTATTTCTATCTGTTCCTTGAGGCTTTCATTGGATAAAGGATAAAATTGCCCGGCGACAGCAGGTTTTCTTAATTTAGATTTTTCCATCCCAGATTTTTTCTAAGTATTCCTTGCTTTGTTTTACAGCAAAAGCGCTTGCCGGATGGTGCGCCTCAATTACCTTTAAGGTCTTTTGTTTTAAATAAGGCGCAAGCCAAGTAAAATCAATCTCTCCCTGAACAGGCGCCTGATGGTCAGCGCAACCAGAGACATTATGTATATGGATACCCAGCAGCGCATCTGCATATAAATCCAGATATTCTTTATGAGTAGCAAAACCTAATTTTTCCATCACCTCGGCATGGCCGGTATCGTGCCAGTAAAATATTTGGGATTTTTTAAATTTTCCTAGGATTATGCCTATTTCTTCCTGTGTGGGTATCTCGCGGTAGTAAAAACGGGTCTCCAGGCCTAAAAATATATTTTTGTCCTGCGCGTAACGGTTCAATTCCTCCAGGCTCTTCAGTGTATTTTCAAAGAACGGTTGGTAATACTCTTGCCTTTCTTGGAGAATATTATCTCTTAAGGCATTAAATTCTTTAGTGCCCTTCAGGCCTTGGTTAAACAGCGTAATCAAATCCCGGGTTTTATCGGGTAATTGCACCCTGCCGCAATGTAAAACTACTGCCTTTGCCCCTAACTTTTCCGCCGTATCTATGGTTCTTTTGCTAAAGAATATGGATAATTGCCTCTCTTTTTCATCAAGAGAAGACATCGGGTAATAATCCGGCAGCGCATATTCCCGTTCCAGGCCCTCTGGTATGGGGCAAAAATTATGCAGACTGATAATTTGTATATTTTTGTTTCTGACTAATGCTTCGATATCCCTGATAATGGAGGGCGTAAGGTTAAAACTTAATTCTAAATCCTGGAAACCTAAGGCAATAATTTCAGCGACTAGATTCTTTCCGTTTTTGTGGCGGAATGCGTTCCATGAGGTAGAAATTCCCAGCCCCATTTTTATCTTTTTGTTGACCTGGCCTTTTTTCTTCTTTTTGCACTGGGTTTTTCATAATGCTTGCGGTCCCTTATTTCCCTTAAGATTCCCTCTTGCTCAATCCTTTTTTTAAAGCGCCGCAAGGCAGATTCAAAAGACTCGTCTTTTCTTACTTCTACTCCTGGCATTTTTATCATCTCCTTTTAATGAGCAGATAACTTATGGAGCTCGTAAGAGCGAAATAAGTTATAGGCAGTAAGGCCGTCTGCGAATTAATCCCGCACCTTTTATTTATTCATGTTTTGAGATTAAATACTTGGATAAAATGAAGGTGCGGGATAAGTTCGTGCAGACAATTTATGTTCACTATCGTTCCATAAATTGTGCACTCACTTATGATATCACTGATTTTGCCAGATGTCAATTTATTCTATCTGGAAAGAGATCACGACATTAAAGGAAAGCTGCGGATAATCTAACTCCTTAGGAAAGATGGGGAAAGGCGATGCGTCTTTTATGCTGCGCAGGGCAATCTCCTGAAGGTAGGGGCTTTTTGAAGACTTCTCTTGCACCAGGCGCACGGTTTTTAAATCTCCTTCACTGGAGACGATAAAAGAAAGATATGCCTCTCCGGTTTCGGTGCGGGTATAATTCTGATAGGCGGCGCGCCGGATTTTCTCGCGCACTATCTGGTAATAACTTATATAGGAAGGGTTATTGATTTTATCCATATCCACAGGAGGCAAGGTTATTTTTTTCTTAATGGAAATGATATCCGGCCGGATCAATGTGGGTTTGGTAAATATGGATTCGGGCAGGCCGGCCTCTTTATTGACAAACGGAGGCGGCGTTCTTTTGTTTTCGGTTATTTTTGCGGGCAATTTCAGCAAGGGTTCTTTTTTTAGATTGGTAGTTTTAGGTTTCTCCTCGGGTTTTTGGTCGTTTTTGAGGTACCTTACCTCTATGTCTTGCTCTTTATTATCTTTGGAAAAGAGGCTTAAATTTGAATTCTGGAATAAAATAATACCGTGGGCGATAACGGAGATTAAAAGAGTAATTTGAAAGGCCTTAGCGGAAAACATCTTATTTTTAGATTAACATACTTAAGTTTAGTTTACAAGAAAGAATTAAAGAAAGAATCACTGTAGCGTAAAAACAATTGAAACTTCCATTTGGACAAAAGAAGTAGTTATCTCTTTTGGTATGTGTGGAAAAGGGTTGGCTCTTTTTATAGTAACTATTGCTTCTTCATCAAGGACTTTAGAACCTGAAGAACGAATGATTTTAATACCTTGACTTGACCCATCTAATAAGACAACAAAACTCAAATAGACTGTTCCTTCAATTCCTTGGCTCTTTGCCCAAAGAGGATATCTTCTTACTTCTTCAATTCTTTGCTTTACCATATCCTGATAACGCAGCATTGCTTCCTGGGCAGGGTTGATTACTTCAATTCTTTCTTGAATTAGCTCTTTAGGAGTTTGCTCTATTACTACTTCCTGTTGGGTGTTAGGTTCTGGCTTGGACTTTGATTCAGGAGGCTTTAGCTCTTTTTTAACCTCCTTAATCCTCTTCTCTTCTCCTAAGACATCTATCTTGGGAAGAAGAGACGGTTTTTCTATCTCTATCCTGACAGTAATTTCTTCTAATTTTTTAGCCTCTTGATGTAAACTTAAATTAAATCTTGGCATACCTAATATTAAACAATGGCCAATAAAAGAAAACAAAAACGTAATGCTTGTTACCCTATCATCTAACATCTTTTTCTAGTATAGTAGAAATTACTATTCCTTGCGCTTGCGCCTCTTTGGCAATATCCATAACCTTTACTGCCAGACCTAAATCTATTTTTTCATCGGCTTTTAGGATAACTGTTTTATTTTGTTTAGTCACTAATTTTTCCTCTAAGGCCCCCTTTAACTTATCAATGCCAATCTGATGCTCATTAAGAAAAATTTTGTTTTCTTTAGTTATAGATACAATAATATTTTCTTCTTTTTGAAGTTGAGCAGTCTTTGCCATAGGTAAAGTTATTTTTATCCCAGGATTTATCCCTATTTGATATGAAAGCATAAAAAATAATAAAAGGTTAAAGATTATATCTATTAAAGGAGCAATCTGAAGATTAAGCTTTATCGTCCTTCTTTCAATCTCCACAGTTTATTCTTTCTCTTTCTTAAGGAAGGGGAGCCTCCCATTCTAAAACTTCGGCTACTATTTCTTTCGTATTGCTTAAAATTTTATTAATTTTTACTTCAAAATAATGATAGAAAAACATAGTAGGAATTGCCACAAATAAGCCTGCC
>MHGW01000002.1:7516-12878 GCA_001805765.1 Omnitrophica WOR_2 bacterium RIFCSPLOWO2_01_FULL_41_12 | reverse complement strand
TAAGTGCTTCCCAGATACCTCCAGCTATGTCGGAAACACCGGCACTCCCTTTTAAATGCTCAATCTTCATAAAGGCTCTGATCATACCGGTAATAGTCCCTAAAAGGCCTAAGAGGGGAGCAATATTTCCGATAATCGCCAGAAAACTTAAATTCTTTTCTAAATTAGACAACAATTTTGACACATACTTGGCAAGAATCCTTTCCTGCTCTTGATGGGTCTTTGCCCGTATATGGATTCCTATACCTAAAATATGAGGAATAATCCCTTTGGTGGTTTCGCAGAGGTTTATTGCCTCTTCAAACTTTTCTTGTTTTACTAAGCTTTTTATGCGTGCCTGGAAATTAGGAACTCTTTCTCTTGCTTTATAGAAAAAATAAAATCTTTCTAAAACAATAGTAACTGCTGCCATTGAACAAAAAATAATCGGCCACATTAATAGCCCGCCTTTTAAAAACCATACCCACATAGTAACCTCTCTTTTTAGAAACGGCCCTTGACACCCCAGTGAAGAAAGCGCTTCTTGGTATTATAGCCGTTAACCTCTTGATAAATTGCATTAAATATATTCTCAACTCTGGAATATATTTCAAGGTGCTGGTTCAGGCGAAACGAGGCAACAAAATTACAGACGGTATAGTCTTTGAGCCTATTATTCTCATTACCTGCAAAATTATCGTATATCTTTATATTACGCGTTGCGTCAAATGTAAGACTTAAGTTTCTAAAAGGAGAATAACCGATTGTTATAAAGTGTTTGTTATTCGGGCGGCGGATAAGATGTAATTTAGCCGTAAAATCCATTGCGTCAACATAGGCGAAGGCATATCTGATTGATAAATTATCAATTGGCTTGTAGGTAAGTTCCGCCTCTATGCCCTCAGTCTTAGCGCTTCCTCTATTAACATACATACCAAAGGGCCAGGCTATTATCTTCGGATTAGGTTTATTGGGATCAAATTCAATCAAATCCCTGAAGCGGTTATGAAAATACACCGCGCTAAGAGACAGACGGTTCTTAAAAATTTGCTGCTCAAGGCCTACGTCATAACCCCAGGACTTTTCCGCATTGAGATTAGTGTCTCCGTAAAGAGAAAAAAGCTGATAAAGCGAAGGGGCTTTGAAACCGGTCCCGTAGCTACCTTTAAAACGTGTGCCAGTATCAAACAAATACGAAAGCGTCCCCCTGCCGGTAGTCTGTGTTCCAAAACGTGAATGCCTGTCCACGCGCATTGCGAACGTATTGAACAACTTATCATTTAGGCTAAATCTATTTTCCACAAAATAGCCTTCTTTGTTTGCGCTTACGCGGCCTAAATCTCCATAATTTGAACGCTCAAATCCAGTTTCATAGGTATATTGAAAACCAGGAATGATAAATTCGCCGATATTCTCTGGCAATAAGAATATCTTTCCTGCGTCAACTGTATGTTGCCAATTTGCCTCCTGTCCCCGTGCCTTGAAAGTATCCCAATATTGATCAGAATTATCGGTGTATTTACGCACATTACGCAACCAGCTGTAATCCAGGTTATGGCTCCATTTTTCATTAATCCGCTGTTCGCTAAAGAGAGTAAGTAGAACATTTTCGTATTTGGTCCAGAAATCAACGTCATCCGCATAGGCGCCGTCATCAAGGTCAATTTTTGCACGTACATATGAAGACTTTACTCCGAACTCAAGGTTTTCATCCGGCCGGTAGCTGAATTTTCCGCTAAAATTATTGTTCTGGTAAGAATCGCTTTCTGCTCCGTCGCGCGCCTTACTGAAACCGCGGCTGTCCTGGCGCGAGGCCTCAGCAGAATAATAAAATTTACCGGTTGAACCAAAAGCGCCAAGGCTTTCAGTAAACGTCCTTTTTGATGCCCCCTCAGAAGAAAATGTAAAGCTGGGTTTTCCTTTACCTTGACGGGTAATAATATTAATTACCCCTCCAATGGCGTCAGACCCAAAAAGCGAGCTCTGCGGGCCCTTGATAATCTCAATTCTTTCTACGTTATCCAACATAAGATTTGCCAAGTCATAAGAAGCATCGGTTGCAATCGGGTCATACAAACGTATGCCATCCATCAGCACAAGAGTATGTCCTGAAGGGGCACCGCGCAGATATACTGAAGTTGAGCCGCCAAATGCGCTATTTGAAGCAATATCCACGCCAGCCTCTAAACTAAGGGCTTCCTTAATAGAAAGATACTTCTTCTTTTCAATTGTTTTTCGGTCAATAACTATAGCGGAACTTCCAGTCTGGGCAATATACTCTTCAATTCGCGAAGCGCTGACTAATACTTGGCCAAGATCATATGCTTCATCTGCCATAAGATATTTAAATGGAAAAATCACCCCAACACAGAGGCATAATAAAGTAAATAATTTAGATTTCATCGCTATCCCTTTCTCCTCACAACGAGGATACTTACCTAAAATAAACGATGGCCCGGGCTCATCTGATAGCATCAGATTTTACCGTTGCGTGGCAGCACCTGGAATGACACCAGGATTTCCTTCGTTTATCCGGCTTAAGTTTTACTATTTGTAATTTTTAATATCCAAAAACCAGTGTTTCCAAAATCCCTCTTTTAGCACTGGTTCGCTTTCTAAGATCTCAATCTTTCTTTTAAATATCGGGCCATCCACCACCAGCGTATGAAATTCCCCGTTTTCGCCGCAGGGACAGACGCCTTTTTCTTTCAATTCAACGGTTAACTTTTTATCAATCCTCCTTCCTATAAAATCCTTTCCTAATTTTTCCGCTTGACAGCTGACTATAACCGCCTCAAACCCCAAATTTACAAATTCACTGACTAAATCTTGCGGATTATTATTCCATAATGGTTCAACGGCAGTTATACCGATATCATTGCAAACGCGCTCTACCCAATTTATCTGGTCCAACAGGAAAATATCCCCAAAGACCATATGGTTAATAGTTTGCGTTTTTAATGCGGTTACAGCTTCCTTGAATTCTTCTTCGTATTTTTTCATATCTGCGGTTACTTCTTTTTGCACTAAAGGGATGCCGATTAATTCGGACTGCAGTTTCATCAGGCCTGACTCTATTCCATGGAAGCAGCCCCGCTTGGATTCTCGGGAGATAAAATTCAAAAGATATTTTACCTGATAACCTTGTTGCATGGCCTTATAGCAGGCCAGGCAACTATCTTTTCCTCCGCTCCAGGAAGATATCGCAGTTAAATTATCCATAGAAAAATTTTTGCCGTTATAGCCATTACGCATAAAATAATTACTTCGTTTAGTTCGTTTATCGCTCCCAGGGTATCTCCGCTCAGCCCGCCAATTTTATTTTTTAGGGATTTTGCGATTAAATAGGTACTCAATAATATGATTCCCAAGATTGCCAAACCTTTTAGTTTCCAAATAAACATTACGCAACCCATTGTAATTAAAGTAGACAATAAAAAAATTTTCAAGTTAATCCCCTGAAAAAAAACCTTTGCCTTTCCCTCTTCGCGGGCATAGGCAAATGAGAAAATTGCTAAGACCATTGACCAGCGGCTTAAGATACACATTATAAGTAGAGCTGTAGGCCTTAAAACAGTGTTTAATGACGAAAGAAAAGAAATCTTTAAGAGGATGATACTGATCAAGCTTAAGACTCCCATTACCCCAATATGGGAATCGCGCATAATCTTTAGCATCTCCTCTTTATTCTTTCTGCTGGATAAGGCGTCAACGGTATCGCTTGAGCCGTCTAAATGTATTCCACCGGTGAGAATAATCAGCAGGACAACCAAGATAGTATTTATGGAGAATTGCCCAAAATTTAAAATATAAAGCATCCTTTCAAAGACTAATAAAATCAGGCCTAAAAATAGGCCAATGATGGGAAAATAAATCAATGCCCTGGCTATCTGTTTTTCCTGCACGTGTTTAATTTTTACGGGAATGATAGTTAAAAATTGTAAGGCCGATAAAAGGCTTTTCATGCTTTAATTTTTTCCGCTACCTTGGCGCTTTCAAAGGTGGCCATTTGCGTTAAGACCTTAATTGCCGCCTCTATTATATTTATGCCTAAGCAAGCGCCTGTGCCTTCGCCTAATCTTAAATTTAAATCTAAAATTGGCTTTAATCCCAAGTGGTCTAAAATAATACGGTGGCCTAATTCTTGCGAACAGTGGCTGGCAATCATATAGTCTTTTGACTTTGGCGCTAAGTGGTAAGCAACTAATGCGGCAGCTCCGGAGATAAATCCATCTATGACGATAGGAATTTTTTTAGCGGCAGAGGCTAAAATTATGCCCGCCAACCCTCCGATTTCAAAACCACCGACTTTTGATAAGACATCTATAGGGTCATTTTTATCAGGCGCATTTATTTTTAAACCTTCCTTTATCACCCGAATCTTATTTTTTAAAGTTTCCGTATCAATGCCAGTGCCTTTTCCCGTAACCTCCTCAACTTCTTTTTGGCTAAAAACCGCAGCTATGGCGCTGGAGGAAGTGGTATTTCCTATCCCCATATCCCCTGTGCCAATAATATCTATGCCATTAGGCATCTCTTCTTCTACCAATTCCATCCCGGTTTCTATAGATTTTATGGCTTCTTCTCTGGTCATTGCCGGTCCTTTAGTAAAATTCTTTGTCCCAAAATTTATTTTTTTATCCTTGAAGTTTTGGATTTTGGATTTTGGATTTTGGATTTCTCCGGCTACTCCTATATCCACCACCACTACCCTTGCGCCAATGTGCTTGGCCAAGACATTTATTCCTGCCCCGCCATTTAAAAAATTATAGACCATCTGCGCGGTAACCTCTTTGGGAAAAGCGCTCACTTTTTCTTCCACGACGCCGTGGTCTGCAGCCAGCGTAAAAATCACCTTATTTTTAAAATCCGGTTTTTCTTTTCTGGTGATACCGACGATTAATTTGGCTAATTCTTCCAGCCTCCCTAAACTTCCCTGTGGTTTGGTCAGGTTATCCAGTCGATTTTGTGTTTTCTGCATAAGCGCGTAATCTATTTCTGATATCGCCCCCATAACTTCTTCTATCCTTTTCATTTTTATTTTACCCTCCATGGTATTCCCGAGATCATAAAGAATACTGCATCAGAATTCTCTGCTACAATTTGATTCATCCTGCCGGCAATATCCCTAAATTCTCTGGCTAATTTATTTTCTGGAACAATCCCCAAACCTACCTCATTAGAGACAATGATAGATGCGGCCTTAATTTTCTTAAGCACTGCTCCTGTTTCCTTTAACTTTTGCGCAATAGCTTTTTCCTTATTGCCTTTTAAAACAAGATTGGACAACCAGATAGTCAAGCAATCTATGATAATGACTTCAAATTTTGTCCCCATCCCCTTCAATAATAATCCTAAATCTTTCGGGTTTTCAAAAGTCTGC
>MHGW01000002.1:1352-7469 GCA_001805765.1 Omnitrophica WOR_2 bacterium RIFCSPLOWO2_01_FULL_41_12 | reverse complement strand
TTCATTATCCAGGCCTAGGCAGGTGGCTACAAAGGCTACTCTTTTGTAGTTCGCTTTCGCCAATTTTATGGCCAACTCGCTTTTTCCGCTTCTCACCCCGCCTAAAATAAAGGTAATCTTACCCATTTATTATATGCATGCTGGCTAAATCCACATTGAGTTCCCAGAATTCCTTCTTTTTTAAAATATCGCCGAGGATAACTTTTATCGGCCCGGCGTGAGTAACTATGGCGATGGTTTTATTTTTATTCACCCTGGCAATCTTGGCGAATATTTTTTCCACCCTCTTTTTAAAATTATTGAGATTTTCTCCATTAGGAAGGTCAACGGCAAGGGGATTTTTTAACCAGCGCCCATAGATCTGCGGGTATTTTTGCTTGATCTCTTCATAATTTAATCCTTCAAAGATGCCGAAATTAAATTCTCTTAATTGCGTTATCGTTTTTATTTTCATCCCTTTAAAGGCAATTTTAGCAAAATCCCATGCCCGGGCTGCATTACTGGAATAAACTTTGGATATCTTTTCTTTTTTTAAAACCTGATATAATTTTCGGGCCTGATTTCTGCCTCTGGCGCTTAAGCTTATATCGCTTGATCCGCAGTATCTTTTTTTTCTACTCCATAAAGTTTGACCGTGCCGGATTAAAATTATTTTAGTCGGCATTTATCTTTCTCCGGAAACCAAAACTACATAGGGTTTAAAAGAGATAGGGTTTTTATTTACCACCACCACAGTTTTATACACGGTTTCTATGTTCTGGTAAGTTAATACTTCTTGCGGCTCACCCTCTTTAAAAATTTTACCTGCGTTAAGCAGGATTATCCGCTGGCAGTATTCGCTGGCTAAATTTAAATCATGCAGGACGACAACAATAGTCAGGTTATTTTGGCGGTTCAGCCGCTTTAATAAATTTAATACCTGTATCTGATGGCCGATGTCTAAATGGGAGGTGGGCTCATCTAAAAGCATCAGGATAGGTTCTTGGGTTAAGGCCTTGGCAATAATCACCCGTTGCCGTTCACCCGCGCTCACTTCATCTATGGGTTTATCTTTTAAATGCAGGGTATCGGTTAAAGAAAGAGAATTTTGGGCGATGGAAAAATCTCTCCTACCTTCCCATTGCATCCTTCTTAAATGCGGGATTCTTCCCAGCAGCGCTATTTCCCAGACATTAAAAGAAAAATTAATCATGGTATCCTGAGGCACAAAGGCGACTTTTTTGCAGAAATCTTTTAAATGCATCCGGGCAATATCCGTATCTTCCAGGATAATCTTACCTGTCTGAGGAATTAATACGCGGCTCATTAAGCGCAGCAATGTGGATTTACCCGAACCATTTGGCCCGATAATGCCTAAGAAACCCCCTTCTTCTATTTTAAAGGAAACGTCCCTGATGACTGTTTCTTTGCCGTAACCGCCGCAAAGATTATCTACCTTTAATAAGTCCATACTTCTATTTCACTGCCTGTTTGATTTTTAATAAAATAATAAATACCGGAGCGCCCAAAAAAGCAGTAATGATTCCGATGGGGATTTCCAGGGGCGTAAAAAGAGTCCGGGAAAAGATATCGCAGATAACCATAAATGCTGCAGCGCAAACGCAGGACGCAGGAATAAGTGTTTTGTGGTTTGGGCCCACAATAAGCCGGGTAAGATGCGGGATGATTAATCCCACAAAGCCGATTACCCCGCAAATACTGACAATGCCTGCCGTAATTAAGGAAGTAATAAAAAATAATATTTTCTTGATCGTTTCCGTATTTATCCCCAAATGTATGGCCTCTTCATCCCCAATGCTTATGGCATTTAAATCTTGAGAAAATATAAATATTGCAAAAGTTCCTAAGGCAACTACCATACCTACCAGCAAAAGGAGTTTAGGATCATAAAACTGCAAGCTTCCCCACAACCACCACATTATCCCGTGTAATGCCTCGTTAGGCGATACAGAGATTAAAAAGACCATTATCCCGGAAAGCGCTATGGATACAATCACCCCGGATAAAATCAGAGACTGCACCGGGATTCTACTTCCCTGTTTAGCCAGCTGATACACGAGAATTATGCTTAAAATTGCCCCCAAAAATGCAGCCAAAGGTAAATAAATAGACGATATACCTAAAATTATGGCGATGACTGCGCCTAATCCTGCGCCGCTGGATGTGCCTAATAAATAAGGTTCAGCCAAAGGGTTCCTTAAAATTGCCTGCAGGGCTATGCCTGAGACCGCTAAGCCGCTGCCTGCAATTATCGCCACTAAAATCCGTAAAATCCTTAAATACAAAACCTGCCAGTTTTCTTTCAGTAATAATTCCGCTAACGGAATATCTACCGAACCTTTGGTAATTGCTAATAATATGGCAACAATTAATATTATCAGTAACAGCGATATTTTTAGAGAAATCTTCATTCTTTAAGGATACAGTTTTTTATGGAGTTCTTGCAGCCCTTCCACTATGCGCGGCCCAGGCCTGAGTAATATATCCGGGTTTATATCATTGTATACCCGGCCATGTTTCACCGCGGATATTTCCTTCCAGCCTAAACGTTTTTCAATTGTTTTTAGGGGTTCGTTTTCAGACATATAAGTCTGGATAATACAATCGGGATTACGCTTGATCACCTGTTCGGGGCTGAAATATAAATATGGTTGCAAGGTATCTGCGGCAATATTAATCCCGCCGGCTAAAGTAAGTACTTCATCAACAAATGATTTTTTACCTACGGTCATCAAAGGATCATGCCAGATTTCTATAAATACTTTTAATCTTTTTTCCGGAGGGATTAATTTAACTTTTACATTTACCTGGCCTAAAACTTGTTCCATTTTGTTTATCAGCGTATCCGCCTCTTTTTCCCTGCCGGTTAATCTGCCTATATCCCTGATTGAATTAAGCAATTCTTTTATATTGGAGGGGTCGCTGACATAGACTTTTAAGTTTAACTGCCGCAGGGCATTCACCACCGGGGTTTGTTCTAGGCCGGTGCAAAATATAATATCCGGTTTTAAAGAGATGATTTTTTCTACATTGGGCTGGCTAAATGTCCCTACTTTTTCTTTAGTTTTAGCTTTTAGCGGGTAATTGCAAAATGAACTCACTCCCACAATTTCTTCATCCAGCCCTAAAGCAAACAATATTTCCGTAGTTGCAGGCGCTAAGGAAATATAACGCGGCTTGACAGGGATTGTCCCCGCCTGCGAAGGGACTGTCCCCGCAGGGACAGATCTCGTTAAGGCTACACCGAAAACTAAGAGACCTGTCCCTAGGGCAACTATAAAGTTTATTTTTCTCATATAAAATAAAACCCCGAATGTAGCTTTAATTTTGCGCTACTCTTCGGGGTTGCACCCTAATTTAACTATGGCCCTTCCGCGAGGAAAATATAGGCAGGTCTTCTGACTTCCGGATCAACCTACTTGCTCATGCCTTCCCGCCTAAATTTAGGCAGTGGCAAACTTTTGAGCTTTCGTCCCCGGTTACAGCGGCGGGACCGCATCCGCTTGCACGGATTTCCCTTAACCCATATTCATTTAACTTATACTACTTTAAATAATATTTGTCAATTAAATTTTTTATTTTTGAAATTGTTTTTTCAAAAGGCCTAAGTTAAAATGAGCCTCAGTGTAATTTTCATTCAGAGAAATAGCTTTCTGGAAATTCTTTTCCGCATTGTTAAAGTCCCCCATCTTAGAAAAAATAATGCCCAAATTATTATAAACTTCCCAGTTAGAGGGAGAAATTTTTATAGCCATTTTACAATTATTGAGGGCCTGCGGATAATCGCCCTTTTTTCTTAAAATAACCCCCCTAAGATTATAATAATTGCTATCAGAAGAATTTATTTTGATCGCTTCATTAATTGTAAATAATGCTTCATCCAATTTATTTTTTTCCAATAATTCTGCAGCATCATTAGAGTATACCTGAGAAAGCGAATATTTATCCATCTGCGCAATTATTTCTTTGGTTCTTCCGGCCTCTTCTTCTTTACCTGATAATTGATATAATGAATAGAGATCTAACCACAATAGCATATACGATGGGTTCAATTCTATTGCTTTTTTATAATAACCTTCGGCCAAGTCATAACTTTCTTTCTTAGTATAAAAGACCCCTAAGAAATATAAAGCCAAATAATTCTTAGGGTCTTCGGTTAAAACACTCTTAACTAAATCTATGGCCTTTGAAAAGTCCTGTTTTAAATAATAAATGCGGGCTAAAGATAATCTTCCTTGTTTATATTGAGGATGAATTTCTAAAGATTTTTTAATCATTTTTTCCGCATCTTTTAAGTTCCCATTATTAAGGTATATATTGCCTAGGTTATTATAAGCAGTAAAACTATTAGCCGAAAAGCCGATTATTCTTTTATAGAATTTTATGGGGTCCTGCCAAATAAAATTATATTTTACCGTAGCCAAAGAAAAAAAAGATAAAAAGGCAAGGAATAGGGTATTAAAGGCTATTTTAGGCCTTAATTTTTGTAAAAAATAGATAAAGATCACAAAAATTCCTAATGCACTAATATAGATAAAGTGCTCAGCAAAAAAAGCATTGATGGGTAGAATTCCTGACTGTGGCAGGAGAAAAATAAAAAACCAGGCAATAAAAAAGGAGATAAATCTTTCTTTTTTGAGGAAATAAAAGAATAAAAAAACTAAGAAAATAAGAAATAGAAATGATAACCAAACCTCTGTTTTAAAAAAAGAAACAGGCAGATTTACTGCATGAGCCATATGTTGGTTTATAGGAAAGAACATCAAGCCAATGTATTTAGGGATGGCTTTTATAAAAAAGAGTATCCTGCTATAAAAGGGGTATTTTTGAAAATTTATATTTTCATAACCTACAGTAAGATACCTAAAGGCAACGTAACCGATATCTATAATAAAAAAGGCGATTATGCTGAAAATTGTTTTTTTCTCTTTTTTACCGAATAAAAATAGATATAAAATCAGAACCAAAGGAAAAATTAAACTGGCTTCCTTGGATAAAAGGGCAAAAATAAAGAAAATAATTGAGGGAAAAAACTTATCCTTAATAAAAAATATAAAGGATAAAAGAATAAAAATGGCCATTAAGATATCGGCCCGGCCTGAAATATAAGTTACGCTCTCCACCCATAAAGGAGAAACCAAATACAATAAAGATGTCAATAAACTTAGCCTTCTATTTTTAGTTAAGATAATTAGTAATTTATAAGATAAAATTACTACCAGGATATGCAGAATAATACTGGTTAAATGGTAACCTTTATAATTAAATTTGTAGAGGAAAAAATCCAACATATAGGTCAAAGTTTGTATTGGCCGGTAAAATACCTTAGAGTAAAAAAGCCCGCTAGAAAAATTCTTAAAGATATTAGAGAAACTTTTCAATTGAGCGTTATTTAAAATCAATCCTAAATCATCCCAGGTAAAATTAACCCAGAGTGAATTAAAATAGACTATTATCCCTAATATAAATATTAAAAAATAATCAATAAAGTTTTTACTTTTCATTAATGTATCGCAGCTTTCCAGCCCATAATACCCAGTGTGCAGAGAATAGAAACAATCAGGCCTGCACCAATAACGCCGGCGACTATGGCGATAAAGGCGTATCTAAATTTAATTTTAAAGAGCGAAGCAGCGACCACTCCGCTCCAGGCTCCGGTCATCGGTAGCGGAATAGCCACAAATATCGCTAATCCTAAGGCCTCGTATTTTTGGATGCTGTCTGACTTTTTTTTGGTGCGCTCAAAAAGCCAGTCAAAGAAACGCGCCCAGATTTTAAACCTTCTTAATCTATTGGAAACCGGATCTAATAAAAAAAGCGCTGGGGCAACCGGTATAATATTACCCAGCGCTGACAACCAGAAGGCCTTGGCCAGCGGCATTCCCAAAGATAATCCTAAGGGAATCGCGCCCCTTAATTCCGCTATAGGCAATGCCCCGACAATCATCACTACATATTCTTTGGGTATACCCTTTAACCAGTGAATTATTAGTTCAAGCATTTTCTTTTCTCCAGCCGAATTTGCCTACCAGCGGCACAAACACACAGCCGCAAACCTGAATACTCTCTAATTTACCTTTTTTCTTCTCCGCTACGGTTAAAACCTGGCTAAAATTT
>MHGW01000002.1:0-1346 GCA_001805765.1 Omnitrophica WOR_2 bacterium RIFCSPLOWO2_01_FULL_41_12 | reverse complement strand
AGCGGCAGGATAAGTTTACCCGATTCGTTTAATTGCTCAGTGAGAGGCAGGGGAATTCCTGGGCTGGCGGCAGTGATAATAATCCGGTCAAAGGGCGAAAATTCCGGCCAGCCTAAAGTCCCATCATCAACCTTTATTTTGATATTTACATAACCTGCTTCTTGTAATACTGCCTCTGCTTTTTTTGCTAAACTCACAAACCTTTCAATACTGTAAACTTCTTTTGCTAACTCCGCTAAAATGGCTGTTTGATATCCTGAGCCGGTGCCGATTTCCAAAACTTTTTCTTTCCCGGTTAATCCCAAACATTCAGTCATCAGAGCGACAATATAAGGCTGAGAGATGGTCTGTCCTTCGCCTATAGGCACGGGAAAATCCGCATAAGCGCTTTCCCGGGAATCCTGCGGGATAAATTTATGCCGCTCGACCTTATAAAATGCCTCTAAGACACGGGGATTTTTTACGCCCCGGGGGATTATCTGTTCCTCCACCATCCTTTTTCTTAAGACTGCAAAGTCCATAATTCTCTAAATAAAAATTTGATAAAACGCAAAGTATCCACAAATGGATTGATCTGGCTTTTTTCTCCTGAGTAAACAGTTTTAATAGGCACAGATTCAATTTTAAAACCCAAACGTGAAGCCTTAATTAATATTTCTGATTCAGTTTCATACTTAGAAGTCTTGAGATTAATTTTTTCTAAAACTGGCCTTTTAATCAGTCGAAACCCGCACTGCGTATCCGGGACATTTTGCCTGGTTATTTTGGATATCAGGCCGGACATAATTTTATTTGTCAGCACGCGGATAAAAGGCATATTTTTTCTTTTGAGCATCCTGTTTCCGATAAGAATACCGTTATCTGAGTACTCGGCTAACCTTAAGAAATAAGGTATATCGGAAGGCAGGTGCTGGCCATCCCCATCCATAGTGATGACTGCATCGCAATCCTTGCTCAGCACATAGGAAAACCCTTTAATTAAGGATGCGCCTTTGCCTTGGTTAATCTGATTTTTTAAAACCGTGGCGCCGTTTTCTTGGGCAATCTGGGAGGTATCATCCTGTGAGCCATCATCCACAATAATTACCTCTAGGTTTAGTCCCTGGATTTCCTTTACCAAACCCGCAATGGATTTTGCCTCATTATAGGTAGGGATAACTACGCAGGTCTTCATTCTCTCCAGAATCTCCTGAACATATACCATTGCTCAGGGTATTTTCTAATGTAATCTTCAATAATGACATTGTATCGCTTAAGTAATTCTAATAAACTTTCCCCCCTTTCCAGGGGTTTTTCCATCCTGAGCGTAAAGCTGTCATCTGCATTTCTGATCATAAATCCCGGGA
>MHGW01000001.1:12982-13212 GCA_001805765.1 Omnitrophica WOR_2 bacterium RIFCSPLOWO2_01_FULL_41_12 | reverse complement strand
TGGGCAGTGCGTAATGCTGTTTCGTTCTTTAAGTAACCCGCCAATTCCAGGTTCTTAAAAGGCAGGGCCTTACGTAAGAGCCAATATACAGGCCCCCGGTCGATTTCCAATGCTGCCCAGGAATTTGTAATAAGGACCAGCGATAAAATAATCGGTAACAAAACAATTTTTAATTTAAAATGCATATATTGCCTCCTTTCACCATCTTTGGCGCATCAGGGTTTTTTGGG
>MHGW01000001.1:0-12973 GCA_001805765.1 Omnitrophica WOR_2 bacterium RIFCSPLOWO2_01_FULL_41_12 | reverse complement strand
CTTCAGAAAGCCCCTGGTCAAATTTTATTTCATCAAAGATAATGATGCTTTTATGCCCGGTGCGCAGGTCATGTCCTTCTACGCGGTTTTGCGCCGGATATTCCCTGCCACGGACATCCATAATGATCCAACCCCGAAAAAGAGTGCGGTAGAGTTTGCCGTTAGGGTCGTATATCTCATCCAATATATTTCCGCCGAAATTTTTAGATACATAGGTTACTCTTTTGGAATAGTACCAGGGCTTTCTTTTAGGGTAACATTCTATCACATAAACCGGCTCACCCTGATGGTAAACCTGGCCATCAAATATCGAGGTATAGCCTTTAAAATTTTCTTCGCCAATCAATTTATAGGTTTCATCAGAGAATCTACGCGTGGTAATCTCCTCCACCGTAAAATCGCTGCCCATAAAAGAATCATCCGCCTGGCCAACCGAAACCTTGCGAATCTTACGTAACGAAGGCAGCCACAACCAGACATCCTGGTCTCTGTTAGGATTCATATAATTCCAGGTTAGGGTGGCTAAGCCTTTCACTGAAGTTGGCTCAGTAAACATAACTAAATCTTTGTAAGAGACATTGTCCGAAGCCCGGCCTAAAATAATCCTCTGGCGCAAGAATCTGCGGTTTCTTCTTGAGCCGTCCTTTTCAATAAAAACCACATCACCAATGGATTGATAATCGCGGGCAAACAAAGAATATTTATTAAAATACTTAATCTGCATAATTTCTTCTGCGCTCATGCCTTCTTTTGGCTTATGTACCTGAAAATATTCCAAGTCAGCAGCCAAGGCCAAACCTAAAGGTAAGACAATTGCTGCCAAGAACAAAATAATCCTTTTCATCTGCTAACCTCCTTTTCTTCACTAGTCCCTTAAAAACTTAGGGCTCAAAGTCATAATCATTGACGGTAACACAATCAACGTGCCAATCACATTAAAAAAGATAAAAAAACCCAGAAGTGCGCCTAATCTTACCTGCATCAGGATACTGGAAAGCATCCAGGTAGCAATACCTACGCTTAAGGTAACGCCAGTAAAGAATACCGCCTTGCCTGAAGTTGACATTGCTTCTACTACTGCCGCACTTAATGTACCACCTCCTTTTCTTAATTCATCCTTTATGCGCGAGACAATATAGATACCAAAATCATCGCCAAAACCAATGCCTAAGGCGACCATGGGAATCATCTCTGCGGTTAAACCCACCTTTAAAAAACCTAAAATTCCAAAGACTAGAAGCGTCCTGAATACAAGCGGCATAATCAGAAGATAGCCTGAGACAAATGAACCATAAGCAAAGACTAAACATAAAAATACTAAACCTGCGGTAGATAAAGAATTGATAGTCAGCATCGGAGCAACTATCTGGTTGACTGCCGCCAACATTCCGATATTTCCGCCGGCATAAGAAAAATCCACATCTTGATTATGGTGATTTAATCTAATCCAGTTTTCAGTCTTTTTAATCACTTCATTCATTGTGGCGGCCTTATGGTCTTTCAGGTCCACCTTGATATTAGCAAATTGATAATTAGGATTCACCACCGGGTCAAAATCTCCGGGAAAACCGGTGAGAGAATATAAAAATACGTATTCGGCAATGGTGCGGTCATTATCCGGTATTTTAAATTCCTGGCGGTTTCCGGAAAACATCACCATATTCATTCCTTTGACATATTCTACTAACGAGAGGGTGCGGCCAACGCCTTTGGCCTCTTTTTCTAAGTAGCGCTGCAAGCCATCCATCTCTTTTAAAACCTCACTACTTAAAAGCACATCTTCGTGTTTTCCCGCGACAAATATATAATAAGGGTCTGAGGTAGCGAATTTTTCGCTGATAAATTTCTCTGCCTGATTATAAGGGCTATTTGCGTAAAGCAGGGATGTACCGGGCTTTTTATCACCCACCTCTAATTGGCTGGCGCCGAACAAGGCTACTAGAGTAAAGCAAAAGAAACTAATAATTACTATCCAGCGGGTTTTTTTCTGCACGGCTAATTTAGCAAATAAACCTAATATCCTGTTGGTCAGGGTGGTTTTCTCTTCGCGCATAACTTCTAAGCGCTTGGGCAATTTCATAAAAGAAAGTAAATTGGGAATTAAAACCACGGTACTAAAAAATATGCTGATCACTCCAAAGCCGATAGCAATGGCTAAACTCTTAATCATACCCAGAGGAACCCAGAATAAAGCAAAAGGGCCAATTCCGTCGGTAACCAGGCCGGTAAAGGCGGGAATAAATAAATCCCGGGTAATCTTAATGCTTGCGGCTTTAGAATCTCGTTTCTGCCGGCTCATATATTCATAATAAAGTTTGATAAATTGGATGGAGTGGCTGACGCCTAAGGCAAAGACCAGAAACGGCGCCAAGATAGTTGCCGGAGTAAGTTTAAACCCAAAAAGCGCAGTTAATCCTAATCCCCAGAGTGTGGCCATAAATGCCGATAGTAAAGGCAACAATACCCCGCGCTTAGACTTAAAGGCATTGTATAAAACTAAGGCCATGGCCAATAAGGTAATAATAAAGAGTTTGCTCATCCGCGGCAGATAAAAATCCAGCCAACCCTGCAAAACCGGCTGGCCTGAGATATAAATGACGTGATTGGCATCTTCGTATTTCTTCTTAATCTCCTGTAAGGTTTTAAAAATTTCCCGGGGAGAAACCCGGGATTCAAAATCCGCCTGGATAAGCGTAGATTTAAAGTCTACAGAGACAATCGGGCCATAAACCAAAGGGTTTCTGACAATTCTATTTTTAAGAATGTCTATTTCTTCTTGGGTTTTTGGCGGGTCATGCATCAGCCACTGGGTGATGAAACCCTCGGCATTTGCCTCTACGTGTTTGACTTTTCTGGCGGATAAAGAAACTACCCTGCCGGCATTGATGCCTTCGGTTAAATATAACTCCTGGGTAATCTGCCAGACTTTCTCCAGGGTAATCGGATTCAGGATACTTGAGTCTTTTACCTCAATGGCCAGAGAAACCTGATTCAACCCGCCAAATATTACATTCAGCTGGTTTTGAATCTTAAGATACGGATGTTTCAGGGGATAGAAATCTGCAAGATTAGTATTAAAGGAGAGGTTTTTTAATTGATAGGCAAAGAATAAACTTATGAGCAGGCATAAACCTAAAAAGCCATATCTATATCTGATCAAACCGTGGCTAAACCAGGTGGCGAATTTTTTCATTTTAGATGCGCTGATTCCTTAATGCTTCTTTATCCACTTTGCCGCTGCGGGTTTTTGCAAGTGCAGCCCTAAATTCAAAATCATGCGGGATTTTAAAATGCGCCAGGTGCTGGCGGCAGAAATAACGCAGGTCTTCTGCGGATAAAGTTTTTCCCTCTTTTAATACCAGGAATGCCTTGGGCACCTCGCCCCTTAATTCATCGGCCACGCCAATTACTGCTGCTTCTGCTACATCCGGATGTTTGTGTAGAGTAGCTTCTACCTCGGGCTCAAAGACAATTTCTCCGCCTACCTTAATCATCTCTTTAATTCTCCCCACAATATAAAGGAGGCCGTCTAAATCAAAGCGGCCTAAATCTCCGGTATGAAACCAGCCATTACGTATTGCCTGGGCAGTGCCTTCAGGGTCTTTATAATACCCGTCAGTGACTATCCAGCTACGCACCACTATTTCGCCAATTCTACCCTGAGGTAATTCCTGATCATTATCGTCAAATATCTTCACCTCTACCCAAGGCGCAGGTACACCCACGCTCTCTATCTTCTTTGAACCCAAAGGAAGCACTACGGTTGGTCCGTTAGTTTCCGTCATTCCCCAGCCATTAAGCAGGTGTGCTTTAGGACAATAATGGTTAAAGCGGCGCAAGGCGTCCGCAGAACTGGAGGCGCCAAAAGAAACAATCCAGCGTAAGTGAGAAAGATCAAAGGTTTCAAATTCCTTTAATTGCAGGATGGCATAATACATTGAAGGAACGATCCAGAAACAAGTGGCTTTATAATTTTGCACATTCTTTAAGAACTCTAAGGGAATAAAGCGTTCCATCAAAACTACGGTCAGGCCATAGGCAATATTGTCTTGTAGATAGACCAACCCTCCCAAATGCGAAAGGGGGACAGCGCAGACAGTAATATCCCGCTCATTTAAATCTACAAAAAACTGCATGGATTTTGGCGCAGCAGCTAACTGCGGATAACTAATTAAAACCCCCTTGGGTTTACCGGTAGTCCCTGAAGTATAAAAGATAATCGCATAATCTTTATCTTGAATATTAGTTGCAGGAATTTTATTTTCACCCTGATTTAATAACTCTTCAAAGGATAAATCTGAGACAAAATTTTCTCCCACTAGAATAATTTTTTCTAAGTGCGGGCATTTATCTTTTACTTTAGTGAAAGAAAAATTAGGTTTGGACTTGGCAAACAAGACTTTGGCTTGGCAATGCGCCAGGCATGAGATAACCTCTTCTTCGGTGAGCATAAAATCTAAGGGCACAGAGATTGCCCCTGCGCACCAGATAGCTAAATAACTGTAAATATATTCTGGCGTGTTGGGTAGGTATATAGCAATGGCATCATTTTTTTGGATACCTAATTTTAGGAGGCTATCAGTTAGTTGAAAGGAGATATCTTTTAATTTTGGAAAGGTGATGGGCTGGTCTTTAAAAATAAAGGCGGGCTTAGCGGAGAGTCTCTCTGCGTTTTCTAATAGAAGTTTAGCGACATCCATTTAAATAGTAAAATTTTACTATTTAAATTTTACTAAATATAAGAGGATTGTCAAGCGATTTTAGTCTTTATGCGCGCTTCAAACACTGCGTACAGCGTGGGCACGAAAAGCATGGTAATCAAGGTAGAAATAGATAGGCCGCTGATCATAGTAATCCCTAAGGGCTGCCAGACTTCAGAGCCTTCTCCTCTGGAGATAGCCAAAGGTAGGAGTCCTGCCAGTGTGGTAATGGTAGTCATCAGCACCGGCCTTAAGCGCTCTCTTCCGGCATTAGCCACTGCCTCCAGCATAGTAGAGCCTCTGGCACGCAGAATGTTGATATAACTGATCAGGACAATGGCATTGTTGACCACAATGCCGGTAAGCATAATGATACCCAGAAAGGTGATCACGCTTAAAGTCGTTTGCGTCAGGAAAAATCCTAACAATACACCGGTAAAGGTGAAAGGAATAGCAAACATTACTATGAATGGATCGAGCAGGGATTCAAACTGGCTGGCCATCACCATATAAACCAAGACAATACCTAATAAAAGCAAGAGGGTTAAATCCTTGAATGCCTTGGCCTGCTCCTCTGCCTCACCGCCGAAGTTTAACATTATGCCGGAAGGTACGATAATACCCTGTAGCCCTTTTCTAATATCTTCCCTGACCTTTCCGGCTGAACGTTTATAGACATTGCATTCCACCCTTAATACTCTTTCCCGGTTTTGGCGTTCAATCTCAACCGGACCGGAAACCTCATAAACTTTGGCAAAATTAATCAGCCTGATTCCTTCATTACCCGGCGGTGCAACCAGGGATAAATTTTCTATGTCTTCTATCTTTGCGCGCGAGGATTCCTCCAATCTCACGTAGATATCGTAAGTTTGGCCTTTTTCCCGATACTTAGTCGCGGTTGAGCCTTCAATCAATGCCTTGATACTGGAGGCAATCGTATTCATATTCAGGCCTAAGGCAGCGGCTTTTTCTCTATCTACGGCGATTCTTAATTCCGGGCGATTTATTTCCCGCGAGATACTCACATCTACTGCCCCGGGGATTTTTTCCATCATTGCCTTTATCTTTTGCGCCAGGGTATTGGTCTCTTCAAAGGAATGGCCGATGATTTCCAGTTGTATACTTTTACCTCCGCCTCCAGTAATCAGCCTGCCTATAGGATTACCTGTAGAAACATCCACTTTTAATACTCCGGGGATGCGCCTGATCTGGCTACGCACTACTTGTCCGATTTCAAACACAGAGCGCTTTCTTTCTTGTTTAGCCACCAGTTTCATACCGCCTACCACAATATGTTCTCCGGAAGCACCTGCGCCCATTGCCCGGCCTGCTCCGGGCGTGGTGCCTGGCCGGCAGAAGATAAGTCTTGCCTCAGGAACATATTGCTGCAAAATATCTTCCACCCTTTTGGCTACTTTATCTGTCTCCTCTAATCTTGTACCGAGGGTAAGATTAACCGTTACCCGAATATCGCCGGTATCTTCTTCGGGAATAAACTCATTACCGATAAACGGCAGCAAAAATAAACTAATGATGAATGCGGCAAAAAAACCAAAGATAACTATTTTTTTATGCCCGAGGCACCAGGCAAGAGATTTGGCATAAAAATTTTCCCAGGCCTTAAACCAATTCTCGGATATTGCATAAAATTTGGCAAAGTGTTTCTTTTGCGGATTAAATTTAAGCCAGCGGCTACAAAGCATCGGGCTAAAGGTCACCGCCGTAAAAAGTGAAGCCAAGAGTGTAACCGTTACAATTACCGCCAACTCGGCAAACATAATCCCCACCACGCCGGTAATAAAGAACATCGGTAAAAATACCACTACCGTAGTTAAGGTAGAGGCGGAAATGGCCAGAAACATTTCAGAGGTCCCAAAAATAGCTGCTTCCTGCTGGCGCTGGCCTCTCTCCAAGTGCCGATAGACATTATCTACCACCACAATAGCATTATCCACCACCATACCGCAGGCAATAGCCAAAGACGAGAGGCTGATGGTGTTTATAGTTTTACCGCTTAAAAAAAGATAGATAAAGGCGATTAATAAAGAGAAGGGAATAGTCAGGGCAATAATTAAACTGCCGCTAAATTGGCGCAGGAAAAACCAGACCACCAAGATAACCAATATTATTCCCCAACGTAGCGTGGATTTCAGGGAATCCAAGGCATTGATAATATCCTGTGAATTATCAAAAATGGTGAACATCTTTACATCGCTCGGCAAGGAATTCTGCAGCGCATCTAATTTTTTCTTAATCTGCTTGGCCACCTCCACGGTATTGGTGCCGGATTGTTTCTGGATGGACATCAATAGCCCGGGGTTACGGTTAATTCTCACCTTGACCATTATTTCTTTAAAACTATCTTCCATGCGCGCCACATCTTTAAGATACGCAAGCTTTCCGTTACGTTTGCCTAAGACCACTAAGTTTATCTCTTCAGGTGAGGCAAATTCTCCGGGTAAGCGCAAAACATAATCCGTCAGCCCTGACTTTATGCTTCCTAAAGGCTGGGTGATGTTTTCCTGCCGCAGGGCATTCTGGATATCCAGTATAGAAAATCCGTAACCTTCTAGCCTGGCCCGGTCTATCCAGATATTAATCTGCCGCTCCATCCCTCCGAATAACTGCACCGTGCCCACCCCGGGTAACTGCCGAAGGGCATCGCCCACTTTTTTATCAATTAAATCATAGAGTTGTGGATAGCTTTGCTTGGCAGTCATTCCCATAAAGACAATCGGAATATTTGCCGTATTAAATTTAAAGATAAAAGGATTATCCATTTCATCAGGAATATCCGGCAGGAAACGTTTACTTAACTCAATGCGGTCGCGCACATCATTAGAGGCCTCATCCAGGTTTGTGCCCCATTTAAATTTAAGAGTTATCAGACAAACTCCTTCTAAGGAACGGGAGGTAAGTTTTTCTAAGCCCGGGGTGGTAGAGAGTTGATTCTCTAAGGGTTCGGTTACCTTTATTTCTACATCTTCGGAACTGGCGCCAGAATAGGAAGCCACTACGGTAATCATCGGCGGCTCAATCTCAGGCATCATATCAATACCCAGCCTGCTGAGACTATAGAAAGCAATAATAATAATTGCCGAAAAAATCATCAGATTGGTCACCGGCCTCTTTACGCCAAATTCAGGAAGATTCATTCCTGGCTCCGTTCTTCTACGCTTACTAAGCTTGCGTCGCGTAAACGTTGCTGTCCCATAATCACCACCGCATCTCCTTCTTTTAATCCTTCGTCCACGGCAAAATACGGGCCCTCACGCAAGCCCAATTTTATCTTGCGTAAGAATGCCTTCTCATTCTCTATGACGTATACATATGTATCTGGTTCTTTGCCGATGATTGCTTCTTTCAATATTACCGGTGCATTTTTCTGTTCCTCAATAATCAATTTAACCTTGGCAAACATTCCGGATTTTAATTGCTGTTCGCTATTGTTAATTAAAATTTCCACCGGCGCGCTCCGGGTGGATAAATCTAAAACCGGGCTAATCTTGGTAATTGTACCGATAAATTCTTTTTCTGGATAGGCGTCAACATAAATTTTGGCTTCCTGGCCCAAGGAAACTTTGGGTATATAATTCTGCGGTATATCTAAATCAATTTTGACCTTGCGCATATCTACTACTAAGGCTACAGGAGTTTGGGGATTTACATTGGCGCCAATATCTACATATACACGGCCAACCACTCCGCTGAGCGAACTTTCTACCGGCGCCTTTTCAAAGGTCAGGCCAACTTCATCTCTATCAATATAGGCTATGGGTGCGCCTTTATTGACGGATTCGCCGTCATGCTTCACTTTCTCGATTAATTTTCCGCTGACCTTAGGAAAAATTAGCACTTCCTCCTGGGCTTTGATATCACCAGCATATTCCAGCAGATTATGTATGTCTTTGAGTTTGACCCTTAAAACCCTCACCGGAATAGTTTCTGGCTCTTTGCTTTTCGCTGCTTCTTTTATCTGGCAACCAGATAAAATTCCAAACACCAAGCACCAATAACCAAATAATAACCAAGCACCAATAACCAATTTACCAAACTTATTTCGCATTATAAGCCTCCTGTAGCTTTTTCAAAACTGGCCTTGGCCACTAAATAATCGTAAATTGCCTGCTTCTGATTAAACTGGGACACTTGATATCCTAAAGACGCGTCATCTAAATCCAAAAAACTGACTATACCTGATTTATATTTTTTTTGCATCACATCTAGCGTATCCTGATATAAATCTATTTCTGCCTGCTGAGATTTTATTTTGGCTATGGCATTATTTAAATCTAAGTAAGCATTTTTTAATTCTGTGGCTATGTCTTTAATAGTTTTTTCTTTGGTCAATTGCGTTTCTTTTAAATCAATGATTGCCTGCTCTACCTTGGCCTTTGTCGCCCAGCCGTCAAATATCGGCCAGGAAAAAGTCAGGCCCACTATATTATAGTCTTGCCAGCCCTTGGTGGGAGAAAAGCTTAAAGAAGTAGTAGAACGGCTGTAATAATCCCAGGAGGCATAAATACTGGGCCGGGTATCGCTCTTAGTAATTTCAATTGCCTTTTTATCGGCCTGGGTTTGGGCTGCGTATTGCTTTATCTCTGGCCTACTTTTCATGGCCTGTAAAAATGCTTCATCAAAAGCAACTTCCTTTGGGGAATAAACAAATTGGCTATCGGGTTTTATCTTAATCTTCTCCTCTAAATATAATAAATTTCTTAAAAGAGCTTGGGCAGCCTCTGCTTGATTTAAAGATGCTTCCAGGGCTTCATTTACGCTACTTAAGGATTCTTTAATGGTTAAGATATCGGATGTTGATGCCTGTCCATTTTTATAGCGCGCCTGGAGCGCATTAAGATGCGCCTGGGTATTATCTAATATGCCTTTATTTAAATTGGCAAACTCATTAGCAAGTAGAAGCGTATAAAAGGCCTTACTGATATTCAGCACTACTTCTAACTTTGCTTTATCTAAAAGCGCCTGAGAAACTTCTAATTTATCTTTATTTTGGCTGATGGTGTTTATGGTTTTGCCTCCTTTATAAAGATATTGTTTTAATGTAGTCTGGGTTGTAGTGGAAGCGGTATCCTTAGGATATAATCCGCGCGTATCTGACCAAGTGCCTGTAAAGTTAAGAGTCGGCAGTAAGCCGGATTTTGCCTCAGCAAGTTTTTGTTTTGCTTTTTGCACATCTTCGGTTTTAAGCAAAATATCGCGGTTGTCCCGCAGGGCAATGGTCATGGCTTCATCTAGCTTAAGAGAAACTTCGTCTGCCTTAAGCAAAGCGGGGAATATGAAAATAAAAATAATAATCAATGAAATCTGTCTTTTCATCGGCTTTGTATTTTTTCTTCTTCGTGGGTAAGGATATCTTTTACCTGCATCAGAATCCTTAAATAATCCCCGCGGTCTTTTTCAGATATCTGGCCGAATATATCAATAGCCATCTTTCGCCTTTGGCCGCTAATCTTCTTTAACAATTCCCCTCCCTTAGGCGTCAGCCTTATCTTAATAATGCGCCGGTCTTGCGGATCAGATTGCCGGACACAATAGCCGTATTTTACTAACTTTTCCACAATACCTGTCATCGCCGCGGTGCTCACCCGCATAAATCCTGCTAATTCCTTCATTTTGCACTCTTGCTGACGGCGCAAGAATTCCAAAATCAAAAATTGGGGCAGGGTAATCTTACCTTTATACAATTCATTGGAGTGGCGCCGGGTGAATTCCTTGATGATCACCGGCATAATCTCATTTATGCTATCGGCAAATTCAGATAAAGATGGCTGGGCCATATTTAACCTCCTTAATAGTTAAGATACTTAACTATTAACTAGATTAAGTATATTGCATAAAATAAAAATTGTCAAGTGGATTCGTTTAGGGGAGAGTCTTCATCAGTTGGCTCAGGAACCGTGATTCTGCCTCTAGCATCTTCAGGTTATGTTCCAGGATGCGGTAGAGAGGGGAAGGATAATTTTTTTGGCGCTGATTTACCAGCATCTGCTTTAGGCCTTTTGATATTTTATTTAAAATATATATACGGCTGCGCAGCCTGCGGTAAGCTACTTTGGGCTGGATATAATTTAAAAAATATAGACTTAAATCTAAGCTAAATTGTGGCCTTTTAAAATAAAGAAAGCTCTTGGCGAGCAACTCATTAAAGCGGTTCTGTCCTTTTTTAGTTAAGGCATATACCAGGCGCATTGGCCGCCGGCCTTCTTTACTGGTGCGCTTGACTACGAAACCTTTTTTTTCTAATACCCGCAAAGGATAATATATAGATTTTAAATCTACGCCGGCAAATAAAGAAAGCATCTCCTTAATCTTTTTTTTTATTTCATAGCCGTGCTTAGGGCTTTCTTTTAATAAGCCTAGTAATAATAATTCCTGCTCCATCACTCAACTTTGCCCATTGCCCGGAATTTTTTATATCTTAATCTCAATAACTCTTGTTTATCCAAGGCCTTTAATTCTCTTAAATTTTTGTTTAGCCTTTCCTTGAAATCCGCAGCCATCTTTTGCGGGTCGCGATGCGCTCCGCCTAAAGGCTCGGGGATCATCTCGTCCACAAACCCAAACTTTAATAAATCTTCGGAAGTCAGTTTCAGCGCCTCTGCTGCTTCTGGCGCCTTGGCGCCATTCTTCCACAATATGGCCGCGCAGCCTTCGGGCGAGATAACTGAATAGTAGGCATTTTCCAAGATACAAATCCTATCGGCCACACCAATGCCTAAAGCCCCGCCTGAACCACCCTCGCCAATTATTGTAGCAACGATAGGCACAGAGATCTGGCTCATCTCTCTGAGATTCAGGGCAATGGCTTGTGCCTGTCCGCGTTCTTCAGCGCCTATTCCCGGGTAGGCGCCCGGGGTATCAATCAATATAATGATGGGTACATCAAACTTTTCCGCCAATTGCATCATCCGCAGGCTCTTTCTATAGCCTTCGGGATGCGCACAGCCAAAGTTGCGCTTGAGGTTTTCTTTGGTATCCCTGCCTTTTTGATGGCCAATCACCATTATTTTTTGCTGGTCTATCTTGGCAAAACCACAAACCATGGCCTTATCATCGGCAAAACTCCTGTCGCCGTGCAATTCTATAAAATCAGAAAACATCATATTAATGTAATCCAAGGTATAAGGCCTTTGGGGGTGCCGGGCAATCTGCACCCTTTGCCAAGCAGTTAAGTTTCCGTAAGTATCATTTCTTAACTGGCCTAATTTTTCTTCCAGGCGCCTGACCTCGGAAGAAAGATTAATTTTTTTATCCGAGATAAAATTTTTTAATTCCTGAATTTTATTTTCTAATTCTATAATCGGTTTTTCAAAATCTAACCCATTCATGGAATTAATCAACGACGGTTACTTCGGTACCCTCGGGCACGATAGTGTATAGTTCTTCCACGTCAGTATTAGACATGCGCACACAACCCTGGGTTACTTGTCTTCCTAAGCTTTGGGGTTCAGTCGTGCCGTGGATTCCATAGCCGGCCAGGTTAAACCCTAACCAGCGCGAACCTAAGATATTTTCCGCGCTGCCTGCGGGAACCACTGCACCTGCCTTAAACCAGGCGGGATTGAGGAGCTTATTCACAATCTTAAAATTCCCTGTGGGAGTGGAATTGTTGGCTCCGGTTGAGACGATATAGGTCTTGATAATCTCTTCGTCAGTCTTTAGGATGAGCGAATTTTGGGATTTATCTACCAATATAGTAAAAGGCGCTGTCCAAACCTTAATTTTTCTGCCGGGTAAAATTTTATCGTCGCTAAGGCCGTTGCTTTTTTTAATCAGGTCCTGGGTAGTCTTAAATTCTCTGGCAATCTTAGTTAAAGTATCGCCCGGTTTTATCTCATAAAGCAAGCTCTTGGGTGTAAAGCTAGAAGAAAATAATAATTTTATATTTAAGTCCTCGGATTTTTTTTGCCAATTTAAAATTTCTGCAGAACCGGGGAATTCACTGATTAATTTCTGATAGGTGGCTTTTGCTTCTAAGAGGCTGGCCTTGGCCTCAGCTTCTTTTGCCTGCGTTAAAAGTAAGGGCAAAGAGGCAGTATTATTTGGTTTCTTGCTTAGATATACACCGGCCCTCTTTTTCGCTATGAACAGAAAAACCATACCCACTATTAACACCATCCCGGCAATTAACAAAATTAACCTTCTCTTCACCAAATCCTCCTCTTATAATATGTGTTATAGATGATTAATGTCGAATTCCCTAATGACGAATGTCGAATGAATGACTAATCCTTTAATGTCTAATTCCTAAAATT